>CAZUJM010000075.1:1869-23927 GCA_964620405.1 uncultured Pirellulaceae bacterium | reverse complement strand
CTCGAGCCCGCCAAACTCCTCCAGCACGCGCAGGTGGTCGGCGATCGTATGGTGCATGGGTTGGTGGGTTGGCACTTCGGATCGGCACACGGCGTGTGCCGACTCCGTGTGCCGAACTGGGGCGGCGCGCGATCGCATCGAGCATCGCGGCGTCGGTCGTCTGCTGCTCGGCATGGTGCCCGATCGTGGGGCGGGATCGGCGATCGTACGGTGCTTGGGTTGGTGGGTTGGCACTTCGGATCGGCACACGGCGTGTGCCGACTCCGTGTTTCATCTCGTAAGCAGCGGGACTGAACTGACTACGGTTTTGGCCTTTACAAGTTGGTTGCGAGTGCTCGGGGCACGATTCAGCTTGGTAACTTCGGGCTGGATCGACTTTAATAGACATTGGGCCGGTATGGCTGCAGTTAGGTGTCTTCGTGATGAACCGGCTCGACGCAGGGGTAGCAGGGAATGACCAACAAGTTCGATCTTCGCGATGAGTTGAAGCGGAGTTACCGCGGCCGCAGTAAAAAGGGGGGCGCGCGATGGCTCAGGAGCGTCGGCGGGGGCGTTGATGGGCCACTGCGGCTGGCGGACGCACGAGGCGAATTTGGCATCGCATGGGCGTGTGAGCGGCTGGAGGATCGCCTGCTGATGGCGACCGACTGCCTGGAGGTGTCCAGCCAGGATTCGCAAGGCGAGGCGATTGTCCTCGAGCACAGCCGCTGCATTACGGTGAAGCCCGGCGCGATTCTGAACGCGGCGGGTGGCGACATCCGGCTGAACGCTCCGGAGATCACGATCGGGCAGGACTCCCAACTGCTTTCCCGTTCACCGAACCGCGACGGCGTCATCTCGCTCAAGTCGGAGAACATCACGAAAGTTGCCAACATCTCCATCTGGAACCAAATCCAGACGCTCGTCCAAGCGGGCGGGCAGGTGGCAAAAATCGACATTGGCGAACGCGTCGTCCTGGATGCTGGTGGCATCGAGATGTCGACGAGTGCCGGAGATGAACTGTCGGCGGGGCTGAAGGACTACAACAAGACGGCTTATGGCCAGCTGTACGACATCACGACGAGCATCGTCAACAACCTGACCAGCCTGCCGCTGACGGGACTTGTCAGGACACCGGCATCCACCATCGTGATCGGCACCAATGCGCAGGTGAGGAGCACCAGTGCAGTTTCCGTGAGCAGCACTGTGTCGCTAAATCAGATGGGGCAGGCCGTCTGGTCGACGTTGGCGGATCGCGTGACGAAGGGGGCCATTCCCGGCGGTATTGCGGCAGGGTTCATCCTCACCGATGTGGAGGCCACCGCATCGCTCGCGACGGGCGCCTCCATCAAGGCCGCCGCTGGCGTGTCGCTCGCGACCTCCGCTAGCAACGTGTCGCTGATGTTCGCGAACGCGTCCGGCAACACCAATGCCGAGAGCGCGAGCAAGAAGAGCACGGCACTGGCGGTGACTATCAACCAGGTGAAGTCGACGTCGCGAGTCTCGACCGCCGTCAACTCTGCAATCGAAGCGGGTTCCTCCGTGGCGCTCAACGCATCGGGCGTGAACGTCAACATGGGCTTCACCACGGCGGCGTCGTACGACGATGGGATGGTGGGCGCGGCCTACTCGCATGTGGACGGAGAAGCCACCGTCGAAGTGCTCGTGGATGGCAAGATCACCGCGGGCAAGTCCATCGCACCGTCGAAACTGACCTTCAGTCCCACGCTGCAGTTGGACTTCGCACGGAAGGCCCTCGTCTTTCCGACCGAGGTGGGCTTGCAGACCGGTGACGAAGTGCGTTACTCGAACGGTGGAGGCTGGATTCCCGGCCTTGCGTCGGATCGTCGCTACTACGCGATCGTGGACTCGACAGCGCCTCGGGAACTGGGCCTGGCGTTGACTCCGAGTGATGCGCAGGCCGGGAATCGGATCTCCTTCGGGACTGGGTTTCCGACCCTGCGGTCCGCGAAGGGCATCCTGCCGATCACCAGCGTCGACGCAGCTGGTCGCGATGCCTTGCAGTTCGATGTGGAACAATGGCTCGACCAGTCGCCGCTCTTCACGAACGGCGAGGAGGTTACCTACACACCGCTCGCGGGTCACTATCTGGGATGGAACGACGCGGCGGGAAACCTGCTCGGTGCCCTTCCCGCCGGCAATTATCGCGTGCGCGTGCTCGATCGAGTCGACGGGGATGCCGGCGCGTCGATCCAACTGCTCGATAGCCAGGGGCGTGTGATCGACCTGAACGACAATCCGCTGTTTCGCACCGAGGACGGACGTTCGCTGCAGGTCTTCGGGTTTGATGCTGCCTCGGGGACGGTGCATTTCAACTTCCCCAAGCAGGGAACGGGCGAAGGGGATTTGCCGTTGTCGATGCCACGGCAGGTGGTTGACCTGTTGAACGGGCAGCCGATCACGTACATGCAGGCGATGGGAACCCGCGTGCCCGGACTGGAGGACGGACGGCGATACCATGCGATCGTCGATCCGGAGACGCCGGGCGTGGTGCGGCTTGCTGATTCGGAGTCGCAGGCGCGCGCGGCGGATCCGCGAGTGCAGGATGCGAAGCCGAGCCTGGAAACTCAGGAGGCGGATGCGTCGCGGCGACGGACACTGGTCATCGACCGAGTCGAGGCGGGCCTGGGGCTGGTGTTCTCGCAGGATCCGCAACTGGTCGATGGCACGCCGGTGGTGTTCCGGCAGGTGACAGGCAAGCCGGTTGAAGGCGTCACGGACGGCCTAGGGTATTTCGCCTTCAACGAGTCCAACCCGGATTTCGACGCCACGCGGCCGCGGTATGTGGTATCCCTGCGCGCCGCTGCGGACAGGAGTCCTCCCGCGATCGACCTGGGGGGCCGCCAGAAGCTGCGCGATGCCCGCGGTGTGTCCCACGAACTGCAGGGAATCGACCCCGACGCCCGGCTGCTGGCCGTGTCGCTTCCGCTGCCCGTGATCGTGAAGTCGGCGATTAGTCAGGGCCTGGTGGGCGGTAAAGCCGGTCATGATAAGATCGACAGTCGATCGTTGCTGGTGTGGACGAACGCCACGGGCGGCTCATTTCAACTGGCAGTGACACAGAATGGTCAGCGTGTCGTTTCCGCGCCGATCGCGTTCGACGCGACTCCGGAGCAGATTCGAGCGGCGGCGACGGAACTGCCGGGCGTGGCCTTGAGTCGTGTCACGGGGCGAGGACGCTACGCCGCGCCTTGGTTGTTGCAGGGCGGCGGCTTGGAGCTTGTTGAATTCGACGAGGCGTCGCTGCACTCAGGGGAAGGAACGGGCGCGGTCTGGGCGTCGGAGACATCGGACGACTTGCAGGCCGTCTGGACGGACGCAAGCGCCGGTGCCTTTTCGTTGACGCTGGATGTCGATGGTGTGTCACTCGTCACTCCGGCGATTCCGGTGCAAGCCGCGGCGGACGAGGTCGAGCGGATTGTCTCCGCTGTGGCGGGTGTCCACGCCCAGGTGCGAGGGGATGGCACTGCGGGCAGTCCCTGGTTGCTGGACGCGCGGCAGCAACCGTTCCGCAGCGGCGACGCCCTGGTCTTCCAGGACGCATGGGGCGCTCCCGCCACCGGGATGCTGCATGGCGAAACGTACTATGCCGTCGTGCAGCCATGGGCCGAGCAAGGCAAGGAAGGAGCCGTCACCCTGGGACTTGCCGCGACTCGCGAGGAGGCATTGCAGGCCAGTCCCTCGCTCATCCCGTTGGCGAGCCGCGTTCGTTTCAGGACGCCTGAAGTGGTGGCCATGTCGGGGTCGCGGCACGAACTGGCGACGGGCGCTTCGGGGATCGACCTGCAGGCGATGTTGATCTCGATCGATGGCGCGACGGTGAAGGGCTCGGTTGGCGAAGCCGTGGGGCCCATCGAATCCCTCTCCGAGAAGCTCTACCGCAAACGTCCCGCCACGGAAGGAGCAGACGCCCCCGAAGAAGCCATTCGTGCGAGCATCCTGAGCGCCGTGGGCAATCGAGGCTCCGTGTCGGATCTGGTCGACTTGGAATTCGGGGGGCTGGAAGGAGACGTGGAACAGAACCAGCCGGCTGAAGGCAGGCACTGGCTGAAAGGCTCCGGAGCCGCCGCGCGCCTGCACATTCGCAACCAGGTCCGTGTCGTCGTGGGTGAAACGGCCAAGTTGATGGCGACCGGCGATATTGGCCTCACCAGCGTCATTGTTGAAATGGCGCAGACGGCCGTGGATGCAGGCGTCACCAGTTCGACGAACGGCAGCTTGGCCGCGGCCGTCGGCGTGGGATACGCACGCATCGAAAACTCCAGCCTCGCCATCGTACACGCCAACGCGCAAGTCCTCAGCGGCGGCGCGATCAGCGTCATCTCCGTGGTCGACATGCCTTGGGCTGGCAGGAGCAAGTTGCTGATGAGCAACGAGCCGGGGGAAACTTCCGTCGCTGAGGTGCTGAAACGAAACTGGCCGACGATCCTGCTGGGCCTGCTGAGTCCCAACCTCGGGATCAACTCGCTTTTCGTAAACCATTGGGTGCAGGCCCATGTCCACCAGAAGGCTGCGGCCGGTTCCAAGGGAGAGGATACTCGCTCGAAGTTCACCGTGAGCGGCAGCATCTCGTGGGTCGATATCGACAACCACAGCGTGGCCCGGATCGAGGACGGCGCGCAGATCAATCAGTTCGCCGGGGAGACGATCCAGGGCAAGCCGCTGCTGCCGGGTGACAATCCCGTGTCCGTAATCGCGCAGTCCGATGTCGGCCAAGTGAACTTCGCGGGTTCGATCTACTTCGATCTCTCGCTGACCACCTTGCTCCCGACGATCGCCAAGTTATTCCGCCGCGATTGGAGCGCGGCCAGCAGCCTGCTCAAACTGAGCGGCGGCGGCAAGATGCTGGGAGGCAGTGGCGGTTATGTGCGGATGGCGAACGATACGCGCGCCCTGGTGGGAGGAATCGAGGAGCCGGAGAAACGCCGCGCGAAGCAGCCCTTGCGGTTGAGCTACGGCGGCCTGGGACTCACCGTTTACGCGGCGAACTCCAATCTCCTGCTGCAGATGGGCCAGAGTGGCACCGCGGCGCAGGATTTCGGGCTGGCCGGCTCGGCGAGCATCGTGGACGTCCAGGGGCAGAAGGCCCATGCGGCGATCCTGGGGACCGCTGACCCGATGTTGAAGCCGTCGATCCGTCCGCACGCAGGGACCGAGGGCGATGTGCTGTTGAACTCGGAGGACAATACCTGGTTGATTCCCATCGCCGGCGCCGTGCTGACGTCAGCCAGCAAGAACGTCGGCGTCAGCGTCGCGATCGCGCGGATGGATCGCGATGTCGCGTCGTGGATCGGAGCCGACGAAGCGGCGGAGGACGTGGGCGGTCCCCTGGATCTGGAGACCGGCGGCCATGTCCTGTTGATCGCCTCCGCGACGGGCAAGGTCACGCCGTCGTCCCTGGCCGCCAGCATCGCGTCGGGCGTCAAACCGCAAGGGCGCGTGGAGCGGGTGTCGGGCGAACAGCCGCCGGAGGCCGGTCAGGCCTCCGATTCGGTGTTCGGCCTGGCGATCTCCGGAGACTATTCCGAAGCAACCCTCACGGACCAAGTCCGCGCGTGGATCAACGGCCGCGACGGCAAGCTGCAATCGCTGGCGGCCGCCCACGACAAGATGCTGATGCTCTCCGCGAAGAACAGCACGCTGGTGCAGGCCTCGGCAGGCGCCGCCTCGTTCGAGTCCGGGCAGGGCAGTTCGCTGGGGCTCGCGGGAGCTGCATCCGTCATCACCTACTCATCGACCGTGCGGACACTGGTGCGGCGCATGGCGGTCGAGGGATACCTGCTGAATCTGGAGAGCGACCACGCTCGGCCCATCGGCAGTCTTGCGGCGAGCGGCAAGGGAGCGCGACAAGGAACCCAGGGTACGGTGACGTTGCAGCTGGCGGGCTCCGTGACGATCGTGGACCTCACGACGGTCACCGAGGCGCTGCTGGACCGCGTGGTCGGCACGTCGCTCACCAGCGTTTCGCTCAAGGCCTCGCGTGGTGACAAGATCTGGTCAGGCGCGGGGTCGTTTCTCCTGGGCTTCTCGCTGACGGGAGGAACGCCCGGCGGTTCGGCCTTGGGAATCGGATCGTCGGTCGCCGTGCACCGCGAGAAGACGACCACGCACGCTCGCGTCGTGGGATCACGACTCACGCTCGTGGTCGGCGATCTCGCCCTCGCGGCCACGGAAGCCTCCCGGATCATCACCGTCAGCGCGGGCGTAGCCGTGAGCGGAGCCGGTTCGACGCTGAGCGGCATGAACACCTCGGTACTCGTGGATACCTCCACGCAGGCGACCATCGAGGGCACCGTGACCGAACTGGGCGGTGATGGAAATGTAAGCGTCCTAGCCACCTCGGCGCTGCTGCTGGTCTCCGCGTCCGGTGACCTAGTCCTGGGCCGTAGCGCCGGCAGCGCGTTCGGCGTGGGCGCGGGCGTCACGGTCACCAATGTCACCGTCCACAATGCCGCGAAGGTCGAACGATCGTCGTTGCGGGTAAAGCGAGGAAGCGTCACCGTGCGAGCCCGCACGCGCAATCCCGGGCTGGATGAAGCGATCGACAAGGTCCTGAATGCTCTCTACACGCCCCATCGCGAAAACAACGCCATCTGGTCGTTCGCCGCTGGGGTGGCGGGATCGAATGCCAGCGTGAACCTTTCATTCTCCGTGGATGTGAACACGCTGGCGATCACACAGGAGGCGATCATCGGGCCTGAATCGACGATCCTGGTCGACGACGGCAGCCTGACGGTGGAGGTACTGGATGAGGCCGGGATCTACTCGGGAGCCGGGCAGATCGCGGCGGGCGCTGGGGGCGGCGAGAAGTCGGCGGCGGGCGCGGCCGTTGTACGCAACCGGATCGCCGTCGTCGCACGGGCGTTGATCGACCGGTCGAGCGTCACAGTGAACGCTGGCAATCGAGCCGCGGGAACCGTCACGGTGAACGCAACCAGCGCCGCGTTGATCGGAGCAGCGGCGGTGGGTGCGGAGTTCGCCGGGAAAGCGGGCGCCGGAACCTCGCTGGTGTTCAACGAGGTAGAGCAGTTGGTAGAAGCAAAGGTGACCGGCACGGCCGCGTTGCGGTCCTCGATTGCGAGTTCCGGGGACGTGTCGATCCTGGCGGTGGAACGCTCGCGCATCGGCAGCGGTGCCGGACAGGTGGCCATCGCCACCAGCGGCCGCGCCGCCGGCGCCGCCGCCGCGACCAACCAGATTACAAGTCGCGTGTCGGCTGTGGTGGAAGACTCAAGCATCGCCGTGACTCAAGGCGCGGCGTTGGTGAAGGCCGATGCGAAGGGCGAGATCTTTTCCTACGCCGTCGGGGTGAGTGGTGCCTGGAGCAGTGCGCCGAATTCGCTCAACCTGTCCGGTGTAGGCTCCGGCACCGGAAACACGCTGGTTCGTCAGGTGGAAGCGACCCTCAGGTCGTCGAGCAACGTGACGAGTGCCGCGCTGTCGGTGCTCGCGAGCGACTCGGCCAAGATCGACACGGCGGCGGGGACGCTGGCGATACAGTATGCCGGAAAGCCCGGGATTTCGGCCGCCATCGGCATCTCGGCTTCAACGAACACGATCGGTAGTTTCGAGGTGGCCTCGCCGCAGCGAAGCTTCGTGCGGGCGACGATCGAGGACTCTACCGTCACCGTACGGGGCCCGCTGAAACTGTCGGCCGAAGCGTCGTTGCAGGTCCAGTCGGTAACGGCGGCCGGCGCGGGGGAAGTCTCTTCGGGACAGGGTTGGGGCGTGGGCATCGCGGGTGCCGGTGCCGGTTCGCGGAACACGATCCAGATGGACGTTCACAGTCGGATCTGGCGTTCGAGCGTGACGCTGGACCGGCAAGGGGCCTCGCCCGCAGGTGACGACTCGATCACGATCCACGCCCGGAACGCCAGTGAGATCAACGCCATCGCCGGGGGCGTCAAGCTTGCTGGTTCCGGAGGGAACGTGAAGGGCGTGAATGTCACGGTGGGGGCGGCCGCGTCGGTGAATGAGGTGCGGATCACGACGCAGGCGCGGATGGATGACACGCGTGTGTCAGGAGGAGCTGGGATCCAGATGGATGCCGCTGGGGAAGCGCGCATCCGCGCGATCAGTTTCGGAGTGGCCGGGGCGGCCCGCGGTGGCCCGGGCGGCCTCGACCTCTCGGGCGCTGGCTCCGCGTCGCTCAATACGGTGCGTTCCGAGACGCAGGCCACGATCGGCCAGGGCAGCGTGATCGGTACTCCGCAGTCCAAGGCCGCCTCGGTCTCGTTGACGGCCGTCGATCGCTCCTCGATTGTGGCCGGATCCGGTGGAATGGCCAGCATGTTCGCTTTGGGGGAAGGAGCCGGGTTGGGGCTCTCCATCGGCGTCTCGTACAGCATCAACGAAATCACGGGCTTCGTGAAGGCGACGGTGGACAAGGCCATCATCCACGCGACGGGCAACGTGTCGCTGGACGCTCGGTTTGAGAAAGGCCAGAACGACCATAACCTCTTCTCGGTGTCGGTGGCCGGTGCGGCGGGGGTCGCGGCTGGCAGCGGCGGGGTGCTGTTTCCGCTGGCGGGGGCGGGCAATCGCAACACGGTGGCGATGGTGGTCGAGGCGGCGCTGAGAAACACGGCCTCGGTGTCGGCCGATGCGGGGCTGTCGCTGATGGCCCGTGACGAATCGGACATCTACTCCAATGCCGGTGGCGTGGGACTGGGGCTGAGTTGGGGAGGTGCTCCGTCGGGAGGCGTCGCCATCGGCGCGGCCTATGGCAAGAACGAGATCGGCAATCAGGTGCGCGCGACGATCGAAGGGTCCGCGGCTGTGACGAAGGGCGGTGCGACGCTTCGCGCCGAGTCGAAGGCGGCGATCGAGTCGGTGGGGTTTGGCGTGGCGCTCGATGCGAACGTGGCTGGGGCGGCGATCTCCGCGGCAGGCTCCGGCGCCGGCGCGTACAACGTTTTAACGAATCGTACGGAGGCCCTGATCGTCTCCAGCGAGGTAGATGCGGGAACGCTCGACGTGCTGGCGACAGATACGCCACGCATCCGCGCCGGAGCGGGAGCAGGGGCCCTGGCCGTTACGATTGGAAACGGCGCAGCGCTGGCCACGGGCGCGATCGTGATCGAGAACACGCTGGCGAACCAGGTGCACGCGCGGATCGGTCGCCTGGATGAGTCGTCTGCTGCGCCGACAGTCCGCGTGGAAGGAGCACTGAATCTGGTCGCCGAGTCGCGGGCGCAGGTCGAGGCGTTGGCCGTGGCGGTGGCGGTCTCCGCAGCCTTTTCAGAGTTCAGTGCGGCGTTGTCCGGCGCGGGCGCACGCTCGACCGTCTCCATGGCGAACGAGGTACTGGCCGCCATCGAGGCAGGCAGCGTGGCAGCGACGGAGGTGAAGCTGAGGTCGGCGGGCGGCGATCGGGTAACGAAGAACGAAGTGGGCACGGGTGCGCTGTCGGGAGCGATCGTGGGCGGATCGGTGGGCGTCTCGCTGGCCGAGAATTTCCTGCGGAACCGCGTCGAAACACGCCTGGGCGACGCCCAAGTGTCGGCCACGCGGGGCGACATCCGCTTGCAGACTCAACTGGGCCACGGGCTGGCGGCGGAGTCAGTAGCGACCTCGGTGGCGGTGGCGCTGGGCGGATCCGGCGCCGGGGGCCACGCGATTTCGCAGGATCAATCGAAGCTGTTCGCCACGGTGGCCGCGCAGGCGCGGCTGGTCGCGCCGAACGGCGGACTGGACGTGTCGATCGACGGCGACGGCACCGATGCCATCCGCTCGGAAGGCTCGTTGTCCGCTTACGCGCACGGAGGTTCCCTGGGATTGGTGTCGGTGGGAGCGGTGATCGCCAAGGCGACCAGCGAGGTGGAACGCAAGGCGACGATCGAGGGCAACGTGGATCTCTCGAGTGTTCGCTTCTTGAATCTGTCGGCGATCGCCAAGCCGAACCTGTCCGCGTGGTCGGTGGCGGCGGACGTTGGAGGCGTGGCTGTGCTGGTCAACCAGAGCACGGTCCGCGCCGCCGGTACGGCCCAGTCCACGACCGGCACCGGCGTGACCTTGCCGCGCGAGGTGCAGCTCATGGCCTTCGCGGCGCCGGTCCTGAACGTGGAGCAGACGGGCGTGAATGCGGGCGGAGTTGCCGCAGGCGCGACGCAGTCAACAGCGGAGTCATCGCTGATCACCGAGGCCATCCTGGGAGCGGACACGCGTTCGCCGAACGGTGGCCTGGGACTGGTGCGCGTCTCCGCGATCAGCCGCGACGAAGCCACGCGCGTGAAGGCGACCGCGGGCACCGGCGGACTGTTCAGCGGCTTCGGTACCACGGGCGACGTGGTCGACACGACCCGCACCACGGCCTCGCTGCTCGGCGGAACCATTGAGGCCGAAACGGTCGACCTGTCCGCTTTGCGACATCATCGCTACGACCTGGATGTCAGCTCCGTCAACGTAGGCGTCGGCGCGGGTGTCGGCGCTACTCTCGCGCGACTCAAAAGCAATGCCGACGTCGCCGTGAACCTCAGTGACGGCATGAAGATCGTCGCGAAAGATACCGTGACGCTTCGCACGCACAACACGCTGCAGCAGTTCGAGGATGGATACACGGTGGATGGCGGCGGCGGATCGCTGCTGTTCAACGGCCTGGTGACCTCCAGTTCCGCGGACGTACAGGCGAGTTCGAAGATCAACCTCGGACATCGAGTCTCCATCCAGTCCGGCGTGGATGCGTACGATCGCCGAGGTGGCATCCATATCCTGCCCGACGTTTCCCTGACGACGAACGACAGTGTGATCATAAGGAACCTGGGGTTGCTCAGCAGTTCGTCTGCAACCGCATCCAGCGTGAAGGCGACACTCGCGCCCCAGGTGCTGCTGGGGGATCAGGTGGAGCTATCGACCCGCGGCGACTTGAGTGTCGGGACGACGGCTTTCGTGCAGACTCGGAACAGGACCGATGGCTGGGGCGGAGGGCTCATCGCCTCGGGGATTGCGACGTCCGCCAGCGGCAACGTCACCGTGGACCAGGCGATTCAGGTGGGCGAGCAAGCTGTGTTCCGCGCGGATGGGACCCTGAGCGTCACAACGGGAGATGATCCGACAGGTGGCAGCTCGACGGTCCTGGGCATGGACACGGACGCGCACGCGGCCGTCCGCTCGCTGGTGGCCGTGCCTACCGCGTCGGCCAGCAGTCGGCTCATGAATGCCAGCCGACTGGTGTTCGGGGCGGGAGCGAACGTCACGAGCGGCATGAGCATGTACTTGGCTGCGCAAGCGAACAAACCGGAGACCAAGGCGACGGGGCTGGCTGAGGGATACCAGGTGGGCTTCATTCGCACGACCAGTGGAACGTCGTCCACGGATCCGAAGACGGATTCGCAGATGCAGCTTCGGGGCACGTTCACCGCAGGACGCGACAACGCCGTGGAGATTCTGGTGCCCCGCGGCCGGCCCGAGGCGATCACCGCGACGCCGAGCACTTTGGGCGGCCAGGCGGTGTCGTGGACGATCGACCCGCAGTTCCGCCCGCAGGAATATGTCCAGCAGAAGTTCACGGCGGATGTTGCGCAGGTGCTGGCCCAGGGCCTTTCGCAGACACCCGTGCAGGCCATTACGCTGGGTCCCCTCCGTGTCAGCGGCGGATCCGTCGACATTGCGGCGGACACACTGCTGTCAGGTGACGCGACGATCACGGCGAAGGTCGGACGGATACGGGTTCTCAACGAGAGTCCGGCTTATCTCATCACCGGGCCGATGTCCATCGCCAACGTGGAGGGCGGCCAGGTGCGCCTCCGCCGCTCGAACGCCGTCGACAGCATCGCGGCGCCGTCCACATGGAAGATCAACCGTGAAGATGCGGTGGCGACGCTGGCCATCGAGCAGTTGTTCGATGGAGCGGTGGGGGCGTCCAGCTACGGACCGGCGGTACTGCTGGACGGCGCGGTCCAGAATCTGGGGGGCAATGTCTCGATCAAGAACGTCAGCGGCTCCTTCGGGCAGCGAAACACGATTGCTGCGAAGAAGATCGAGATGCACATTCCAAGCGGGGTGACGGTGATCGACATCCCCACCCAGGACTGGCATCTCGCCACCGTTCCGCCAGTGACTGCGGATCGCAGTTTCGCCATGCTCTGGCCCGGCGGGAATCCGCGGAACTCCGTGCTGAAAGCCGACCAGGCCGTGATGTACGCCATCAACGCGATGAGTCGGTTTCGCAAGCCGGAGTCGGCGGACGATTCGGATGGTGCGCTGGAAGACCGTGTCTACGGAAGGATTGATGAGAACCGCGAGTCCTACAACTTCTTCGGCGGAAGCGTCCCCTGGTCTTCGTATGGCCGGGACAGCCATGACGAGAACGCCCGCATCTCGCGCGATGCGCGGCCGGACCAGGTGTTCAAGTCGCGTCGCTTCGGGGTCACCGATCGCGCGGACAGCGGTTGGCTGCCCGCGCTGCAGCCCTTGCCGACGTCGTATTCCAGCCTCCTCAGGGCCGAGCAGGAGGCGGCGACATCCCTGTTCGGCGATGTGGTCGTGATCAACGCACGCACCGTGAACATCAACGCGGAGATCCGGGCCGGACGCGATTCAAGCGGCAGCGACTCCGTGATCCTTCCCGCGGAACTGGACGCCGATCTGCGCGACTACCAGGCGCGCTATCGCCAGGGACTTGTCGTGCAGGCCGAATATCGGATTCCCGCCGATCGCCTGCGAAGGAACGCCGAGCAGGATCGCTTGATTGGAGCGACGTTCGACGCGCGGAGCGGCCAGATCCGCCTGGATGAAGCGGCTTCCACGAGTGGGAAGCTGGTGTCGATCACGGGACGCATCATCAACACCAATGCCAACTCGCTGGCAGGCAAGATCCACTTGCGGGGTGGCTCCGGGGATATCACCGTCCGTAACGAGACATCGTGGCCCCTGGTGACGGGGAACCTGTACACGGGTGGCACCGGGCACAAATCGGTGATCAGCATCAACGACCTGCTGGTGGAGGATCGCGAGCGGCAGCAGACGGCTTATGCGTACGATGGCACGGACATCCTCGTATACCAAGGTCCCGCGGGTGAAGATCTGACGGAGGGGACGCCGATCCAGCGCGTGGTGAACCAGGACTCCACCGCTTACCAGCCCCAGGCGGACTTGCGCTGGCAGTGGACCTTGGAAGCCAAGCTGTCGCGCGATGTCAACTTCGACCTCAATCGCTGGACAGGTGTCAACTTCAGTTCGTGGCGGTTCGACTATCCCGCGGGACAGGCGGATACGCCTTGGCGATTCGTCGATGGCGACGCCACGGCGGGCAGTATCGTGAAGGTGGAGACCGACCAGACGTTCCGCCAGGAGTTGTCGGCCTCGTGGGCCAACGAGGCTCGCCTAGTCCAACCTTATCGCAGCCAACCGGGGCCGTACGCCACGGGAATCGTGAACGACCGGGAGTTTCGCTATCCGCGCGAAGTGACCCTGCGCATGACCAACTCGCTGAAGGCCGCATATCCGATCGGCGTGGACTTCTCGGGGACCTCGTTCGGCACGGTGCAGGTATGGTCCCAGGGACCACTGCTGCTTTCGGGCACCCTGCAGTCGCCGGCGGTGAAGCTGGAGTCGGCGGGTTCGATCCTGTCGATCGAGGCGAGGGGCCAGGTGGATGCGGAACGACTGGAACTGTCGGCAGTGGGTGACATCGGTTCGGTGAGCTCGCCGTTGTCGTTCCACGGTGATCGGTTGGCCGCCACGAGCCTGTCGGGAGGCATCTCCTTGCTGGCAAACCCGTTCGACAACGGGCGGAATGTGACGCTGGAGGGCTTGGCGGCACCTCAGGGAAGAGTCCTGGTGCAGAGTGGTGGAAGCGTGCTGGGGAAACTTGCGAGCGATGTGGTCCACGTGAGGGCGCGGTCGGTGGAACTGCTGTCGGCTCAAGGCTCTGTCGGGACGATCGCTCAACCGATCGTGCTGGACGCGGCCCGCGAGGGGGATGCGCGGGAGTCGCGGCTCACGGTGGATGCGCTGGCCGAGGGACCCGTGCATCTGCGTCAGTTTTCCGGCGACATGCTCGTCGGACGGATCCATTCCCGCCGGGGATCGGTCCAAGTGGAGACGACGGGCAGCATCTACGATGCGGCGAGTTGGAGTATCAATGAAGCGGACATCGCGGCGCGGCTGGAATCCATGCGCGAGCTGGGAGTCACCGATCCCAACGCGTACTTGCAGGATGTGGCCACTCTCGAAACAGGCGTCACCGGTCGGTACCAGTTGTACTGGCGACTGCGCAACGATGGCACTATCGTCCGTGGGCGGCTGCAGTTGAGGGACAACGCCTTGCCGCTGTGGACCATCCGCGCCGCGGAGAAGCTGCAGTTGCCGAATCCGACCAACGAGCAGGTGCGGGCGTTCGCGGCCGACCTGTTTGCGCAGCAGGAGGCGTTCTTCGAAGCGAATGTCGGTCCCGACTGGAAGGTGCGGACTGAATTTCGCGCCTACCAACCGGCGTTTCGGTACGTTGCGTCCGCGGCGCAGGTGGAGCAACTGCGCAAGGATCGCACGCTGAATGAAGTCGAGTTGGCCTTGAAAATGGGCTTGCGCGCCTTGCAGACGGCCGATTTGGACGCTCCCTCGTTAGGCGAAGTGAATGTGCGAGGACGCGGGATCCGCATTGCGTCGGAGCACGGCAGTGTTGGCAAGATCGAGGCGCCGGTGCGAATCACGACAGAGCAGTTGGCATCGGGAATGCTGACGCAGGAGCAGCGGCTGCAGCTGGGACTCGCGGGCCTGCCTGGCGACGCGGTGCGTGCCGCCGACGGCCTCATCCTGTCGGTGCGTCGCCCTTTGACGGTCCAGGTGTCCGGCGGACGCCTGGACGTCGAGGCACCGCGCCGGAGGGCGATCTGCGGATCGGTCGCATCCACGCCGTGGAGGGACTCGTGAGCGTGATGGCGCAGGGCAGTGTGCTTGCCGATGAAAATCCCGAAGTGGACCTGTGGTCCGACGCGGTGGGGTTCCGGGAGCCGGAGAAGTGGTCGATCGTGGGCGACACGGGCAGCTTCCTGGGCGTGGAAGGCGATCGCACGCTGCGGTTTCGCAACCAGAAGGAAGTTCACTCGGCGGCCTGGTACAAGGATCCGGTATCGACCGGCAGTTTCCGGGTGAACTTCCTCTACTGGGCCGACTCCACCGATCCGCCGGGCGATGGACTCGCGTTCGTCCTCCAGACGGCTGGCACGGAGGCTCTTGGCGAACGCGGCGCGGGGCTGGGCTACGTGGGCATTCCCGGGCCCAAGGTGGCCTTCCAGATCAACCTCTACGACAAGTTCGGCGAGGCGAATCGGGGCACTCACTTCGATACCAAGGGCGTGGCCGGTCCTTACGAAGCGATGCCGTTCGGAATCAGCCTTAGCAGAAGCCTGCTCATGTACGTCACGCTCGAATACAATGCGGCGCTCAAGACGATGACGGCGACCATCGCGAACCAGCCGAACGCGTCGGACGGGGAGTTTCGGACACGCGTCTACACGGATGTAGACCTGCGATCGCTGCTCGGTCCGGAGGCCTTCATGGGCTTCACCGCGGGGACCGGCGCACGCTCCGCATGGCAGGACGTTTCGGGATTCCAGTTCCAGTCCGACTCCGGCCGGCGAGTCCATGAGGAGCAGCGGATCGTATTTGAGCCGGACAAGCTGGCCGATGCCTGGGTGGTGAACGCGACGTCCGAGGCGGCGAAGTTCCAGTGGAGCAACGGCCAGTTGAAGTACCCCGAGGCGCCGTTCGCGGCGTCTTCGATGTGGTATCGCGAGCGAGTGCCGGTGCGCAGTTTCCAGGTAAGCTTCCGCTACAAGCACTCCTCCTCCCGTATCCGTGGGGATGGGTTCGCCTTTGTGCTGCAGAACAGCGAGCAGGGAACGCAGGCGCTGGGCGAGGTGGGCGGCGGGCTCGGCTACGCGGCCATTCCCGGCAACAAGGTCGGCTACCTCTTCGAAATCAACGACCAAGGCGCGGCCGTGAAGGGAGCCCGCTACGATGTCCTGGGCGTCACGGGCAACTACCGACCCGTGAACAACTTCCCCAAGAACGAGTGGCATCTGTTCACACTGACCTACGACGAAGTCGCGCAGACCTTGACGGAGCGCATCGAAGTCGCCGGCGGTTCGTCGATCGTGCAGGTCACGGAAGGCGTCAACCTGGCCCAGGTGCTGGGCAGTGAGACCGCCTACATGGGCTTCACGGCCGCTTCCGGCGCGAACGTCTCGGAGCAGACGTTTGCCGACTTTTCCATGATCTATCCGGCGGAGTACGAATTCCCGCAGGGTGGTCGCGGCGCGGCATGGTTCATGAACGGAGGTGTCCAGACGCTGGTCGATGATGAACTGGAGGTTGCCGATACTCGTTGGACGGCCACGTCGACATGGTACGGCCGACCGGTGGGCGTGGGAGCGTTCCATGCGGAATTCAACTTCAAGGTGTGGAAGAACAGCCAGCCCGCCGATGGGTTCGCCTTCGTGCTGCACAACAGCCCGGATGGCGTGGGTGCCGTGGGCCGTTATGGATCGTCGCTCGGGTACGCGGGCATTCCGGGCAAGAAAGTGGGACTGCTGTTCAATGTCTTCCAGTCGCCGGGGGTGCGTTTCGACGATGGTTCCGAGGCGGGCAATTACCTGCCTCTGCCAAGCTGGGTGGTGGGGGAGCCGGTGGCTGTCACCGTGGACTACGATGGGTTCCAGCAGAGGCTGCTGGTGACGCTTCGTTCGGTGAATACCGGGGAGGAGGTGAGTCATACGCTGGAGAACCTCAGCTTGTCGAACCTGCTGGGTGGCACTTCGGCGTGGATGGGCATCACGACGGGTACGGGCGATTCCAGCACGTCGATGAATTTCAAGGGCCTCCGGTTCCGGGAAGTACTCGGGGTCTACGCATCCGCGCCGCTGGGAGAGTTGACGAAGGAGATCTACTTGCGTTCGAGCCGGGGCGATATCGGTCGGCCAGGCAAGGAGATCGACGTCTATGGCATTACCGTGGCGGAGGCACCGAATGGAGAAGTGCATATCAGTCCGCCCGTGTTGCCCGCGGTACGACTGGCGGCCGATTCGGGGCAGCAGAGCATCGATCGGATCACCAACGATGGGCGACTCTCCATCAGTTCCGCGCGGCTTGCGACGCTGCAGTTCTCCGTGGATGGTGGTACGACCTGGCTGGCGGACTTCGAGCCGGTGGAGGGCATCAATCGAATCCACGTGGTGCAGGTGAACGCGCGCGGCCAGCGTTCGGAGCCGACTTACCTGGAGTTTACGCTGGATCGCCAGCCGCCTGCGCAGCCGCAGGTGCAGGTCGCGGCGGCGCCGTTGGCCGCCGTGGCTCTGAGCGCCGTTTCTGAGGAGGGCGAGGAACCGCCGTTCGCTCCGCCACGAACCCAATTCGGTCAGTTGGATATCCGGGGCCTGGAATCCGATGCGCTGGTCGAATTCTCCGTGAACGGCAACGATTGGACGGCGGAGTACAGGCCTGTAACGGGGACGAATGCGGTGCGCGTGCGTCAGATCGACCTCGCGGGCAACGTCTCGCCCGCGAGCGAGGAAGTGCGTTTCCTCCTCGAGACTCCGCCGACTCCGCCATCGCTGCCCTGGACGAACGCCTTGAATCGCTTGGATGTGAACGGCGACGGCGTCGTCTCCCCTGCCGATGCGCTCTGGGTGATTAACTACCTGAATTCGCCTCGCAATGTCCCGGGCCCGCTGCCGACGCCTACCACGGCCTTCGGCCCGCCGCCGGTTGGTTCCGCGGGGTTCCTTGATGTGAATGGTGACCGCTATGCGTCGGCGATCGACGCGCTGCTGGTGCTCAACGAGCTGAATCGAACCGATTGGGTGTCGGGGGAAGGCGAACCGCAGCCCAAGGCATGGCGAGATGAAGTGGACGCGATCTTCTCGGAGGAACACGCTGCGGAGGTCCCGGCACTGACGGAGGTCGCCTCCGCGCTGACGGGCGTGGACGGCAAACGCAGTCGCTGGTTTTCGCGGTAACCGGATCGGAAACGCAGCACGCCGGCCATCGGGCTTTGCTGCGCGGACTCCGTCCCCGCGCTGCGACTCCTGCATCACCTCCCACGGCGATCACAAGGTCGCCCCGTCATCCTTCGCTGTGTCACCCGATCTCGCTGTGCGCGCTGGGCGAGGACTCGACAGACGCCGCATGGGCAGGCTCCAGGAAATCTCGTCCAGCTCGGCGGCATGTTTCGCACCCGTCGAAGCGTCGATGATCGTGTGGCCCCGAGGGATCATCGAGGCTTCCTGGTCCCGCGAATTCCTGCAGCGGGCGATACGTCGATCTCTTTAAAAAACCATAGGCGGTGCCACGGACGATGAAGGTTGAGCCTTCGTGTGCTGGCAGACAAAACGGCTTGCTCCTCAACGCAGAAAGACCGCAATGATCCACCGCGGGGCCGGGGAGAAGTTGCCAACCTTGCGGCCCTTTTTTCGAGTCAATGACCAGCAAGGCCGTCGTCCTGCGTGGTAAGCGTGTAGCGACCTGCCGCGGAAACCGTGAAAATCGTCCGAATTAATGGTGGAAATCACCATGTTTCCGAACTCGTGTTTGTTGGTAGTATCTTCTCTTAGCTTTTGCTTAAAATGCATCGGCGTTGTGCGGATCATTTCGATGCTCTCGGTAATCGCAGGGGAGGCCCCATTCAGACCGAGTTAAATCCGCGTCTATCCGGCACTTGGCAGGTTGACGTATCCTGATGGCTCTTCAAAGCGATGGTTTTACGGGCGGTTATGACGACGGAAATGCACGCGAGTGGACCGAGGATGCACTAACAGGTCGGCCAAGCCGGGCTGTTGACTACCAGATCGAGCATGCGGCCTTATGCGACTTAATTGAGACGCTGGCGGCCACGCCGGATCGTTTGCTGCAGGATCTGGTTGGGAAGGTGCGGCTTGTCTGTGGAGTTGATTCGGCGGGCGTAAGTCTGCCGGAGGTTAGCACGGGGCAGGCCACGATTCGCGTGCACGCCGCGGCAGGAGAGTTCTCGGCGGCGGCTGGGCAGACGATGCCCCGGTCGGCAAGTCCATGCGGAAGAGTCATGGACCTCGGTGTGCCGTTGCTGTTCGAGCATCCGGAACGTCGATTCGACTACGACGCCTCGCTCCAACTTCCGATTGTCGAATCGCTGGTAGTGCCGATTCGCGCGGGCGATGAATCGGTCGGCACGATCTGGACGATGTTCCACGCTTCGCGGCGACCGTTCGACGGCGCGGATCTGCGATTCCTGCGATGCGTGGCCTCCCTGGCCGCGACGGTCCATCGGCTGGTGGGGACTGCGGAGCGGGTGAAGTCGGACTTCGAACTGATTTCCCGGCTTCATCGACTCGGCGGGCAGTTGGTGCGGCAGGGCCACATCGATCGCCTGCTGGAGGAGATCCTGGACGTCGCCATCGCCATCGGCGGGGCGAACTTCGGCAGCATTCAGCTGTATGATGAGGAGGCCGGCTATCTTCGGATCGCGGCGCAGCGTGGTTTCGCCGACTGGTGGGTCGATTTCTGGCATTCCGTGCGACCCGGCGAGGGCAGTAGCGGAGAGGCGATGGCCCGGGGTGACCGGGTGATCGTGGAGGACATCGAGCAGAGTTCCATTTTCCGCGGGACTCCCGGTTACGACATCCAGCGACGAGCGGGCGTGCGAGGCGTGCAGTCCACTCCGCTGTTGAGTCGATCAGGGAGTCTGCTGGGCATGTTCTCGACGCACTACCGTGAGCCATGCCGCCTTGATCAACGGGCTCTGATCTTGCTGGATCTCCTCGCGTGGCAGGCCGCCGATCTGATTGACCAGGTCCGGAAGTCCCGGGCCATGCAGCGGATCGAGGACCGGTTTCGCCTGTTGGTGGAGACGACAAGTGCCCTGACTTGGTCATGCCATCCCTCGGGACTCCCTGCGGTTGCACAACCGTCCTGGACGGCGTTCACGGGCCAGTCGGGCGAGGAGATGCTCGGGACCGGCTGGAGCAAGATGGTGCACCCGGACGACGTCACGGTCGCCTTCGAGCAATGGAACGCTTCGGTGCGGCAGGGCGTCCCCTTCCGGTTGGAGTATCGTGTGCGTCGTCGGGACGGCGAATATCGCTGGATGAGTGTCCACGCGGTGCCGGTACTTGATGAGGCCGGTCGGATCGTCGAATGGATCGGGATGAATCTTGATATCAACGAGAGGAAGCAGTTGGAGGATGTGCTGGTTCGCCGCACGAACCGTTTACAGGCGCTCTTCGACACCGCGTACGACGCAATCTTGATGCTCGATCATGAGGGGTGGATTTTCTACGCAAATCCTGCGAGCGAAAGGTTGTTGGCCTGTAGTCAGGATGAGTTGCTGGGACGGAACATCTCGACGCTGGTCTTCACGGATGGTCAGGGCAGCAGCGAGCGGGGGATCCAGTGGAGGGACTACTTTGACGACGACGGCAGGGCAGTTCAGGAAGTTCGTGAGCTTTACGCGAAGCGATGCCGCGGGGACATGGTGCCCGTGGAGCTGGTTGCGGGAGGAACTGGACTAGGTAACCAGTCCGCCTGCTTTCTTCGGGACGTCTCCGAGCGTAACGAGTTGCAAAGGCACGTGCTCAACGTCGCTGCTGACGAGCAGAGACGCCTTGCCTATGAGTTGCATGATGGAATCCAGCAAGAATTGGTGGGTTTGTCGCTGCTGTCATCGACCCTCTGTACTTGCCTTGCCGAACTCGATGACCCGAGCCGCCAAGTGCGTGGCGAAGATCTCGCGGGGAACCGGATGCCGAATGGCTCACCGGGCTTGAGCGTCAAGGATCTTGCGGAACGACTGTCGCTGGGCCTGATCGAGACGCAACGGAATCTTCGCGAACTGGTGCATGGGATGGTTCCCTCCTTGGCCGATCCGCATGCCTTGCGGGTAGCCTTGGAGAATCTGGTAAAGCGTGTGGGGGTGAAGCCGTCTTGCGAGTTTACCTGCTCCAAAGATGTTGTCGTCGCGGATAGCGAGGTGTCGCTTCAGGTCTATCGGATCGCGCAGGAAGCGTTTGCCAATTCGCTGCGACACGCGAAGGCGACCAGTGTGTCGATGTCCCTGCGCGACGACGGCAGCAATTTGATCCTGGAGGTGGTGGATGATGGTGTTGGCTTTGATTCATCGAAGGTGACTTCGGGGATGGGTTTGCGAACCATGCGATACCGGGCCAACATGATTGGCGGCACGCTGGTCATCGAGGATCGTTCGGAGGGTGGAACGACGGTACGGTGTGCCTTTCCGCGGAACCCGACCTCAAGTGGTGGTAGGGTGCCGCAATGAGGCAGGTAAAAATTGTCCTTGTGGATGACCATCCCTTGGTGCGTCTCGGGGTTCGATTGCAGTTGTCGACCTGTGCAGACCTGCAGGTCTGCGGTGAAGGCGATTCGAATTCCGATACATTGAAGCTCGTCGAACAGCATCAACCGGACCTGTTGATCCTGGACATCGCCCTCAAGGATGGACTGGCGGTCCAAGCCGTGAAGCAGGTGAAATCGCGATATCCTGGCGTGAAGGTTCTGGTCTTGTCGGGATTTGAGGAGTCCTTGTACGGCGAACGTGTCTTGCGCGCGGGTGCATCCGGGTATTTGAACAAGCAGGAGGCCGCGAACGAATTGCTGAAGGCCGTGCGAACGGTGCTCCAGGGAAACCGCTATGTGTCGGCCGACCTGTCGCGACGCCTGATCTCCCGGGCCCTGGGCAATGTCGAGTCGGTGAAGGAACCGGTCGAGCAGTTGACGGATCGCGAGCTGGAGGTCTTTCAGTTGATTGGCCAGGGAATGACGAGCAGTCTGATCGCCTCGCGTCTTCACTTGAGCACGCACACGATCGACAGCCACCGAGAGAACATCAAGCGCAAGCTTGGTGCGAAGGATGGAGCGGAACTGAATCGCAAAGCGGTGCAGTGGGTGCTCGAGAATCGTTGACCGTCGCCGTGCACGGTCGCGTCGGGCATTTCACCGTACACCGCATGTGCGGTCGACGTAGTCGGCACACGCCGTGTGCCGAACAGGATTCGCGGCAAGTCGACGCATGGTCGATCGCGTGTCGTGGCACGGTCGCGTCGGGTATTTCGCCGTACACCGCGAGTGCG
>CAZUJM010000075.1:0-1769 GCA_964620405.1 uncultured Pirellulaceae bacterium | reverse complement strand
CGGCAAGTCGTCGCATGGTCGATCGCGTGTCGTGGCACGGTCGCGTCGGGTATTTTGCCGTACACCGCATGTGCGGTCGACGTAGTCGGCACACGCCGTGTGCCGAACAGGATTCGCGGCAAGTCGACGCATGGTCGATCGCGTGTCGTGGCACGGTCGCGTCGGGTATTTCGCCGTACACCGCGAGTGCGGTCTGCGATGCGCGACTCACAGCGTCTCGAGGAATACCACGAGATCGGACTGTTCCTCGGGTGTGAGCGGTTGGTCGATGCCCGGTCGTGCCGGGTGCTGCTCCAGCACCTCGGGCAAGCTGCCGGCCCGTCCATCATGCAGGAAGCGGAAGCGCTGGCTAACGCCTCGCAGCGAGGGTGGGTTAAACTGGCGGTGGCCTCGTTCATCGGACAGACCCACGTCGTAGGTGGCCGTCGAGGTGTAGGCCGGAGGCGCGTGGCAGTGGATGCAGTCTCGGTCGGCAAAGAGCTGCCGGCCACGCTCGAGGGCGGCCGGGTCGGAAGTTTTCCCGGGGAGAAGGGAGCGTCCGAGCGTGGCCCGCGCCTGGGCGCGCGATGGAGGCGCGGCCAGCGTCTCGACGTAGGCCGTGATCGCGTCGACCCAGGACTCGTCGATCGTCGGATGTGACTTGCGTTCCGTGGATCGCATCGTCTGCTCCAGCGATTTGCGCACCTGCCCCGCCAAGTAACTTTGCGAACCATTCCACGCCCACGGTTCGGTGCCCCGTGTGCCGAGCAGTGAGGGAATGCGTTTGGGCGCTCCCACTTCGTTGTCTCCGAAGTTGTCGTTCGACAGGCCGATGGTGTGGCCTTCGGTGTGGCAACTGTGGCAGCTGAACCAGCCATCGAGTGACAGGCGGGCGTCATGGAAGAGGCGTTCGCCCTGGTCCACGAGCGACGGTTCGGGCATGTCGCCGAGCGTCACGACCTGGGTGGGCTGGAAGGAGTCGGCGTCGACGAAGGTCAATGTATCCGCGAAGCGGGAAGCGACGACCAGGGTACGGCCGTCGTCACTGGCCCACAGCGCCGACGGGCCCTCGGCGACCGTTCGTTTGGTGAAGTTCCGCTGGCCTCGGCGGCGGAAGGCCAGTTCCTGCGTGCCGCGGATGGCGAGCACGAGGTCGCCGCGCGCGGTGACCAGCAGTTCACCTGGGTCGCCTGCCGCTTGTCCCTCGCGTCCCAACGGGAACAGGCTGCCGTGGATGCGGTGGGGTTCCTGCCACGACTCGGGGCGTTCCACCAGCAGTTCGTCCAGGGGCAGCACGCGAAGCATGTTGGAGACGACGTTTCCCCAGAAGACATGGTCGCGGGTCGTGGGGATGAAGTCGTTCAGCATGGCGTGCGTGAACTGAAGGCCCGATCCATCCTCGGTCCAGGCCATTCCGCCCACATTGTGTCCCGGGATCCGCAGCACCGCGGTGACTCGCAGCGGCTCGCGTCGCACGATCGCCAGATGCGGGCCGAAGGCATCGGCGACCACCAGGTGGCGACCATCGGGCGTGGCGAGCAGTGGGCCCGGGCAGAACGGCAGGTCAAGCGTCTCACGCGGAATCAGCGTGCCCGAATCGCCGGCTGTCTTCAGTTCGAGGCGTTGCAGGCGATGTGCCCAACGGAGGCTGGCGTACAGTTCCGGGCGCGTCGCCGTGTTACCTGGCGACGTGTCACGAGCCACGGTGACCAGATGCGTAGGCGTGGCGTGGACGGCGAGGCGTTGCAGGACCCGCAGCGGCGGCGGCGAGCTGGCCGTATCCGATTCCG
>CAZUJM010000074.1:14475-23929 GCA_964620405.1 uncultured Pirellulaceae bacterium | reverse complement strand
TGACGGGACGGGACTCTACCCAGCATCGCGCCGATGCGTCAAGCGAAGTTCCCTGCAGGCATGTCGAGTGCTGGCATCCGGCGGCAACGACCAGCAGACCATGGCTTACGGAGTCGGAAGCCATCGCCAGACAACGGCTATCGTGCGCAAGCAGCCCAAGGGAACAGGAGGGTTCATGTCCCAACGTTTCTTCTCGGAACTACCGATCCGCGGCAACGACGCCGTCCTCGACGGACCCGAGGCGCACCATCTGCTGCATGTCATGCGCGCGCGAGCCGGGGATGAGGTCGTGCTCTTCGACGGCAGCGGTGCCGAATTCGCCGCAACGATCGAAAGAACAGGCCGGCATGAAGTGGCGTTGCGAGTGGACGAGCGACGCGAGATCGATCGCGAACTGGGATTCCCGCTGGAACTGGCGGTCGCCCTGCCACGCGGCGAACGCCAGGAATGGCTCGTGCAGAAGATCGTCGAACTCGGAGCCACCCGTCTGATTCCCTGGCAGACAGAGCGAAGCGTGGCGATCCCCAACGCCAAGTCGCTCGCTCGCCTGCAACGCACGGTGATCGAAGCCTGCAAGCAGTGCGGCCGCAATCGCTTGATGACCATCGACGAACCCGTGGCGTTCGAAGACGTCCTGCAGACATCGGCCCCCGATGCGTCCCCCGCAGGCTGGCTCGCCCACCCCGGCCCCGACAGCCGGGCACTGCCGGAAGCCCTGGCTGCGTGGAATCTCGAGGACGCGACGACAATCCGCCTCGGCGTCGGGCCCGAAGGCGGCTTCAGCGACGCGGAAGCCCTGCTGGCACGCGAACGGGGCTGGATCTGGGTAGGCCTCGGCGCCAGCATCCTGCGCACCGAAACGGCCGCCATCGCCCTGGCGACCGCCGCCGGCATCGCTCGGCAATCTCGAAGAGACCAGTAGCGTACACGCGGGCAGCGGAACCTAAGCCGCGCCGCGAGAGAATCCGGCGGCGTGAAGAGACGACGCACGCCGGCATGCTTCAGATGCCATCGGCCGCGGGATCAGGGGCCGATTCTTGCGTCACCCGGCCGGGGAACCGGGAGCGGACTTCAATAGTCCATCGTGTGGCAGTACGATCCCTTCGGCGCGGCGGCATCCATCGCTCGCTGGATCACGAGCAGATAGTATTCCAACCGCGTGCGTTCATCGTCGAGTGCTCCACCAAACGAGCGCGTCTCGTCGAGATAGATGAGCGGCACGGGGAACTCGCGAATTCGCCACTTGGCGGCGGCCACTTGCACCCACAATTCCAACGGCATCGCATATCCAGTCTCGGTCAGCGACAGACTTGCCAACGCCCCGACTCGGTAGGCCTTGAAGCCACAGAAGGCATCGGTCAGGTGCAGGCCCAGTCGCTGGTTCAACTCGGCGGTGATCGTCTGGTTGATGCGGCGGCGCTGGGCCGGCGGCGCACTGTCCCCCGGGAACTCCTGCAGGTAACGGCTGCCGGAAACCATGTCGACGCCGACACACGCCTCCACGAAGGCCGGAATTCGCTGCGGTTCATGCTGGCCATCGCAGTCGATGGTGACCAGCACGTCGTACCCCTTTCGCAGGGCGTACTCGAACGCCGTAATCAACGCCCCGCCGTAGCCGCGATTTTCCGGGTGGCGCACCGTCTGGATGTCGTGCCGCGTCGCCAGCACATCGCTCGTGCCATCGGTCGATCCGTCGTCCACCACCAGCACATGCGGGCTGATCGCGCAGACCTGGTCGAGCACTCCGCTGACATGGTTCACTTCATTGAAGACAGGCAGAGCGGTCAGGTACTTCACAGGAGCTTTCATCGAACAGCGCCCCTTCCCATGCAGGACCGACCCGAGCAAACTGGGGTCGGATGGACCAAGCGAATCCCGAAACGGCGATTTCGGGCCGTACGCTCAACATTCTAGAAGTGGGACCCTCGCCGTCAAACCAACCGGACTCCATCCGGAATCGAGCCTGCTTCAGCAGACGCTGGGGAACGCAACCGCGCCCGACCATTGGACCGCCCAAAACGACGTCGCACAACCGGCGGAGCCCGGGCCGCACAGGGTAACTTCGGCAATCGCTCCCCCCGCTCACCGGTCAGCGGCCGCCAGCCAGCAGAGTTCCCGAAGGCGAAACAGCTTAACGCACCCGGGGGACACCACGGCCCTTCCCAACCTTTTCTATACGCGTCTTACCGCCGTTTCCTCCGCAAAAATCCTGGCGAGGCCGAATCCCCCAAGCCCCCGATCTGCCGAAGTACCCATGCGGCTTTTCCGCAGCCACCCGTTTGCGAGGCCCCGACCTTCACCACTACATTGCAGGCACATGGCAAGCTCGACTGCACTGCAGTCACGGCTGAATTGCAAGCTCGCCAGGCATCGGTCGGCACGATTCCCTAGCCCGACCCCGGCCCGGTCACTCGGCGGAAACGGCAGCGGCCGATCCGCGTGCTCCTGCGTCGAACGGACTGCGGTCGGTCGCGACAACGGCCACCCCAAGTTAAGAAAACGAATCACGCCACGCGTGCAGCCGATGCCCGCTCCGTATTCCTCCGCAGCCGGTTTCCCGGACACGGACACGTTCGCACGCTGGCTCCTTCGGAAGGCAAACCGTCCCATGCGACAATCGGAGATCAGCGACTTTCTGGAATCGATCGCTCCCCTGAACCTCGCCGAGTCGTGGGATCCGGTGGGGTGGTTGGTAGGCGATCCGTCGGCGAACGTCGAGCGGGTGATGACCTGCTTGACGGTGTCCCCGGTGACGGTGGAGGAAGCGGTCTCCCGAAAGGCGGACCTGATCGTCAGCCACCATCCGATCCCGTTTCGCCCAGTGGCACGGCTGACGACACGCGACTACACGGGCAACCTGCTCTGGCGTCTTGCGGGCGCGGGCATCGGCGTCTTCAGCCTGCACACTGCCTGGGATTCCGCGCCGCAGGGAATCAACCAGCAGTTGGCCGAGGCGGCCGGCTGTCGCGACATTCGCCCGCTGGTGCCACGCGCCGACCTGCCCGACGGCGCGGGCAGCGGCCGCGCGGGTTCACTGGCCGAACCGGTTCCGGTCGCGGAACTGCTGTGGCGGCTGCGGCAGGTGACCGGCACGCGTTTCGCGTGGCAGCATGTGGGCACACGGGAACGCACGGTAAGCCGCGTTGCCTTCGGCTGCGGTGCCGGCGGTTCGTTTCTTGACGCCGCGCGGCGCAGCGGCTGCGAACTGCTGGTGACCGGCGAGGCGTCATACCACACCTGCCTGGAGGCGGAAGGTACGGGCTTGTCGCTGCTGCTGCTCGGCCACTATGCGAGCGAGCGTTTTGCCGTAGAATCCCTCGCAGCACACGTCCAGCAGGCATTTCCCGCCTTGCGGGTGTGGGCTAGCGAGTTGGAGACGGACCCGGTGGTCGGTCCTGAATGATCGAGCATCGCGAAGCCGCCGGCAATTCGCGCGCGGGCGACGGGAATCGAGGAAAGAGCAGATCATGATCCGAATCGGCGTGCAGGCCGCGAGTCTGCGGATACCCTTCAAGAAAGCGCTGCCGTTGATCGCCAGCATGGACGCGACCGGCGTTGAACTCGACGCGCGGGGCGAGTTGCGGCCCGGCTCGCTGACCGAAACGGGGCTTCGCCAGGTACGCAAACTGCTGGACGACTACGGCCTGGCCGTCGCGGCGGTGAGCTTCCAGACGCGGCGCGGATACGATGTCGCGGAAGACCTCGAACGTCGCATCGAAGCCACCAAGCAGGCGCTGCAGTTCGCCTACTCGCTCGGCTGCCCCGTGGTGCTCAACCAAGTCGGTCGCATTCCCAGCCAGGAGCAGCAGCCGGACGCCTGGCAGCGACTGGTCGACTCGCTGACCGACATCGGTCGCTTCAGCCAGCGCGCCGGCGCGTGGCTGGCGATGACAACGGGCACCGACGACGGTTGCGTGATGCGCTCGCTGGTCGAAGCGCTGCCCGAGGGTTCGGTGCGCGTCAACTTCGATCCCGGCAACCTGATCATCAACGGTTTCTCGGCCGACGAAAGCCTCCGCGAACTCGCGCCCCATGTCGCCCACATCCAAGCCCGTGACGGCGTGCGCGACCTGGCCCGCGGCCGCGGACTGGAAGTGCCACTGGGACGCGGCTCGACCGACTTCCCTTCCCTGCTCGGGACACTCATCGAATACCGCTACCAAGGCTTCTGGACGGTTGCCCGTGAATCGTCCACCGATCCTGTCCGCGAACTGAGTTACGCCGTCCAGTACCTCCGCAACCTGGCCGGCTAGCCTCGCGCGACCGCGATGGGGAGCGAGTCGTCATGCACCGCGCAGCCCGCCAAACGTTCGAACTCCAGGAAGCACTCCTCGAACCAATCCGCGAACCCCACCAAGACAAGGACGCAGCGATGAACCCGATGGTCCCCCGTGAGGCATGGTTAGCAAGCCCCAAGCCACAACCCAACTCCAAGCACGCCCTGCACGGAGCGTTTGCCGGACGCCTGCGTGCCGTGATCCTGGCGGCCAGTTGCTGCGTGGCTGCCGAGAGGGCGGCCCCACCGCTCGTCGCCGCCGATCCGCCCGCGACTCCCGCCCCGCAAGCACCAGCAACGCCACCGTCGACGAGCGACGCCCCGCCGAAGGCGACCGAGCAGGCCGCGATCGCCGAGCGCAACCGAGACCTGCAGACGCGTCTGTCAGGCAGCGTCTTCGAGGGCCAGTTCACGATCGACGGACAGCCCGACGGTCCGAAGCAGGAGATGTACGAACTGCAGAGCGTCACGAAACTGCCGGCCGGCGACCTGTGGCTCTTCAAGACGCGAATCCGCTACGGAGGCCACGACGTCACCGTGCCGCTGCCGATCCCGATCAAGTGGGCCGACGGCACGCCCGTGATCTCCGTCGACCAGCTCAACGTCCCCGGCCTGGGGGTCTTCGACGCGCGAGTCGTCATTTCAGGCGATCGCTACGCCGGCACCTGGCAGCACGGCGAAGTCGGCGGACACCTGTTCGGTCGCATCGTCAAGAAAGCCAACGCCGAGAAGAAAGGCGAGGCAAGCAACGGCGTACGCGACAACCCGGCAAACCAGTAGACGCTTCGCGGTGGAATCGCTGGTCGCATGTAATCTTGACCAAGCGAGTCTTGTCGCAACGTCACTCACGACACCGATGCCCCCTTGCGTGCATGGCCCAAGCCGTCAGTCGATGACAGTCGTCGAACTGCTGGAGCAGATCTCCTTCGACGCCGGCAGGAACTGCTCCCGCAGCCACTGCAGGTGCAACTCATACTCGCGTTGCTCGTGCAGGTTCAGCGGATCGACATGATCGGCCTCCGCGAGCCGCAGGACGCGCGAAGGACCACCAAAGGCCTGGAACACCTTCTCTTGGAACATCGGCGGCACGATCCGGTCGCGCGATGAACTGATGAACACGGCTGGACAGCTGGTTCGCTCGGCGTTCTGGATACTGCACAGAGCAGACGGGACGCGGCGAGCGATCAGCCACGCGCCGAGCCACAGGTTCCACCAGCCATGGCGGCCGACAAGGAGCTGCCGTAGCGGGGGCGGGTTCCGCAGGATCAGCCCGGCGACTGGATAACGCGCGGCCAAGTGCAGGGCCATGACCGTTCCCAGGCTGTTGCCAAGGATCACAATCGGCCGACCCGCCGCCTGCTGCTGCAGGTCCTCAAACACCCGCTGGCTCGCCTCCGCCAGCCAGCGCACACTGGCGTGCCCGGAACTGCCGCCGTAACCTGGCGGATTCACCGACCAGATCTCGGCCCGCAAGTCCGACCAGTAGTCCATCGGGTGATAGGTCGAACGCTCGGCCCGCCCTCCCGTTCCGGAGAACTTCAGCGCAAACAGCTCGACCTCGTCCGGCAAGTTCGTACCGACGCGTTGCGTCCAAACATCCAGATGCCCCTTGCGAAACGGAACTCGCAGGAGCTGCTTGCCTGGAGCAGGCAGCGGATGAATGGTGGGCTTCAGGATGAGCCGATCGGCGATCGCTTGGGCGATAAGGGTCATGTTTCCAGCGCCGCCCGCCGCGAAGCAGGCCAGCTTTCCCGGGGTATCATCACACTCCATCCGGCGGACAGTGCAGGAACGCACGAAGGGGTAGCCGGGGTGTCGCCAACTTCTGGGGATTATAGGAGCCGAGGACGCCCACGGTAAAGAGACCGTCCCCCCCGAGGCCGCCATGAAAAAACAGGGCGACAGGGCAACTGCTACCGATCAGCCGGAGTTTGCGACCAAGTGTTCGGCACACGCCGTGTGCCGAACGCGCAGCAGCCGAACACGCAGCCGAACACGCAGCAGCCGAACCCGCAGTCCGAACAAGCAGTGCCGATCCGCACCAACGCCGTCTCGGCACACGGCGTGTGCCGACTACAGTCTGACGAGTCGGTGGGCTCCCGGACTCAACGCGATCGGCGATACCAGGCGAACAGCGGCGCCAGCGTCCCGAGCAACAGCAGCAGCGACGACGGTTCGGGCACGGCGGCGACCGCAGCTCGTGGCCCTTTCTCGAAACCGCCGTCTTGGAACGCCGTCACGAAGTCGCCGCTCGTGAAATCGCGGTCGCCATTCCAGTCGCCGTCGCTCCAGCCAGAATTCAGGGGCGTCACATCCTCGTACTCGCCCACCTGAAACACCGACACGAAATCAGCCGTCGTGAACACGCCATCGAGGTTGGCATCTCCGAAGTAGACGTTCCTCAAGTCGTGCACCCAGACGACGCGATCGGCGTTATCTACGCGGCGATCGGCATTCAGATCGAAGCTTCCGGGATTCTGGCCACCAAGCGCTGCGACTGTCAACGCATCGATGTCCGCTGCGTCCAGCATTCCATCCAAGTTGAAGTCGCCCTTCTTGCCTCCCAGAATTGGATAGGTGCCCGCGGCAATTCCGGCAATCGAGGCCGCGTCGAGGGCCTTGTCCCAGATCGCGATGTCGTCGAGCAGGCCGGAGTACGGATAGGTGTCGTTGGCGAAGGTGCCGAAGCGGGCGCTGGTGATCGAGTCCATGACGCCAATGCCTTCCGCCTCCGCGAGCAGCTGCCCGTTCTGGTAGATGGCCGCCTTGTCCGCATTCTTCACGAACGCGTAGTGATTCCACTTCTCCTTGAACTTCGACGGGTCCGGTTCCGCTGTGTACAGGCAGCTGTCACAACCGGCCATGTCGAAGTAGATGATCGAATCGCTCCACGGCACATGCGCGATGATCTGCCTCTGGTTGTCGCCGGCGAACCAGAGCACCGTGCCGTCCACGGGCGACTCCTCGCTGCCATTCACCCAGACGCTGACGGTGAAGGCGTCGCTGGCCGTGATGGGATCGAACGCCCCATCGGCCGCGGCGGGGATATCAAGATAGACCGGGTCCTGGAAACCCAGGAAGTCCATCGCCCGGTCACCGGCCTTGCCGGTATGGCCGGAACCGGCCGACGAGTATTCAGTGCCCATGCGGACACCATCGTTCTTCTTGCCCGATCGATCCGGCACCTGATCGCCAGCACCGATCGTGTCGAAGTCATAGTACAGCAGGAGGTCCGCGCTCGCGAACGAGGGAAAAGACCACGCAACGGCCAAAGCGAGCATGCAGAACAAGACGTCGCGACAAGCGACTCGCAGCAGGGAAGTCTTCACGGGAATACCTCCGGATCAAAGTAACGACATCGCGATTCAGGTGCCTCGCCGACCGGGCGGACGCGGAGAACGTATCAAGCCCGTCGGGCATCGGCAACCAAAAAACGACGCGTCGCACCAGAAGAAAACAGCGGCGGATTCTTGCGCGTCAATCGCTCGAAACACCAGTTGCCACAGGGATGATTCCGCGGTGCCGCCTCAGTGCCCCCACAGTGTTCGCGCGCCGCTGCACGGGCGAACAGCCCGCTCCCTCGCTCGACCGACCATGACGCGAGCCCGACTCGACGCCTCGGTCTGCCATCCCGGTCCCCATCTTGCCAGCCGACAATCGGCGGTGGAGACCGCCTTCAAACCATGCGGCCTGCAAACAAATTTCCTCCGGAAACGACGCCACAGACGCCCGCTCGTCACTCGCCCTGCGGGGCCGTGCGAGGCTGGCAGCCCAAGTGTCCCCCGACATTCGTAACAACCGGATCAATCGACAGAAGTGGCGACGCAATTTGCGGCATCCAAGCAGGTTGACCGCCAACTTCAACATCCGACAGTAGAATCTGGAAAACGCCCTCAACCTGTTCTCCCGGATAGTGCAGGGCGCCGTCCCCGAAACGAAGCCAGCCATCCCGACAGACAGCGGAACCAAGCCATGAGTTTGATGACGGAAAAGGAAAACGACTGCATCCACAAGTACATGTCGATGTCCAAGACCTACTTGGAGTGGGGCGCTGGCGAGAGCACTCGGTACGCTTCGCGGCTGAGCAACCTGCAACGGATCTTCAGCGTCGAGTCGTCGAACGAGTTCTTCCAGGAGCATGTCCTGTCCGACCCTGAGGTGGCTCGCGCCAGCCAGGAGGGAAGGCTCGAGTATCGCATCGCCAACCTCGGCCCGTGCAAGATGTGGGGAATTCCCGTCTCCCAGGAGTACCAGTTCCTCTGGCCGAACTACGTCCTCTGCCCTTTTCTGGACCACGATTCGCGCTATGACATGGTCCTGATCGATGGCCGTTTCCGCGTTGCCTGCGCGCTGGCCAGCTGCTTGGCGGGCGAGGCGGTCCAACACATCCTGATCCACGACTACGCTCCGCGACCGGAATACCATGTCGTGGAGGAGTTCGCGGACGTCGTCGAACGAGTGGATACGCTGGTGGTGCTGAAGCGCAAGCCGAACGCCTCCCGCTGCAAGCTGCAACGGCTCCTCTCGATGTACCTCTACATGCCCACCGATGTCGCCACGCCTCCGACGTTCACGAACAAGCTGGTTTTCAAGGCGCGTCGCCTCCTGAGCCTCTAAGCACTCCTTCCACGTGAAGCACCCCCATGGCCAGCCAACCCGCCTGCGAACAAGAAGAACGAACGATGAATTCCACTGCGGAGATCCGATCCGGCATCGGCGACTGGCAGTTTTTCGACCGTCCGCTGGAAGCGGTTCACGCCGCGGCGAAAGAATGGAAGGCGATGCTGCGCGGCGTGGAGAAACCATGGCTGGTCTGGCATGTGCAGCAGCCCTGGACGCGACTGCAGGTCAATCTCGTCAAGAAGCTCGGATGGACACCGATCGTCGGCTACGATCCGGACTGTGGCGACAACAACCTGCCCGACATCCAAGACGCGATCTTCATCAATTTCAACCAGTCGTTCGGCTTCAAGAAGATGTACATGCACTTTCCCCTGGAATTTGCATTCCTCTGGACGAGCCGCATTGCGTTCTGGCATTCCGATCTCCTGGTCCGTATGCCTCTGCTGATGTCGACGGCCAAGAAGTTCGAGGCCATTCCGGATGGTGAGATGGCGGCCGTGCCCTTGCGCGGCACCGGCATCCGCGACTACTTCCGCTACAGCCGCCATCGCATGT
>CAZUJM010000074.1:6867-14465 GCA_964620405.1 uncultured Pirellulaceae bacterium | reverse complement strand
TGGGAACTCATCGGCATGACGACGGCGGGCGCCAGCGAAGACCAGTTCCGCACGGGCACCGGCTGGTGGAAGCACTTCTGGTACCACCCCAACTGCCCTTCCCCGGCCGAACGAGCCCGCCGCGCCAAGTGCTTCTACGACCACGGCTCCGGCATCATGTACTGGCATCGCCGCTACGGCGGCGTCGTGCATCGGCTGGAGAACCGCGTCTTCAAGGAGGGACACTTCTCCAGCTTCAACACGCCTGGCTACCAGAAGCTTCCCCGTCCGGAAGGTCGCAAGATGCTCGGCAAACAACTCGAGCTGAATTTCAACCTCGACGTGCTCGCCAAGGGCCTCGGCCTCGAAGAATACCTGACCTAGAGCCCTCGCTCCCCGGAGAGTTTCCCGACTCGCCGGCCCGATCCGCTCCAGGCCTTGTCGGGAGACCGCATCGCATCGCGCGGTCCCCGGAGGCGCCGCATCCGCCCTTTGCGAAGTGATCTGCGCCATGAGCCGGCATGTCATCCTGCTGTCGTACTACTTCCCGCCACACGCGGCCGTGTCGGTGTTTCGCTCCTTGCGATTCGCCACGCACCTGCGCCAGACCGGTTGGGAGCCCGCCATCGTCACCAGCGATGCGGCGAAAGGCGACGTGCACTTTGACGAAAGCCTGCTGCAGCGCGTGCCCGAGGGCCTCGTCGTTCGCCGCTGCCCGCTGGTCCGTCGTGAAGACCAACTGAAGCAGTGGCTACGCCTGGGTTCGCCCACCAACGGCCACGCATCTCCTTCCGCATCCAGCGGCAACAACGCCGGCCTGCCCAACGGAAACGCCGCCGCCGACAAAAAGGCTTCCGATGCCCTGTCCTTCCGCAGCCTGGTGAGCGAGTTTCTCTTCGCGGTTCCGGACAACAAGATCGGCTGGCGCCACGCGGCGGCCGAGGCGACTCGGCAGCTGGTCCGCGAGTTCGGCTCCGAAGTGATCTTCGCCTCCGGTCCGCCCTTCTCGGTACACCTCGCGGCACTCGATGCCAGCCGCAGCACGCGCGTGCCGCTGGTCCTGGACTTCCGCGATCCCTGGAGTCGCGATCCATGGGGCCGCCGGGGCCGTTCGCGTCTCGCCAAGATGCGGCACGTCGCCCTGGAACGCACGTGTGTTCAAGCAGCACGGCGAGTTATCCTCAACACGGAACGCATGGCCGACGAGTTTCGGCGCCACTACGCCGACCTGCCAGCTGACAAGTTCGTCTGCATCCCCAACGGATTCGATGAACAGCTGTATGACCTGGCTGCCGAAGTGACGAACCACGCCGCGCAGGAGAAAGCCGGCAAGCCACTCCAACTGCTGCACCCGGGCAGCATCTATGGTCCACGCGACCCCGCCGTGCTGCTCCAGGCGCTCCAGCAGGTCCGAGACTCCGGCCACGAACGCATCGAATTCGTACAGCTCGGCGGATGTGACAAACGCGGGCGGCTCGAACAGTCCATCCGCGAACTCCACCTGCAAGACGAAGTACGCCTCCTGCCGCCAGTGCCGCACCGCGAAGTGTTCGAGCACATGGGAAGGGCAGACGTGCTGGTCATCATCCAGCAGGGCACAAGCGTCCAAGTGCCGGGCAAGTTCTACGAGATGCTGCCGTTCCGCAAGCCGATCCTGGCCTTCGTCGACGACGGCTCCACGGCCGATCTCGTCCGAAAGTACCAACTGGGCTACGTCGCGCCGCCCGATAACCTCACGCTGACCACGGCCGCGATGCGCGATGCGCTGGCGGCCGCGCGTTCGGGCGTGCTGCGAGCAAACTTCGACGCCGCCATCGCCGACTACGATGCGCGCAAGCTGGCATGGCGCCTTGCCCAGGAACTCGAAGCCGTCGCCGGCCACCCCGCCCGCTGAACGTCCCGATAGGCTAAACACGCCCGACGCGACGCTTCTTCCCAGATGCTTCCGCTGGGCGGCCTTCCGCGAAAGCGCCACCGGACGGCCCCTCGTCGCGCAAGCCGCTCGCTGGCTGGCACTGCGATTTCGGTTCATCTTGACCGAGAAGGCCGTTTTCCCTAAAGTCCCGTTCCCGCAATGGGCAGGCTCTCAACGGGTTGGCCTGCTAGCATTTTGTGAGCTGTCGGTTTAAGGAGGAACCGGAGATGTCGCGCAGCCCCCGCGTCGTTTCAGGGAAGAAGTTGTTCCAAACGAGTTCAATTCTGGTCGTTTCAGGACTGTTGTCTGTCGCCGGGAATGCTTGGAGCCAAGCTCCTGCGCGACCGGCCGCAAGCCCCCGGGCCGCCGCGACGCCGGCCGCTCGAACCGCCAAGGCCACGTCTGCGACCGCTGCGGCTGCCCCCGCCGCCACGGCGGCCGGCGCCCCCGCAGCTGCAGCTCCCGCCGCCGGCCAAGCCGCCGCGGAAGCTCCCAAGCTGGAGATCATGGCCGTCGTCAACGGCGAGAACATCACGCGCAAGGCCCTCGCACAGCAGTGCCTCGAGCGTTACGGCGAAACGGTGCTGGAAAGCCTCGTCAACAAGCACCTGATCCTCGAAGCCTGCTCGCAGCGCAACATCCGCATCACGAAGCAGGACATCGAAGATGAAATCCAGCGCATCGCCGCTCGCTGGAACCTGCCGGTGGAACGCTGGCTGGCCATGCTGCAGATGGAGCGTAACATCACTCCGGAGCAGTATCGTCGCGACATCATCTGGCCCACGCTGGCCCTCAAGCATTTGGCGGCCGACAAGCTGGCCGTGACCGACGAGGCGCTCAAGAAGGAGATGGAGTCCGAATACGGCCCGAAGGTCCGCGTTCGCATGATCGCCGTCTCGAAGAAGGATCTGGCCCAGAAGCTGGCCGCCGAACTGAAGGCCAAGCCCGACACGTTCGATGCGGCCGCCAAGCAGTACTCCGAAGACCCGAACAGTGCCGCTGCGCGAGGCCTCATTCCGCCGATCCGCCGTCACATCGGCGATCCGGCCATCGAGAAGACCGTCTTCGCCATGAAGCCGAACCAGGTCTCCGATGTGATCCCCGTCGCGGGCCAGTACCTGATCTTCAAGTGCGAGAAGCACCTGCCGGCCACCCACATCTCGCCGCAGTACCAGCAGACGGCCGAGGACCAGTTGAAGGAACGCATCGTCGAGCGGAACCTCCGCGAAGCGTCCAGCCAGCTGTTCCAGGAACTGCAGTCGAAGGCGGCGGTCGTGAACGTCTACAACGACCTCGAGAAGCGGAAGCAGCAGCCGAACGTTGCCGCCACGATCAACGGCAAGCCGATCACGATCGAGCAGTTGGCTGAGGAGTGCATGGCGCGGCACGGCATCGGCGTGCTGGACACCGAAGTCAATCGCGTGCTGCTGAAGCAGGCGCTGGACAAGAAGAAGTCGCAGGTAACCAACGCCGACCTCGACGCCGAAGTGGCTCGCGCGGCCGAAGCCTACGGATTCATGAACCCGAAGAACCAGCCCGACATCGCTCGCTGGCTGCAGGAGGTGACGGAACGCGAAGGCATGTCGGTCGAGACCTACATGCGCGACGCGGTCTGGCCGTCCGTGGCCCTCAAGAAGCTGGTCGCGGCGGACGTGAAGGTTTCCGAGGACGACATCGAGAAAGGCTTCGTCGCTAACTACGGCGAACGCGTCGAAGTGCTCGCTATGGTGCTGGGCAACCAGCGCACGGCCCAGGAGGTCTGGGACATGGCCCGCTCGAACCTGACCCCGCAGTTCTTCGGCGAACTCGCCTCGCAGTATTCGATCGAGCCGGTCTCTCGCGCCAACATGGGCGAGGTGCCGCCGATCCAGAAGTTCAGCGGCCAGCCTAAGGTGGAGGAAGAAGCCTTCGCGCTGACGAAGGAAGATCCGCTCTCGGCCATCATCGCCATCGCCGACAAGTACATCATCCTGTACTACGTCGGACGCACGGAGCCGATCGTGCAGAAGATGGAAGATGTCCGCGACGAACTGACGAAGGACATCCACGAGAAGAAGCTGCGAGTCGCGATGACCCAGCAGTTCGACCGCCTCAAGGAGGTCGCCCAGATCGACAACTACCTGGCCGGCAGTTCGACGGATGGTGCGACGCCGCAGGCGGCTGGCAACGAAGCCGCAGCCGAGGCGGCGGATGTCAGCGCGGCTCCGACCCCAACGCTCGTTCGCCCCGCGTCCACGCGCAAGCGATAACGCGGCAGGCATCCACAGCGGAATTGGCACCTCGCGCCATTTCCGCCTGAGTCACTGGGCCCGATAGACCGCATGGCAGTCGGTGCAGCTCTTGCGGGCGTTCCCATGAGCCTCGCGGGCTGGCGCGTATTCGCCAGCTCGCGCCGCCGTGGCGATCTTCGTCGCGGCCTCTTCCAGCTGGCGGCACCACCCGTCGTAGTCCTCGCCGCCCGCATCGTCCATCCCCTCCTGCGCCAGCACTCGCGCGATGGCGGCGGTCAGTTCCGCTTCGCGCACGATCGCGGCCTGGTTCTGCTGGAAAGGCTGCGAACCTGCCAGCCATTCGGCCAGCTGACGCTGCAGCGAAGCGTCGAGTCGTTGCATGAGCATCCGGCGATCGGCGAACTCCGACCACGAATTCGTCTTCTCGCCCGCTTCACTGGACAACTGCGATCCGCGGACCAGATCCTGCAGGTCCTGGTGCCGTTGCTGCGCTTCGCGAAAGACCTGCGTGCTGGAGACGCGCGCGTGCGAGGACGCGCGGGCCATCAGGTCGCGAGCCGCCGCCGCGTCACGTTGCCAGCGCACCGTTCCGTCGTAACCGTCAATGATGGCAAACAGCGCGGCGGCCATCGCCAGTTCGGTCTGCACCTGCTTGTACCCTTGGCCCTTGAAGTGCCCTTCGGTGCGCAGCGCCTCCGCCACCCGGCGTTCAATCGCCTTGATCTCATCCTCGATCGTCGACGAACTCACGATGTCGGCCCACCGCCCCTTGGCCGGTGTGTCCGTCTCCGCATCACGGCCCTCGCCGACCGGCCCCGCCACCGACTCCTGCGTCGAGCCGGCTTCTGGAGGCCGACCGAAATCCGGCGGACGCGGCCCAGTGAGTCCCTCCTTCAGCGGATCCGCGAAGAACACGCCCTGCAGCTCGTCGCCCCATTCCGGCAGCGGCGCACGGCGCGTAGCGGGAGCTTTCCGCCGAGCGGACGGGGCCGCGGACGCAGGCGTCTTTCGGGAGGCCTTCGCGGACGTCCGGTTGGCGGCAGGCGTCTGCTCTGCCGCCAGTGTCGCGGTCGCTGCTCCGACCAGCGAGGCAAGCACCAGCCAACCGGTCGCACACGCCGACACGAATCGTCGCACGCGTTCCAGAACCTGGCTGGTGAACTCCGCTGGCCTTCGTCTGTGGCAGCATAACCTCGGGCAGAAGCCTGTCATCGCATCGTATCCGGCCAGGGGGGAAAGCTTTCTGATCGCGGCCGGTGGGGGACGACCGAAACCGACGTGCTTGACTACAATGGGGGAGTGGTAGAGTCGGGAGCAGCCAGAGCGGGCGATGCCGGCATCGTGCGGCCTGTCGCCGATCGGGGCGACCTTGCCGACCGGCTAATATTCTATTCCAGGGTCATACCTGACGGCAATTCGCGGCCCAGAACACGAACCGCGACGACCACCGCCCACAGAACCGCCCACAAAACGTGGTGAGAACAAGGCAGCGTGCATGAATCGACCGCGTTCTTCCCGCCGACAGTTCTTGACCGGCGAAGCCGCGTTGGATGCCGTAGGCGACCTGGGGCGTTCCCTGGCGGACAGCCATGCGTCTGCGGCCTCGACCAACGCGAACTCCGCAGCCAGCGGCCCGACCTCGACGGCCGCGCCGCGTGTCTACTTGGTCCAGTATACGCGCCGCGCGATGGCCTGCCTGTTTGAAGTGTTCCTCAATGCGGGCCAGCATGAGGTCGCGGCCGCGCATGCCGTTGCCGCGCTCGATCTGGTCGATCGGCTGGAAGACCAGCTGACGGTCTACCGAGCGCACAGTGAGATCAGTCGCCTGAACCAGTTCGCGCAGGAACGGGCCGTGCCGGTGGAGGCGCGGCTGTTCGACCTGCTGGAGAAGGCCACGCAGTTGCATGCGGAAACCGACGGCGCATTCGACATCACCGCCGGGCCACTCATCCAGGCCTGGGGTTTCCTCCGCCGCGAAGGACGCATCCCCGACGCGGAGGCGTTGGCCGAGGCTCTCGCCCGCACCGGCTCGCGTCATCTGCAGTTGGACACCGCGCGGCGCACGTTGCGGTTTGCCCAACCAGGCGTTTCGATCAACCTGGGCGCGATCGGCAAGGGCTACGCACTGGATCGCTGCGCCGAATACCTGACCCTGGCGGGCGTCTACGACTACATGATCCACGCAGGGTCCAGCAGCGTGCTGGCCCGAGGCCATCGCCAGGGCGACCGGAACGACGCGGGCTGGACCATCGGCATCCAGCATCCGCTGCGCGCCGACCGGCGGCTCGCGGAGTTCCAGCTGCGCGACCGCGCCGTGGGAACCTCGGGAGCGGGTACGCAGCACTTCTACCACCAGGGCAAGCGCTACGGGCACATCATCGACCCGCGCACGGGCCAGCCCGCCGATCGAGTGCTGTCGACCACCGTCATCGCGCCCACCGGCGCGGCCGCCGACGCACTCGCCACTGCCTTCTATGTGCTGGGCCTCGAAGGCGCCTCCCGCTACTGCGAAACCCATCCCGACGTCACCGCCCTGGTGACCGTCGCCAGCCAGCGCGCGGGCTCCGTCGACCTGCACGCGTTGAACGCCGAATCGCTGGAGTGGCGGCGCATCGACGACGCTCCCTAGCGCGCGCGTGTCACTCACTCAGCCCGCCTCGGCATACCTCGCCGCGCGATCAGCGGCGGAACGGCAGCGTGACGAGGTGCCAGAGCGACCGGACGGCTTCCCGCCACGACACCTTTGACTGTCCAAACTGCCGGTCGACGAATGTGATCGGCACCTCGTCGAAGCGTGCACCGGCTCGCCGCAGCACGAAGAGCAGTTCCTCGAAGACAGCGTAGCCCTTGGCCCGCACGCTTTCCAACGCCACGCGCCGCAGGACCTCCTCGCGATAGGCGCGGTACGCGCCGCTGGTGTCGCGCACCGGCAGACGCAGCCAGCGACGCGCGAAGCCATTCACGCAGCGGCTCATCCAGCGTCGCTGCCAGGGCCAGCCCTCGATCCGACCGCCGACGACGTAGCGGGACCCGATGGCCACATCCGCGCCGCGCGTCAGCGCATCGATCAGTTCCGGCAGGTGGCGGGGATCGTGGCTGAAGTCGGCGTCCATGGTGATCGCGCAGGCGTAGCCGTTTTCCAGCGCATGCCGCAGCCCGGCAATCGTGGCCGTTCCCAATCCAAGTTTTCCGGCGCGGTGCAGGCAGCGGACACGAGGATCCGCCGCCGCCCGTTCGTCCACCCAGTCGCCCGTGCCATCCGGCGAGCCATCATCAACGACCAGCAGGTGCGCTCGCGGCAGGAACTGGAAGATGCGATCGACCAGCGGCGGCAGGTTCTCCCGCTCGTTGTAAGTCGCGACCGCCACCAGCGCGCCGGCACCATCGCGGGCGAACCCAGGCTGTGCATTCACACGGGCATTCTGCGCGACATTCTGCGCGACATTCTGCGCGACATTCTGCGCGACATCCGG
>CAZUJM010000074.1:0-6767 GCA_964620405.1 uncultured Pirellulaceae bacterium | reverse complement strand
CATTCTGCGCGACATTCTGCGCGACATTCTGCGCGACATTCTGCGCGACATCCGGCGGTGCATCCGATGCCGGCCGTGGCGGCCTATTCTCGCGATCCATGAGCTGCCTTTCCCCTAACCGCACATCCGCGTCAAGTCGCGCAGGTACTCGATCGCCTCATCCACATCCGGCACCTGCACGCCCACCTGCCGCCCTTCGTCGTCGCAGGCCGCCAGCAGCACCAGTTCCTCGTAACTTTCATGGGCCTGGAGCCGGCGATGTGCGCGGGCGCCGATGGAGCCATCGCGGATGCCGTGCGCCTCCATGTGATGCTCGATCAGCCACACGGTCCTCGGCGTGATAAACCCCTCCAGCGACTCCAAGCCAGCAGCCACGTGGTCGTGCGGATCGATCCCCTTCCCCACGTCGTGCAGCAGCGCCGCAAGCAGGAACTCCTCGTCGTACGGCAGATGGTCGCGTGCCAGCTCGAACACCTGCAGGCTGTGGTACAGCACATCGCCTTCGGGATGGTACTTGCGGTTCTGCTTGACGTTCTCCAGCGGCAGCAGCAGCGACTCGTAGAGCTGGAAACGATCGACCTGCAGCTCCACCTGCTCGACCTCGGCGTCCAGGTCCAAGTCGGGATACTCATGCCGCATCAGCATCTCCAGTTCCGCCCGACTCGCCCGCTCGATCGCCTTGCCGGTGATCGAACTCTTGAAGCCGTACCCGATCTTCGCGCTGGGATACACGGTGACTTCGACCGGAAAACGATCCTGGACATGCAGGTGGTGGTACATGCGCACCGTGTCGCCCTTCCGCACCTGCTTATGCTCGACCTCGCAGGCGATGCCTTCGTCGGCCAGGATGAGCGCGACGGCCTGCACGCTATCGGAGAAGGCGTGGATGTCGATGTCGGAACCCTGCCGGACGTGTCCGGTGAGGACACTGCCGATCAGGCGCGGCTTGAAGCGTTCCAGCAGCCTCAGGAACCGCAGGGCCTCCAGGCGCATCTCCAGCAGCCGATCGTCGCGGGATTCGCGTTCGTGGAGTCGCGTGAGCAGTTGGAGCTGGTCGCGGATTTCAACGTTGCTGGGCAGGTCGGCGGGCTTGACCCAGCCTTTGCAGATCTGGCGGGCCGCCTTCATCTTGGCCCGGTAGTACTCGGATTCCTGCCGTTCATACAGCAGGCGCGCGGCCTCGAAGGCCAGCTGCCGTCGTAGCTTCGAAGATTGCATGCAGATGCCGGGGAAACGAGGCCGCCGCGGCTCGGCCGACAGGTGCAACCCCGAGCGGCGGGCAGCGGCGCGGCGGAACCGGCCGCGGGGACCGCTTCCCCACCCCAAGGCTGCGTCCCCATTATAGGGGCCGCGCGCGCCGTCGCTCAAGTCGCCACGCGCAGCCCGCCGCCGGGGCCTTCGTTGCGAAGCCCTCGTCGCGGGCCTGGGTTGCGGAGCACAGGCCGCTTCCATGCGATCATCGCGGAACCGGCCGCTCGTCTGCCGCGACGCCACCCCACCGCCTCTCGAAATAAACTCGCTTGACCGCTACCATAGGACGGCTGACTGGACAGTCCGTGACGCGGGACGGCCGGAGGAGGCGGATCCGGCAGGGTCACCCCACCTCGGGTGCCGCGTCAGTGCGGTACAGGTAGCCGGACGGGCGGAACTGCCCGGGCGAGGCCGACCGATGGCAGCCAGTCGGCAAGAAGCGATCTGACACAACAAGGAATTGAACTGACATGAAAGCCGTGGCCGTCTATCCGGGACAGAAGAACAGTGCTCATCTGGAAGAGGTGCCGAAGCCTTCGGTGGACAGTGTCGCGAACGGCCGAGGCGTGCTGGTGCGCGTCCTGAAGGTCGGCGTCGACGCGACCGATCGCGAGATCAACGAAGCCCTCTACGGCAACGCGCCTCCGGGCTTCAACTACCTGATCCTAGGCCACGAGAGTTTTGGGATTGTCGAGGAGGTGGGGCCGAACGTCACGGGCCTGAAGCCGGGCGACTACGTGACCGCCACGGTCCGCCGCCCGGGTGGCTCGATCTATGACCAGATCGGCACCTACGACATGACCAGCGAGGAGACGTACTACGAGCGGGGCATCAACCTGCTGCATGGCTACCTGACCGAATACTACGTCGACGATCCGGAGTACATCGTGAAGGTGCCGCCGGGCCTCAAGCACCTGCATGTGCTGATGGAGCCGATGAGTTGCGCGGCGAAAGCGATCCAGCAGGCATTCGAGGCGCAACGGCGTCTGAAGGTCTGGCGTCCGAAACTGGCGTTCGTGATGGGCGCCGGGCAGATCGGCCTGCTGGCCACGCTCATCCTGCGGCTCCGGGGCTTGGAAGTCTACACGCTCGCGCGCCGCCCGGCCCCGCGCCTGCCCGCCGACATCGTCACCGGCTACGGCGCCCATTACATCAGCACCGAGCAGACTTCGATGCACGAGCTGGTCAAGCAGGTCGGCAAGCCCGACATCATCATGGAGGCGACCGGCAGCGCGAAGAACGCCTTCGAGAGCATGCAGATCCTGGGCCTCAACGGCGCCCTGATCTGGCACAGCGTCACGGGTGGCAAGAACGTGACGGAAGTGCCGGCGGACAAGCTGAACATCGAATTCGTGCTGGGCAACAAGCTGCTGGTCGGATCGGTGAACGCCAACCGCGAGCACTTCGAGTCGGGGATCCGCGACCTGGCGCTCGGAGAAGTGATGTATCCGGGCGTGACGCAAAAGATTCTCACCAATCCCGTGCGAGGCCTGGAAAACTACGAGGAGATGATCCGCCTGCTGGTCGAAGACAAGGAGGCCTTGAAGGTCTACGCCGAAATCGCCGACGCCTGATCGCGCGGAGGGCCGCGACCGGCGGCTCGCCCTTCGTGGCCAGCGAGGAAACCATCGGCCTGCGACATGCACTCACGCGTTCGCGGGCTCGTCCACCCGTCCCACGCATCCACGATTGAGGCAGGTCCATCATGAAGCGGGTGAACTCCGGAGGCGGCTGGCCCGCCATACGTTACACTTGGAACAAAGCCCGCGAGATGGGCGGCCTGCTGGCCTTCTGGCGGGCGATGCGCAGCAAGAATGCCTGCAAGACCTGCGCGCTGGGCATGGGCGGCCAGCGCGGCGGCATGGTGAATGAACGCGGGTCGTTCCCCGAAGTCTGCAAAAAGTCGCTGCAGGCCATGGCGGCCGACATGCAGGCCGCGATCCCCGAGGAGTTCTGGGCGCGGTATCCGGTCGAGACCCTGTGGGCCCTCTCGCCTCGCCAGCTGGAAACCTCCGGCCGGCTCGCCCAGCCCGTGCGTCTCACGCGTCCCGACAATCGCTACCGGCCCATCCCATGGGACGAGGCGTTCGACGCCATCGCCGGCAAGCTCCGCGAAACCACGCCCGACGAGACGTTCTGGTACTTCAGCGGCCGCAGCAGCAACGAAGCGGGCTTCCTGCTGCAACTCTTCGCGCGGCTCTACGGCACCAACCACGTCAACAGTTGCAGCTACTATTGCCACCAGGCGAGCGGCGTCGGGCTGACCTCCAGCATCGGAGCGGCCACGGCCACGGTGGAACTGGAGGACGTCGAGCACGCGGACCTTGTGTTCCTGATCGGCGGCAATCCGGCCAGCAACCATCCGCGCCTGATGACAACGCTCAAGAACGTTCGCCGGCGCGGCGGCGATGTGATCGTCATCAATCCGGTGCGCGAAGTAGGCCTCGAACGGTTTCGCGTGCCCAGCGATCCGATCAGCCTGCTGTTGGGAACGAAGATCGCCAGCCAGTATGTGCAGCCGCACATCGGCGGCGACCTCGCGCTGCTGGCCGGCATCGCCAAGCGGATCGACGAACTGAACGCGCAGCACGACGGGTTCCTTGCCGAGCACTGCAGCGGCTACGAGGCCTGGCGCGACCATCTGCGCCGACTGTCCTGGGAGGAGATCCACGGCAAGTCGGGCGTGGGCTTCGACGAGATCGACGGCATGGCCCGCCGGTACGCCGTCGCGAAGAACGTCGTCTTCGGCTGGACCATGGGCATCACCCACCATGTGTACGGCACCGAGAACGTGCAGGCCATCGCGAACCTGGCGCTGATGCGCGGCATGGTCGGCCGGCCGCACGCCGGCCTGATGCCCATTCGCGGTCACTCCAACGTCCAGGGCCTTGGCTCCGTCGGCGTCACACCGCAGCTCAAGAAGGCCGTCTTCGACTCGCTCCAGTCCCAGTTCGGCATCCAGTTGCCGACTCAGGCGGGCTACGACACGATGGCCTGCATGGAGGCCGCGGCTGCGTCGCGGATGCGAGTCGGCTTCTGCCTGGGCGGCAACCTGTTCGGCTCCAACCCCGACGCCACCTACGCCGCCGCCGCGCTCGAAAAAATCGACCTGATGGTCTACATGAGCACCACGCTCAACACGGGCCACGCGCACGGTACGGGCCGCGACACGATCATCCTTCCCGTGCTCGCCCGCGATGAGGAGCCGCAGGCGACGACGCAGGAGTCGATGTTCAACTTCGTGCGGCTCAGCGACGGCGGCCCGCGCCGATTGCCAGGCCCCCGCAGTGAGATCGACGTGATCGCCCGCATCGCCGAGCGGACTCTCGGAACCCAGGGCCCCGTCGACTGGGAACAGCTGTCCCACTCGACGCACATCCGGCAGGTGATCGCCCGCGTCGTCCCCGGTTGGGAGGCGATCGGCACGATCGACCAGACACGCCAGGAGTTCACCATCGGCGGTCGGATCCTGCACGACGCGAAGTTCCCCACGCCCGACGGCCGCGCGCGGTTCCACGCCCATGCGCTTCCCGACTTGACGCTTGGCCCGGACGAACTGCGGCTCATGACCGTCCGCAGCGAAGGGCAGTTCAACACGGTGGTCTACGAGACCGAGGACCTGTACCGCGGCCAAGAACGCCGGGACATAATCCTCATGCATCCGGACGACCTGCGGCGACTGGGCCTGGAGCACGACCAGCGGGTCACCGTGTCCAGCAAGGTCGGCTCGATGAGCCACATCCTGGCCCGCGGCTTCCCCGCCATCCGGCCCGGCAACGCGCTGATGTACTATCCCGAGTCCAACACGCTTGTGCCGCGGGATTCCGATCCGCTCTCCAAAACGCCGGCATTCAAGTCGGTGGTCATCCGAGTTCGCGCCGACGCGATGGCATCGTCCGCCGCCGCCCGCTAAACTCGTCGTTTCTCTCGACGGGACGAACTGCCAGTCGGCCCCGTGTACCGTCCATGTTCCTCCGACACTGGCAGGGTCGGTGACGAGGCATCCTGAGATATGGCATACGACATCCCCGAAGTGACCCGGCCGGCCAAGATCGGCAAGAAGGACGTGCTGCTGGTGGCCAGCGGCGACCTGCGTCTGTCCGCGAATCGCCAGTGCTGGGCCGCGCAGTGTGAGATGGAAGAGGCGCTGGGGCAGGCGGTCGCCGACTGCGGCCACCGCTTGGTCCGCGCGCACGCCTTCAAGGAAGACGAAGGCCACGGCTTCATCGGTTCGCAGAAGGAAGGCATGCAGGTCTTCGCCTCGATCGATCCGAACGCGCCGCTGATCGTCGCCGAAGCGGTCTGGCAGTATTCGCACCACGTGCTGCATGGCCTCATCACCCACCGCGGCCCGATCCTCACCGTCGCCAACTGGTCGGGCACCTGGCCGGGCCTCGTTGGCATGCTCAACCCGAGCGGTACGCTCACCAAGGCCAACGTGAAGTACTCGACGCTGTGGAGCGAGGATTTCAGCGACAAGGGCTTCCGCCGCAAACTGCAGACATGGCTCACCAAGGGCAAACTGCGGCACGCGACCGCGCATGTGACGCGGCTGGAGGATGTCAAGCTGCCGTCGGCCGAACGCAAGCTGGGCCAGGCGCTCGCCGCGCAATTGCAGCAAGAGAAGGCGATCATGGGCGTCTTCGACGAAGGCTGCATGGGCATGTACAACGCCATCATCCCGGACGACCTGCTCCATCCGACGGGCGTCTACAAGGAACGGCTCAGCCAGTCGGCGCTGTACTACGAGTCGACGCAGGTCTCGGACAAAGAGGCCGACGCGGTGCGGCACTGGATGGAAAAGCGAGGCATGAAGTTCCACACGGGACCGAACCACGCCACCGACCTGACCGACGACCAGATCCGCACGCAATGCAAGATGTACATCGCCTCCGTGCGCCTGGCCGACGACTTCGGCTGCGCCACCATCGGCATCCAGTACCAGCAGGGCCTCAAGGACCTGATGCCGGCCAGCGACCTCGTGGAAGGCACGCTGAACAACGGCGAACGCCCGCCGGTCCACGACCGCAGGGGCAAGCGGGAGCTGTACGCGGGCCAGCCGCTGCCGCACTTCAACGAAGTCGACGAATGCGCGGGCCTGGACGGGCTGATGACCTACCGCATCCATCGCGCGATGGGACAGCCGACCGAGAATACGCTGCACGACCTGCGCTGGGGCGACGCCGATCGCTCCGGCACCGTCGACGACTATGTGTGGGTCTTCCTGATCAGCGGCTCCGCGCCGCCCGCCCACTTCATCGGCGGCTGGGCGGGAGCATCCAGCGAACGGCAACCGCCCATGTACTTCCCCAACGGCGGCGGCACGCTCAAGGGTATCTCGAAGCCTGGCGAGATCGTCTGGTCGCGCGTCTACGTCGAGTCGAATCGCCTGAAGATGGACCTGGGCCGTGCGAAGGTCGTGGAGCTGCCGCAGGAGGAGACCGATCGCCGCTGGCAGGCCATGGCCGGTGTGGCTGGCGCTGTACTGGTCGCAGGAGCGCTTGTACTTGTTTTGC
>CAZUJM010000073.1:0-24004 GCA_964620405.1 uncultured Pirellulaceae bacterium | reverse complement strand
ACCGCTCGCATCAATTCAGACCCCACTTCTTGCGCAAGGTCCATTCGGCGCCGAGCAGTCCGACGAAGAGGAGGAAGAACGGCCAGGTATCGAGTGCCGTGTCGCCGAATCGCCACTTCGACTCATACTCAACGACCATCTCCGGCGGGTTCTGGTAGAGTGAGCGGAGCAGCTCGGGCAGCTGCTCGGGCGGCAGGCTGCGGCCGCCGGCGGCCGCCGTGAGGCTCGCCAGCAGTTGCAGCTGGTCGGGGCTGGCCGCGGGCTCGGACAGCTCCAGGTCGCGGGCGAGTACCTGGAAGCGAGCGGTCGCGGATCCGATCGGCTTGCCATCGGCTTTCGTCACGACCTTCAGCGTGTAGTCGCCGGCTTCCATCAGTTCGACGTTGGGACCGCGCCATTCGGATTCGACGGGCGTCAGTTGCAGAGCGCGGGGCGCACTGGAGTCGCGCTGTAGTTCGGCGGTCATTTCGACGCCTGCCAGCGGGTTGCCTAGTTCGTCCCGAGCTCCGGCCGCGAATCCCAGGGATTCACCGCGTTGGTAACGGTGGCGATCGAGTCGGATCCAGACATCGCGCCGCACCTGCTCGTCCTGGTTGGCAAGCCACAGCATGCACTGACGCCAGAAGCGTTTGTGGAGGTCGGCCATGCCGTAGCGCCACCAGCGATGCGTCGAGTCGCCGGCGAAGACGAGTACACGGCCGCGATCGTACTGCCAGGCGACAAGGAGAGGCGCGTTCTGCGGAGCCGGCGATTCGAGCAGCCGCACGGCGCGGGCGGGCAGTTTTTCGAAGCGGTTCGCGCCGAGCAGCGGCGGCAACTTGTCCCATGCCGACTGGCTGGCAGCCGCCGTGGGCGCGAGTTGGGTGATGAAGTGCGAACGCGGCACGCAACGCAGGGGGCCGGGCACGTGGACGTCGGCACGGATCGGTTGGTCCACGCCCGGCTCCTGGAATTCGAGCGGACTGAGGGACACGGGCAGCATCCGCGCGAAAGCCTGGAAGCGGTCACGGCCGTAACCGCCGGGCCCGAGTGTATGGAGGCCTCCGAGCATCATCAGGCCCTTGCCACTGGAAACGTAACGGACCAGTTCGTTCAGCTGTTCCTCGCCGAACGCATCCGCGGGAACATCACCGATGAGAACAAGATCGTACGCGGACAACTTCTTGTCCGTCGCCAGCTTCACCGGCCATCGTTCGCGCTGCCGCAGGTCGACCGGCAGGTAGTCGAGTTCCAGGTCGGGGGAGGCCCCTAGTGACTGCCGCAGCACCTGCTGCTCGGGGCCCACCAGGTTCGATTCGACATACAGGATGCGGATGCCGCCTTCGAGGACCTGCAGGTAGGAGGTGAGTCGGTTGTTGCCATCGACCAGTTCGCCCGGTTGCCGGTCCGCTTCGACGCGCAAAGTGTAGTTGCCGGCCTTCGCGGGCGTGACCGGAAAACGGAATTCGAGCGACTGGTCGTCCTGTTGGGCGGTGAGTTCCTGCGTGGCGACCTGGGCGTTCTCGCCGGGACCGGGGCCTTCCAGCACGGCGCGCACGCGAACGGGCTGGTTGACGTAACCCTGGAGTCGCACGCGCGCCTGCACCTCCACTTCGTTCTTCACGTAGACCACATAGCTGTCGGGCAGTTGCTCGACGGCCACATCGCGCGCCTGCGACTGTTCGCGTGGCTTGCCGAACGGGATCGTAAAGAGCGGCACTCCCTGGCGGTTCAGCTCGCGGACCACCTGCTGCATGTCGGCGCGCGGCTGGAGTACGCGCTGGGCGCCATCGCTGAGCAGCAGGACGCCGGCCATGCGTTTACCCGCCTGCCGCCGCAGCGCTTCGGAAAGGCTTCCGGCAATGTCGGTCTGCTGGCCCTGGGGAGCCGGCGACTGGTCGGTCTTCGCGAGATCGAACGGCGCGGCATCGAGCTTCTCGGCGAATCCAAAGGCCTCGACCTGGAACCGCTCGCGAAGCCGTTGCCAGTCGGAGCCGGACTGCTCCACCGCGCGGCTGAGGTTCTTCCAGCGGGAGGCGCCATCGCCCGAGTCCTCGACGCCCATGCTGCGGCTGCGATCGAGCAGCACCAGCAGCGTGGACTCCTGCGGGCGACTCTGCGTGCTTCGGTAGTAAGGCCGCAGCATGGCGATCAGCAGCAGGCCGATCACGGCGGCGCGGAGGCCAAGCAGCGTCCAGCGGCGACCGCGGGCCGCCTGGCGACTCCAGGGCGCCACCAGCAACAGCACGGCCACCAGCAGTCCGGCCAGGGCCGCGACTACTCCGTAGCTGTCCATGATGGGCTCCAATCCCCAGCCTGACATCAACCCCTCTTCCTGTTGCCCGTTGGATCCTCCGGGCGGTCGCCATCTGCCTGCGGCCCGCGCACTTGACACAAAGGTGTCCGCTGCGGGAGCGGTCGGCAAGTGACGACTATTGGTCAGTTCCTTGCGAATAGAAGCGATTGGACACGATGTATTCGAGCGCCAGGACCAGGGCGATGACCGGCATCAGGAACGGGTAGAACTCGCGCCCGATCCGCACTTCGTCGATTCCGCGGACGATCTGGTCTTCGTTGGCGGCGAGGTGCGCGCGGCCCGGGCCCAGGAGGCGTTCCAGCGCCGGGGAGTCCAGGCGTTCCAGACGCGTCGAGCCCGGGGCGAGGTTCACCGAAAAGCCCTTGGCTGTCGCAATGCCTGCCCTGGTGCGCAGGCGATAGACGCCGGGCTGGTCGGTGAAAGGCATCGACACCTGGCCTTCGTTCGCCGTCAGTTCCGTCCAATCGCCGCGCGGCGTGAACAGCGTGAGCCGTTCGCCGGCGCCGCCCGGCGCGGGCAGCGATGCCGGCTGGCCGACAACATGGTTGAGCGGAGCGTCGTTCGCCTGCGCGAGGTACAGGAACAGGCGATCGAGCAGCACGAAGGCGGGCAACGAGTCGAGGCTGGTCGGCAGGGCATTCCAGGCGGGACGCTGCGGATCGTCCGCGTCGGTCACGGGCGTGGTCATCAGCACGACGCGGCCCTTGCCCAACGTCCGCTCCAGCACCGCCGGCTTGCCATCGTCGAAGTCGAGGATCGATCGCGATTGCGGTGCGAAGGGACCAACAACCCAGTGACGATAGACGGGCAGGTTCTGCCAGGGTACCGACTCGCGCACGTTGCGAAAGACGGCGAGCATCGGATGGTCGTAGTCGCGGGGAGCCAGGGCGACGCCGGTGTCGTCGCGCCACTGGCGTTCCAGCGGCGCGGGCAGCAGGGCGTTGGATCCGGCGCTGTTGAAGGCCGAGGCGCTGTCGGCGTTGCGTCCCAGGAAGACCGCGAGGCCGCCGCCGTTCTCGACATAGGTGCGCAGCGCCGCCCACTGGGCAGGCTGCAGCGGGGGCGGGTCGAGCAGGCCGATCGCCGCAATGCCCGTTGGTGGGGGCGTCGGCTGGCTCGCGCCCGCCGCTCCCGCATCGCCCGCCAGATCCTTGTCAACCTCCGCCAACGGGACAACCTGGCAGCGGAACTTCGCTCGATCGGCTTCGCGTAGTTCCAGCGGTGCCAGCCATTCGGTCAACAGACTCGCCTCGGCGCCCGCTCCGGCCGCCAACCGCAGCGTCCATGGCTCGCGAACCAGCAGGCTGAAGTACCGGCGGTTGTCGGCCTGCAGCGGATCTTCGCCGACCAACTGCACGAAACCGTGGTGCGTCCCAGGTTCGAGCGGCGCGACGTTGAATCGCGCCGTGGCCTCGACCGAGGAATCCAGCGTCAGTGTCTGGCTGCCGCGAGGTTCGGGCGTTGGCGTCTGCAGCTTTCCATCCACGACCAACGGGCCGTCGTCCTGCGCCGGTTCGATGTACAGTTCGAGTTGGCGTGTCCCCGCCGTGCCTTGTCGCTGCACACGCACGTCCAGTTGCAAGGGAGTGCCCGGCGTGTAGGATGCCTGCGAGAGTTCCAGTGACTGGATCGCGTCATTGGCGGGATTGGTCGATCCGACATCGACCAGTTGCACGTCGATCTCGGGCTGTTCGGCGAGCCGGTTGGCGATCGACGACTGCTCCAGGGCGTCCCACGTCCCGCGCGACAGATCGGAGACCACATACAGCTCCTTGCGGGGCAGGGGGCTGCCGGCGAGCAGGGCCATCGCCTGTTCCCAGCGGCGGCTCCATGGCTGCGGAACGTAGGTGGGTTCCAGGGTGTCGACGGCGAGGTTCGCGGCGCCGCGGTCGACGGCGAAGGCAGGCGGCGCGGGACCGGAGTCCATGATGGCCACCTGGCTCTCCTGAGGCAGTTGCCGCAACAGCCAACGCGTGATCTCCTGGGCTCGCTGCAAACGCGTCTGTTCACGCTCCGCATACAGCATGCGCGGCGACGTATCGAGCAGCACGACGGCGGCCACGGCGGCCTTCTGGTCGCCCAGCAGCATTGGCGACCTGCTGCGAGCCATCGACCAGGTGGTGTGGCCGAGTGCCGCGAGGACTCCCAGGGTCAGCAGTCCCAGGCTGGCCATCGCCATCGCGCCTCGACGCTGGATGGTGGCCAGCAATGTCGCGCCGAGGCTGGCCAGGAACAGCAACGCGAGGATTCCCACCACCAGCCACGGTCCCAGTTCGGCGGAGGTGACGCTGGGGCGCGCCAGCGCCAGGGCCATCAAGAGGACCAGCAGGCAGCGGGCCGCCAGCAGCAGCCACTGTCGCCACTGCAGCCGACGGCGGTTCGTCGCTTCACGCTGCCGCAGGAAACGCATGGCCGGAAACGCCAGCGACCGGGGCTTCTGGCGCATCGCCATGTGCAGCACCAGCGGCACCGCCACGAACAGGCTTCCAAGCAGCAGGAGGGAGAGATTGACGAACGACACGTTCGAGGGTTCCGCGGCTCGCGGCCGACGCCCGGCACCCGGACGTTCGGCGGCATTTCCACCTCTGCGTTCTCTGACGCGGTGCGCGACGAGCGCCCGGTCCGTGGCGGTCGACGCGTGCGTCAACAGCGACCGCGGCGCGATGTCAGGTACTCCATCAACGCCTTGTCAAACTGCATGCTCGTGTCCAGCGGCACATAGTCAACGCCGATCTGGAAGCACTCCTTGCGGAACTGGCCGCGAAACGCCTCCACTTCCGCCACATACTCGTCGCGAATCCCCGTGGCGTCGACCTCCAGCCGCGTCGCGTCCTCGGGGTCTTCAAATTCGACAGCGCCTTCGAACGGAAACGTGACCTCGGCTTCATCCAGGATGTGGAACAGGATCACATCGTGTCCGCCGTGCCGCAGGCGGCGCAGGGCCTGCATCGTGGGCTGGGGGTCACCGAGCAGGTCGCTGAAGATCATCACGAGGCTACTGTGGCGGAGCATTGCGGCGATCTGGGTCAGGCTGTTGGCGATGTCCGTTCCGCCGGTGGGCTGCAGTCGCGAGAGCTGCGAGAGCACGTTGCCCAGCTGCGTCCGCTTGGACTGCGGCGGCAGGCTCTGTCGCACCTGCGTGTCGAAGGTGAGCAGCCCGACGGGATCCTGCTGGTGGACCATCAGGTAACACAAGGCCGCCGCCAGGCAGATGGCGTAATCGAACTTGGTAAGCTCCTGGCGATACGTGTAGCCCATCGAACGACTCAGGTCCATCGCGAGATAGCCCGTCATCGTCGTCTCGGCTTCGAACTTCTTGACGTAGTACTTGTCCGTCTTGGCGTAGATCAGCCAGTCGATATCCTTGGGATCGTCGCCTGCCGCATAGCGTCGATGCTCGCTGAATTCCACCGAGAACCCGTGGAACGGGCTGGCGTGCAGGCCCTGCAGGAAGCCCTTCACGACGAACTGCGCGCGCAGGTCCAGCCGGGAGATCTGCCGTGCGACGGAGGGCTTGAGGTATTTTTCGACGGTCGACATCGAAGGGGTTTCCCGGAGGAACCGGCGGGCGCGAAGCGGGCGTTGGTCAACCGTCGGAGTACTTGGGGATCGCCGGTTCCGGCATCATCTGGACGAGTCGCTGGACGACGTCGTCGGTGGTCATGCCTTCGGCCTGCGCCTGGAAGTTGGTGCTGAGGCGATGGCGGAGCACGGGGACGGCGATCTTGCGGACGTCTTCGATGGACACGGCGAAGCGTCCGTCCATGGCAGCCAGGGCCTTGCCGCCGTTGATGAGGAACTGGCCCGCGCGCGGACCCGCTCCCCAGTCTACCAGTTCACGCACGAAGTCCGGCGCCGACTCGTCCTTCGGGCGCGTCGCCCGCACCAGCCGCGCGACATACTTCACGATGTGCTCACTCACGGCCACGCTGCTGACCAGTCGCTGCAGGTTCACGATGGAACGGGCCGACAGCACCTTGCGGACCTCGACCTTCTCATTGCGCGTGGTGGTCGCAAGAATCTGCTCCTCTTCCTCCGCCGTGGGATACCCGACCTTGATGTTGAACATGAACCGATCCAGCTGCGCTTCCGGCAGCGGGTAGGTGCCTTCCTGCTCGATCGGGTTCTGCGTGGCAATGGTGAAGAACGGTTCGGGCAAGGCATAGGTCGTGCGCCCGACGGTCACTTCACGCTCCTGCATCGCCTGCAGCAGTGCGGCTTGCGTCTTGGGCGGCGTGCGGTTGATTTCGTCGGCGAGCAGGATGTTGGTGAAGATCGGGCCTTCGACGAAGCGGAACTGCCGGCGCCCCGATTCGTCTTCGTCCAGCACGTTTGTGCCGGTGATGTCCGAGGGCATCAGGTCGGGCGTGAACTGGATGCGTTTGAAGGCGACGTCCAGGATGGAGGCGAGCGTGCTGACCATCAGCGTCTTGGCGAGCCCGGGGACACCTTCCAGCAGGCAGTGACCCCGCGTGAAGATGGCCGCGAACAGCTGCTCGATCACGTCGTTTTGCCCGACGATGACGCGCTGCAGTTCCTGCTGCATCAACACGCGATGCTGGCTGAACTCCTGCAGCACATCGCCCAGGTTGCGTGGTTTGCTCGACACGAATTCCGCTCGCCTTTCTGCTAGGGTTTCCCCGTAGGATTTTCGAGGAGGACGGTCGGGCCGTTACATCCAGTGCCCGGCCATTCTGCAACGTGCCAGCCTGTGACTGGCCCGGGACAAATGGATCCACGGGCTGGCTCGGTCTCCTCGTCCGTCGCGTCCTCGCGTACCCCTCGACTGATTCTAGGGCGGAGCCCCCGCGCGGACAACGCAACCGGCCAATCGCGCCCATCTTGCCCCAGGTGTCGAGTCGTGGCCCTCGTGAGGGGACTCGAAGCGGGCCTCCCACGTTGGCGACAATCGACCATGGCTCAGTCATCGGCACGCCTTGGCGTGAATTCTTGTGGGAGTGCGTTAGGATAAGGCTTCCCCGGATGACCACGAGTTATGATCCCTATCTCACCGATGTTTTAAGGCGCGCGGAACGGCGGTCGTGTGTACGTTGCGGCGGTTAGAGATGAGAGCGGTCTGGTGGTGGGGATGGGGTGAGGAGTGCGCATGAAGCGGGTGGGGCAGACTGCGGTGTGGTTGTGGGCGGGCTGGCTGATGCTGTGGGCCACGTCCGTACCGGCGCGCGCGCAGGTGACGGCCGGGCAGGTGCGAACGGGCATTGAGCGGGGCGTGGACTACCTGAAGCGCGAGCAGAACCCGCGGAACGGCACCTGGGTGGAGCATCCGATCTACGAGGGCGGCATCACCTCGCTGTGCACGCTGGCCCTGCTGAACTCCGGCGTGCCGCTGGACGATCCGGCCATCCAGCGCGCGCTCCGCTTTGTGCGGATGCCCCGGAAGACGCGACACACCTACAGCGTCGCGCTGGAGACGATGGTGCTGTGCGCGGCGGAGCCGGACAAGGATCGACTGCGGATCCGCGAGAACACGGCGTGGCTGCAGGAGCAGCAGGCCACGAAGGGCCCCAACAAGGGCGGATGGTCGTATGGTGAGACGCTGGACCTGGACACGGCCGATCCGTCGAACACGCAGTTCGCCATGCTCGCGCTGCACGAAGCGGAACGCGTGGGCGTGGAGGTGTCGGATGTGGTCTGGCAACGCGCGCTCGGCTACTGGACTCGTCTGCAGCGCGAGGACGGCGCGTGGGCTTATCCCGACCAGGCGCCGTCGGGAAGCATGACCTGCGCGGGCATCGCCTCGACCATTATCGCGCTGGGCCAGACGGGCGAGGGCGACGCGGTGGTGCGCGAGGGGCGCGTGGAGTGTTGCCAGCCGCAGGCCGACCACCAGATCCCCACGCGCGGCCTGCAGTGGCTGGCCAAGCACTTCACCGTGAACAGCAATCCGTATCCGACCAACCCACGCGAACGCGAGTTCAACCATCCGCACCTGCTGTACTACATCTATGGCGTGGAACGAGTGGGACGCATGACCGGCAGCCGCTTCATCGGCGAGCATGACTGGTATCGGGAAGGCGCCGAGATGCTGCTCAAGAAGCAGGACCGGATCGCCGGCTACTGGCGCGGCACGAGCGCGGCCAAGGGTGTGTCGGTCGAGGAGCATCCGCATGTGGGCACGTCGCTGGCGCTGCTATTCCTCTCGAAGGGGCGAAGGCCGGTGGTGGTCAGCAAACTGAAGCTGGCCGAGTCGGACGATTGGAATCGCCATCGCCAGGATATCGCCCACCTCACGGCCGATGTCGAGCGTCGCTGGAAACGCGATCTGTCGTGGCAGATCATCGACGGACAGACCGCGTCACTCGAAGACCTGCTGCAGTCGCCGGTGCTCTACCTCAGCGGTCGCGATGGACTGTCGCTCACGCCGGAACTCAAGGAGAAGCTCAAGCAGTACGTCGAGCAGGGCGGGTTCCTGTTCGCGGAGTCGTGCTGCGAGGGCGGGGACTTTGATCGCGACTTCCGGCAGCTGATGGCCGAGCTGTTTCCGGACAGCCCGCTGCGACTGCTGCCGCCCGACCATCCGATCTGGTACGCCGAACAGGCGGTTCCTGCCGAACACCTGCGGCCGCTGTATGGCGTGGAAGCCTGCTGTCGCACGTCGGTCGTCTACTGTCCGGGTACGCTCTCCTGCTACTGGGAACTCGCATCCGTCCGCAACTTGGCGAGTCTTCCGGAGGCGATCGGCCAGGAGGTACGCTCCACGCTTGCCATGGGCGCCAACATCTTGACCTACGCGACCAACCGCGAACTCAAGGACAAGCTTGACGCGCCGCAGGTAGTGCCCGAAGTGGCGAGGGCGGAGACGACCGAGCGGGGCACGCTGTATGTGGCCAAGATCCAGCACGGCGGCGGCAGCGACGACGCGCCCGCCGCGCTCAGCAACCTGCTGGCCGTCTCGCGCCGGCAGCTGCAGATGCGCATCAGTGCCGAGAAACGCCTGTTGCCGCTGACCGCCGACTCGCTCTACGACTACCCGATCCTGTTCCTGCATGGACGCCGGGATTTTCGTCTCAGCGAGCCGGAACGCGAGGCGTTGCGGCGCTACGTCCGCAACGGCGGCTTCGTGATGGCCGACGCGATCTGCGCCAGCGAGCCGTTCGCCAACGCCTTTCGGCGCGAGATGGCGGCGGTGTTCCCGGAGAACCCGCTGCAGCCGATCGCCGGCGACCATGCGATGTTCACGCCGCGTTTCCAAGGATTCGATGTCACCACCGTCCGCCTTCGCGATCCCCGCCCCGCCGAGTCGGCGGATGGTTCGCGTGAAGCGCGCGTCGAGACGATCGCGCCGCGATGGGAAGGGATCGAGATCGAGGGCCGGTATGCCGTGGTCTTCTCGCCGTACGACCTAAGCTGTGCGCTCGAGAACCAGACGTCGATCTCCTGCCGCGGCTATGTCCGCGAGGACGCCGCGCGGATGGGCATGAACCTGATCCTCTACGCGATGCAGCGTTGAGCGACAGAAGGGGGACTGTGCCCGCTCGCGTTTGCCAACTTCAACGCAGCTTCCGCTGCATGCGGCGGCTGTACTCTTCGAGCGTGCGGCGTTCGCGTGCGGTCAAGCTCGCCTCGCCCTGCTGGTGCAGCTTGGCAAGCACCCGGTCGGCCTCTTCGTCCAGAACGCGATACGGCTCCTCGGGCTCCTCGTGGATCCGCAGTTTCGGACGCCGCGAGGGGATCAGTCCACCGAGCGAAGGCAAGCCCGCTCCCAACGCCCACTGCGTGCGATAGAAGAGGTAACCGAAGAACGCACCCACGAGATGCACCTCGTAGGCGACACGCGGCGCGCCGTCGTTGAGGGCCGGGGTCTGCGTGCCCCAGAGGTTGCTGAGCACCACGATCACGCCCAGAACCCAGGCGGGGATCGGGATGAACATCATGAACAGCACCATGCGGCGCGGGAAGTTGAGCGCGAACAGCATGACGACGGTCGTCACCGCTCCCGACGCGCCGATCAGCCGACCCTGGTGATGGGCCACCAGTTCGGTGACCGCCCAGACCAGCGAGCAGAAGACCAGCGAGGTCAGGTACATCCGCAGGAACAGCTTGCGGCCATACAGCTGCTCGATCTCGTTGCCGAGGAAGAACAGCCCCAGCATGTTGCCGATCAGGTGGTAGGCGTTGTTGGGATCGTGGGCGAATCCGTAAGTCAGGAACTGCCACCACTTCCAGGGCTGCGTGATCGTGTCGGTGGTCACGCCCAGGATCTCTCGACTCAGCGTCCCCCGGGGCTGCCACAGGAACACGTCGATCAAGAAAATCGCGACGTTGAGGATGATCAGGTTGGCGATCATCGAGCGGCCCGAGAAGAGGGAGATTCCCGACTCTTCGCGATAGTAAGGGCGATCGTAGATTCCCATGAAACGAACTTTCACACGGGGACGGGACAAACCAAGCGGCCGGTCTTCGGGGCGTTTGGAAGTCGCTGGGCAACCGGCGGGCAAGCCCGCAGCCAGCCCAGCGGGATTTGGACGCTTCTTGGAGCCCAAAACAAGAGCAGACTCCGGGACGCGGAGCCTGCTTTAAGATAGCCGACGGCAACGGCTCGAGAAAGTACGGAGCGATCAGCGAGGGCTGACCGAGTTGACCAGCTGTCGATTCGTGCGATAGAGGCGACTCAGCTCCTCACGCAGCTCCTTCATCTTCGCCTCGGCCGCGCCCTGGTAGGCACCGAGGACCTTCAGTTCCTTGGCCAGTCCGTCCCGATCGGCCGTGTACTTCGCTTGGCGATCCAGCTGGAACGTCAGTTCGTCCTGCTGCTTGGCAAGCGTCTCCTCGACCTTGGCGAGATCCTTCTGGGCCAGATCCAGTTCCAGGGCCAGCTGTTCGCCGGTCGCAGTAAGGGCCTGGTTCAGGCGGGCATAGTCGCGAAGACGTCGAGAGTAGAGGGTGGCGATCGGCGTAGCCTTGCCCTGGCTGACCAGATCCTGGGCAACCGCGAAGTCCAGCGTCGCCACATCGCCCGCCTGGAAGGAACTCTGCTCGCCCTGCTGCAGGCTCGGATTGAGCGTACGGCCGCTCACATCGAACTCCGCTTCCTCCAACGGCTGGCCCGCGTCTCCCGTGACTTCGACGTCCACGTCCACCGATTCGGCCTTCGCGAACTTCACCTGCATCAGCTTGCGGCCGGGAGCGTCCTGGTCGGTGGCCACTCCGCCGTCGCGGACATACTCTTGAATCAGGCCTTCGTAAGCAGCTTGGTCGCGGAAACCATCGGGCGGGATCAACGCCTGCATCTGGGCGGCGTTCAGGCCCGCAAACGTCTCATGGTCGTCCGCAGGCATGACTTCGTAGAGCACCCAGGACGAATTGTTGTCCTGCAGCTGCTTGATCTGGTCTTCGGTGAGTGGAGCGGTGGGCTGCAGCGTGATGGCCCCAGCCTTGCCCTCGGGGCTGGCCACGACCTTGAACTCGCCCATGTAGTAGATCGGTACGGGGCAGGCCTGCACGGCCAGGACGGTCGCTTCGTCCTCCACCGCCTCTTCCGTAGCGGCACTGGTCTCCATGCCATCTTCACTCGCGGCCTCCTCCGCATCGCTCTCAGCAGCGCCTTCCGTAGAGGCTCCTTCTGCAGCGACCGTATCGGCCGCTTCTTCCTCGCCGTCTTCGGCGGCGACCGGCATCGTCGTCGTGCGGCGGTCTTGGGTGCGCGTGCGGATCGAGTTGCCTGCCGAGTTCTCCTCGGCAGCGTCCGCATCTTCGGCCGGAGTCGATTCTTCGCTGGAGTCGGCGTCGGTGGTTCCGGCGTCTTCTTCGTCGGCTTCTGCAGCAGCGTCTTCTTCGGGAGCAGCGTCTTCTTCGCGGGCTTCCTCGCCGGTCGTTTCGCTTGCGGCGTCATCGGCTGCTGCGTCCCCAGACGCGTCGTCGTCGCCGGTCGCTTCGCTCGGGGCCGCTTCCGTATCCTCGTCGGCGGGCGTGGCACCTTCGTCGGTGGTTTCGGTTGCTTCTGCCGCTGCGCCACTGTCTTCCGGGACGCCAAGGTCGGCGCCTTCTTCGGATCCGCCCCCGAAACCTGCGACATCGGTATTGGGCCGGAGCTTCGGCGGCATCATCACCACTTTGCGGACAGGGGCGGCCAGGGCGCTGAGCGGTGCTTGCTTGAAGGCATACACGACAGCGCCGACTTCCAGTCCGGGAGCGTTCACGGCGACGACGGGCGCCGCAGCGGGAGGCGTCGCAGCGGGCGCGGCCTCACCACCTTCGGCAGGAGCTTCGCCTTCTGCGGGAGCTTCGCCCTCGGCAGCAGTTTCGCCCTCCGCCGGCGTTTCGCCCTCGGCGGGAGCTTCTCCCTCCGCTACTGCGTCTTCAGAGGCGGTGCCTTCGGCGGCCGCTCCCTCTTCGGTTGTCGCCCCGTCTGTACTCGCGTTCTCTCCTGCCGTCGCTTCACCAGCGGCCGGTTCGGCTGCCGGAGCTTCCTCAGGCGTCGCGCTGGGGTCGACGCCTTCTTCTGTTGACTCCTCGGACTCTTCGCTGTTACCGATCTTGCAACCCGCGTCGCTCCACTTGGACGGGTCCAGCAGTACGACGCCGTCACCCAGTTCCGCCACGCGCAGGTTGCGCCAGACGCGGCCTCGATCCACCAGCAGCCGGTTCACTTCGCCACGCAATTGCACTTCGCCCAACTGGTTATCTTGGGCGGAGCCGTGGATGAGTTCCTCGTTTCGCTTCTCTTCGACCTCAATCTCTTTCGTGGCCGTCTCGTATTGCGAACGCCAACGATCCTGGGTCTTGAGGGTCGCGGCGGCGAGCACGAATAGAGTCATCGCGCTGAGGAACAGAAAGACGAGCACGACCTGGTGCCATGCCGGCCAAGTGCGCGAGCCCAGGTACGCCAACGCGATGAAGAGCAGGGCGACCACACCCAGAATTGCCAAGCCCATGGATATTCCTGTTCCGAATTGGCGTATGTCCAGCGAGACGCCGGTTCCGGCCGCGTGAAAAAGAGAGACTTAGATGGTTTATGATAAATTAGGCAACCTGCACCGTCAAGCGATTGGGTTCCTTGACGGTGCGCGTAACTCCTTAACACGCAACGGATTGCCTGCCGTGGCCGGGAGCCTGCCCGATTAATCTGGTTCCGATTCGCTTTCGGCGTCGGAATCGTCAGCGGGCGTATCCAGACCGAGACGCTGGGTCGCCTCTTCGGCCCAAGGACTGTCGGGCGCCAGGCGTAAAAACTGCCGCCAATGCGGCTCGGCCTCGTAGGGGCGCCCGAGGCGGTCGAGGGACCGGGCCAGGTGGTAGTGCACATCCGGGTAGTCGGGGTGCGTGGAGAGAGCTCCTTGGAACGCGGCGATGGCCAGTTCCACCTGGCCGAGTTCCAGCAGGATGCACCCCAGGTTGGCCCGGGCTTCGACGAAGTTCTCGTCGAGTTCGATGGCCATGGAGTACCGTTCGCGGGCCGCTCCAGTGTCACCGGCAAGGTAGAGCAGTTCGGCCAGCTGGAAGCAGATATCCGGGTTGGGACCGCTGGCAAGCAAGGCGGCTCGGTACGCTTCGACCGCAGCCAGCAGCTGGCCTTCGTCCTCCAGCTGGCGAGCTTCCGCCAGCAATTCCGCCGCGGTCGGCAGTCGTTCCAGTTGCTGGGAGAGCAGTTGGTTGATCGGCAGCGTCCTGGGGCGTCCCGGCGCGGACCCATCGTGGGGTGTCGCCTCCGTGGCAGGACCGTCCGACGGATCGTCCAATGGTTCGGCCGCGTTCGCATCCCACTGCCGCGCTTCAAAATCCAAGCGTCGCTGGCCGCTTGGCTCGATCAGGCCCTCGCCTTGACGCAGCAACAGTTGTCGCCCCTGGACGATGACGGAAAGCTGCGCGAGCGGTCGTTCGACGCCCGGGGCGCTCCGGGCCAACGCGGCCAGTTTCCGCTCGATGGCCTCCGGGCTGTCGCCTGCCGCGAGCAGTTCCGCGAGCCGTCGGGCCGTGGCCACTTCCTGGAAGTCGAAGTAAGGCAGGCGATGCACTTCACGCTCCGGCACAATCAGGCCGCGGCGATGCCAGCGGCGAATGATGGTGACGGGCACATGCAGCAGCCGCGCGAGCATCGCGGGAGTGTAGAGGCGTCGGACCTGGGGTTCGTTCTCCATCAGGCCCAATCGCTGCCAGAACTGCGTTTCCGAGAGGACTTCGATTTCGCCACGCTCGATGGCTTCATGGAGGGAGCGGTCCAGCCGACCCAGGGGGTCCGCCAGCGGATCCTCTTCCGCGCCGCAAACGACCACGTCGACGGGCACTTCGCAGCGTTCGAGCGGAAAGCCGCCCTGCTCGCGGACCAGTCGACTCGCCTCTCGACGACTGACCCCGCCCAGCTTTCCCACGAAGGCTACGCGCCGCCCGGTGAATCCGGCGAGGCCAGCGTCGTCGCCATCCAAATCGCCGGCCTCCAACTCGCCCAGTGACAAACCTGTGTCACCGTAGGTGTCGTCGTCATCCGCTTCGTCGAGCTGATCGGGCCCGGGGAGATCGTCGTCAGGGAGATCCTCGGCCGGCCACTCGCTTTCGAGTTGATCGTCCGGTTCGTCGTCTGGCTGGTTCGGCACGAGGAGCTCCGGAGCATGGCGGTAAGAGGTGGGGCGATCCGGGTGGAGAGGCGACGAAGATTCCGCCGTTCGACTCGAAACGAGGCCGCGCGAGGCCAGGACGGAGTCGCCGCGCACACGGCCTCGTGACACTCCACCGAAGTGTCGCGCAGGGGCTCGGGGCGTGTCAAGCCGTCGCCACGAGCGTCGGGGCCGATCAAGCGTCGCAGGAGCCTTGCCGAAAAACAAAAAAGTCCGCTCCGGTATTTCCCGGAGCGGACTGGGTGGGACGATGAACAGGGCTGGGCAACGCCGTGCCCGCGATGCGGACGCGGTCGGGTGCCTTAGCGAATCGAGCCCATGGGCGGTTGCGGCGGATCGAATCCGTCCAGCTGGTCGTCGATTACCGGGCGGGCCGTGACGACGCGTCGGGGCGTGGTTCCGTCCTGCGAGACGCCACGGGACTCCGCCGGGCGCTGGGCCGAAGTAGGCGCGGCGTCCAGCGGTACGCGCATCATGATGGTGCGAGGCTTCAGCTGCGTGCTCTCCGTCGGCACCCACCGCGAAACTTCCCGCTTCACCTCCTCGGTGCGTTCCTCAACCACCCACTTCTGGACCTTCACCGGCACCTGCTCGGTGCGCTCCTCCGCGACATAACGCATCGTGGTCACCGGCACCTGCCGCACGACCTCCTCGCGTTCCCAGCGGATCTTCTGCACGGGAACGCGGCGCACCAGGTTTTCGGTCACGGGACGCTGCACCGTGACGGGTACGAAACGACGCTCCTCTTCCGACACCATGCGCTGGGTGGTGATCGGCCGCTGCTGCACCTCGACCTGCGCTTCGTAGCGGGTCACCTGCGTCGGGACCTTTTGCGTCACCACTTCGGGGACATACTGCGTCGCCGTGACGGTCTGCGGGACAACGTTCGGCACGTACATTCGCTGGACCTGGTAGCCGCCCTGCTGCTGGGGCACATAGTAGTACCCCGCGCGCTGCGTGGTCGGCTGCCCCGTGTAGGGGTTGATATAGTTGGTGCGGGGCATCCACTGCAGGCGGTTGCGGACAGGACCCTGCTGGTACGACCACTGGTCAAACCAGCCACCCTGGTCCACGTACTGCGTCGACTCGACCGTCTGCGGACGCAGCGTGGTGTACTGCTGGTCGTGGTACTGCGTCTCGGTGACCGGGCGCCAAACGGTCCGTTGCTCCTCCTGCATGGAGGTCTCCGTGACCGGCTTCATGACGGTGCGGCGCTCCTCGCGCATCTCGGTCTCGGTCACGTAGCGCGTCTGCTGCACCGTCTCCTCGCGGTACTCCGTCTCGTAGACCGGTCGCAGCACCGTGAACTTCTCCTCACGCGTGCTCGTTTCCTGAACCGGTCGCATGGTCGTGTAGCGGCGTTCGCGCATTTCGGTCTCGACCACCGGACGATACGCCTTCACCGGCCGCTGTTCCACCAGCGTTTCCGTTTCCAGGCGATAGGTCTTCACCGGCTTCTGTTCATAAACCGTTTGCGGAACCAAGCGATACGTCGTACTCGGAGCACACTCCGTCTGGACGGCTTCCTGGGCGAGGGCAGCTGCCAGCGGCAGAGCGACAACGCCGAATGCAAGCGAGAGCAGCGAGGTCTTCATGATCAGTAGCGATCCCGTGGGAAGAAAACGATTCGAACTGGGAACACGCGGCGACGCCATCCCCGATCCGGCGTTCCGCAGAGCGGGGCGTCCGGACGCCTCCCGGCGCCGGTACATCCCCCATACTTGGAATTTGTGTCAAACCTGACTTTGCGGCAACTAGCCTGTTGGGGGATGCCCAGGCCAGCCGCGTATCAAACTGCGTCACTGCAAGGCTTTAGTACGACAAAAATAAATTCAAGTTCTTGCGACTTCCAGACGACAGCTGTGCAGCCATTGCTGTCAAAAGTCGCGTGATCGGCAAAGTTGACGCATTTTGACGCGGCGTTTCCGTTGGCACCGCGCACGCACCCGTCGGCGCGTCGCTCGATCTGCTGATGCAACGCGTCGTGATGTGGAATGTGCGCTGCAGGAGCGTCGAGTGCCGCTGCGGGCGTGGGGAGAAGGCGACGCTTGCGAATGCGATTAACCAAGGGCGCGAAGAGCGAGCCGCGCGTGATCGAGGTCAGGCACGCGATGCGATAGACGCGCGTGCCGCGCCGGGAAGCTTCGCGTGTTGCGATGCTCAGCGAACGTCGGTCTTGGCCGAGAAGCGATGGCCCTTCTTGGGTCCATCCTGCGTGAGCGTCAGGATCTCGGCACCGTTCTCGGTCATCAAGATGGTGTGCTCGAACTGCGCGGACAAGCGGCCGTCGCGCGTGCGCACCGTCCAGCCGTCGCGTCGATCGAGCACCGTATGGCGAGTACCGAGGTTGATCATGGGTTCGATCGTGAAGCACATGCCTGGTTCCAGTCGATCGGTGTACGACTGGCGATTCGGGAAGTGCGGGACCGACGGATCCTGGTGGAATCGACGGCCGATGCCATGGCCAACGTACTCCTGCACCACGCCCAGCCCCAGCGCTGTCGCGTGCTGGACAATCACCTTGCCGATCTCCGCCACCTGGCATCCGGGCGTGATCGCTTCGATGGCCAGGTACAGGCAGTCGAAGGCCGCTTGCGTCACGACGGCCGCCTCATCGCTCACGTCGCCGATGAGGAATGTTTCCGACTGGTCGCCAAACCAGCCATCGACGATCGACGTCACGTCGATGTTGACGATATCGCCCTCCGCCAGCCGGTAGTCGCCGGGAATCCCGTGGCAGACCACTTCGTTCACGCTGGTGCAACAGCTCTTCGGATAGCCCTGGTAGCCCAGGCAGGCCAGTTCATGGCCGTGCTTCCGCGTGTATTCGTGGATCAGGCGATCCAGTTCCCCCGTGGTCACTCCGGGTTTTACGTGCGGGCGGACGTGGTCGAGCACGCTGGCGTTGAAGTTGCCTGCGCGGCGCATCGCGTCACGCTCGACCTCGGTCAAAATCAGGTTTCGCTGTCCGTAGAGCATCTTTCGTTGCCGCGTTCCTTGGGAGTTTCCAGCCATGGGAGTCGTGATCCATCAACAACCGTCATTGGAGCCCTCAGCCTGTTCCGGCGTGCAGGTCTTCCATATTCGGGGCTGCCTCAACCCCGAAAAGGTCGCGCCGATGGGCGGAGCCCGCAGCCGTCGCTGGCCGACCGGCAGCGAGGATGATTCAAGTATAGCGTCCGCGCAGGCAGGCAACAGCAGCAGGGCAGAAGGGCCATGGGGCGGTCCGAACGCGGGGGTAGGGGGCCCGTGTTGCCGGGGCGTTTGACTCGCGATGCCGGGGCGACCGTCCGGCTCCCGGGCCTGACAAACGGGGGCCGCGGTCTTGGACCTGCCTTCGGAAACCGGTAAAATCGCGGACTTTTGCGGCGGATTCGGCCGATACTCGGTAGTCTTCGCGAGCCGAGGGCGGGGGCAAATGCCGAGTTCCCCGGGCCAAGGCCCTGAGCGGCCCGTCGCTTCGCAACCCCTGGTCGCGGTCCGGCTCCGTCTCGTCCCGTCCGAGCCTCGGTAACCGTCGGTAACCAAACGCCTCGGCAACCAAAGCTCCTCACTGCAGGTCACCCTCCATGCCACGCTACAACCCGGCCGTCCTCGAACCCAAATGGCAGAACTACTGGGAGGAGCATCGCACGTTTCGTGCGCCCGACCTGCCGACGGGCCGGAAGTTCTATGCGCTGGACATGTTCCCTTACCCGAGCGGCGACGGCCTGCATGTGGGCCATCCGGAAGGGTACACGGCCACCGACATCCTGAGTCGCTACCGTCGCATGAAGGGCGACGCGGTGCTGCACCCGATGGGATTTGACGCCTTCGGCCTGCCCGCCGAGGAGCATGCGATCAAGACGAACACGCCGCCGCGCATCCAGACCGAAAAGAACATCGCCAACTTCCGCCGCCAGCTCAAGATGCTGGGTTTCAGCTACGACTGGGATCGCGAACTGGCGACGACGGACGTCGAATACTTCCGCTGGACGCAGTGGATCTTCCTGGTGCTCTTCGACACCTGGTTCGATGGCGAACAGCAGAAGGGGCGACCGATCGCCGAACTGCCGATTCCGGCGGACGTGTCGACCCAGGGCGAGGAGGCCGTGCGCCGCTACCAGGACTCGCATCGGCTCGCCTACCAGTGCGACGCGCTCGTGAACTGGTGCCCGGAACTGCGAACGGTACTCGCCAACGAAGAGGTGATCGACGGCCGCAGCGAGCGAGGCAACCATCCCGTACAGCGCATTCCCCTCCGCCAATGGATGCTCCGCATCACCGCCTACGCCGACCGACTGGAGAAGGGACTCGACGCGCTGGACTGGAGTGACAGTATCAAGGCACTGCAGCGGAACTGGATCGGCCGCAGCGAAGGAGCCGAAGTCGACTTCTTCCTGGGCGGAGCGTCGGGGTTCGAGGCCTGGAAGACTGCGCGGCAGACGCGGTCCTGGCCTGCCCAGCCCGGCGACGATGTGCTGCGGATCTACACCACGCGCCCCGATACGCTCTTCGGCGCAACTTACATGGTGATCGCCCCCGAGCATCCCTTCGTGGAACGCCTGACCTCGGCCGCGCAGAAACAGGCCGTGGCGCAGTACTGCCAGACGGCGGCGAACAAGAGCGACCTGGAACGCACCGAGCTGGCGAAGTCGAAGACGGGCGTCTTCACGGGATCGTATGCGATCAACCCGGTGAACGGACGCGCGGTGCCGATCTGGATCGCCGACTATGTGCTGATCAGCTACGGCACCGGCGCGATCATGGCCGTGCCGGCTCACGATACCCGCGACTTTGAGTTCGCCAAGCAGTTCGACCTGCCAATCATTCCCGTCGTGGATCCAGGGCAGGCGACCGACGTCGATCGCGAACGCGTGCTGGCCGGCGAAGCCGTCTTCACCGACACCGGCCTCGCCATGAATTCCGGCGCGTTCAACGGCACGCCGACGCTGGAGTTCAAGAAGAAGATCACGGCCGAGCTAAAGTCACAAGGCATGGGCCGCGCCGCGGTGAACTACAAGCTGCGCGACTGGCTCTTCAGCCGCCAGCGATTCTGGGGGGAGCCCTTCCCGATCCTGCATGAGCTGGACGAAGCCGGCCAGCCGACCGGGCTCATGCGGCCGCTCGATCCCAGCGAACTGCCGCTCGACCTGCCCTACCTGGAGGACTACAAGCCGATCGGCCGTCCGGAACCGCCGTTGGGCAAGGCACCGCCGGAGTGGCTGTACGTCGAGCGAGATGGTCGGCGTTATCGGCGCGAAACGAACACCATGCCGCAATGGGCCGGCTCCTGCTGGTACTACCTGCGATTCATCGATCCCCGCAACGACGGAGCCTTCGTCGATCCGGAGAAGGAATCGCGCTGGATGCCCGTTGATCTCTACGTCGGCGGCGCCGAACACGCGGTGCTCCACCTGCTCTATTCCCGCTTCTGGCACCATGTGCTCCACGATCGCGGCCACATCTCCGCGCCCGAGCCGTTCCAGAAGCTCGTCAACCAGGGCATGATCCTGGGAGAGACGGAGTACACGGCCTACCAGACGGCCGACGGCGCGTGGGTCAGCGTGGAGCAGGTGGCGAAGGACGCCGAGGGACGGGAGGTGCGCGCCGCCGACGGACAGCCCGTGCAGGCCGTCTCTTGCGAGCCCGCGCAGGTGACCAAGGTGGGCGACCATTTCGTGATCGACGCGAATCGTTCGATCCGCGTCGACGCGCGGGCCAACAAGATGTCCAAGAGCCGCGGCAATGTCGTCAATCCCGACGCCGTGGTCGAGGAGTACGGTGCGGACTCCCTGCGACTCTACGAAATGTTCATGGGGCCACTGGAGGCCACGAAGCCTTGGAGCATGAACGGCGTGGACGGCATCCGCAAGTTCCTCGAACGCGTCTGGCGACTGGTCGTCGACGAGAAGGCCGAAACCCTGGAGCTGCATCCGGGCCTGCACGACGGCGAGCCGACGCCCGCGCAGATGCGCGTGATCCACAAGACGATCCACGTCGTCAGCCAGGATCTCGACGCGATGAGCTTCAACACGGCCATCGCGCGGATGATGGAGTTCGTGAACTTCTTCACCAAGGAATCGCAGCGGCCGCGGCAGGCGGTCGAAACGCTGGTCCTGCTGCTCTCCCCGATGGCACCGCACCTGGCCGAGGAACTCTGGCAACTGCTCGGTCACGGCGAGACGCTGGCCTACCATCCCTGGCCGGAGGCCGATCCGGCGTGGTTGGTGGAGGATACGCTGGAGATCCCCGTGCAGGTGAACGGCAAACTGCGGGGTACCGTCGTCGTGGCGGCCGATGCCGGCGAGGCCACGATCCTGGAGACGGCCAAGGCCGACGCCAAGATCGCGCCGCAGCTGGAAGGCAAGCAGATCCTCAAGCAGATCGTCGTGCCCGGACGGCTGGTGAACTTTGTCGTTCGGTAACGTTCACGCCGCCAGTAGACGACGTGAATCCAATCCGTGGATTCATGTCGCAAGATCTCGCCACGCATGCACGACGCGCACGCACGGCGGCTTGGACGCAGGGGATCGTGCATTGCTGTGACACGTTTGGGTCACGCCGCGGCAGGCTGGGACCGTGGAGCGACCGTACTGGCGTCCTGCGTGTGCCACTCGCCCACCATCAGCTTGTCGACCATCTTGCGAATCGCCCGATACGGCAGGCACAGCGTGAGCATGCCGCCTTGTCCGGCGACGTGCACTTCGAAGTCCAGCGCCACCACCGACTCGATCGGCGCCACCAGCCGCACCCGCTGCGCCTGGCTCTCGATCCGCTCGATCGAGAACTCGACGGCCAGCAGCGGCTCCCAGGCGTCGTGCAGTTCATCGAGCAGCCAGCGGACGAGGCGACGCGCGAGACGCTGTTCGAGGGCCGTCGTGGGTCGGTCCGGCACTTCGCAGGGCCGTTTGCCGCCGCCGAGCAGGCAGTCCAGCATGGGGAAGAGGAAGCCGGGCGTGAGGTCCATCGCGAGCGGCACGGGGAGCGGTGCGGCCTTGAGCACGCAGTAGCAGGTCGGGTCCGGCCGACTGTAGGCGAACTGGCTGTAGGCCAGCCAACGCACTTCGCTCAGCCGCACCTCCACGAGGCGTTTGAGCGCCCGCGAGAGCACGTCCCGAAAGCGGCTGGCGACATCCTGGTGGAAGGAGTCCAGGACTTCCAACTGGCTGCGCAGCGTCGCGGGATCCGGCTGCGCGAGGGAACGATCGCCGACGCGAACCGCTTCGTCGCTTCCCGGCACGCCGCGCGCGGTGGCCGGTGAGTCCGGCGACAGCCACTTGCGTTCCTCGGGCGTCAACTCCACCGGCCATTCGAAGTGCCTCATCGCGAAACTCCTTTTTCGCTCGATCCCGCCGTGAATCGCTGTTCGCGCCACGCTGCTGTTCCCGGTGCGCCGCAAGCTGCCTCGCGGGCTACCGGACCTGTCCGCTGCCTTCCACGATGTACTTGTAGCTGGTCAACTCCCGCAGGCCGCAGGGGCCGCGGGCGTGGAAGCGGTCGGTGCTGATGCCGATCTCGGCGCCCAGCCCGAATTCGCCGCCGTCGTTGAACCGGGTGCTGGCGTTGACCATCACCGCCGCACTGTCGACGCGCTGGGTAAACTCCCGCGCGTGCTGCAGGTTGTCCGTCACAATGGCGTCGGTGTGTCGCGATCCGTATTCGTTGATGTGGTCGATGGCCTCGCCAAGCGAGTCGACGACCTTGACCGAGATCACGGGGCCCAGGAACTCGGCGCGGTAGTCGTCCTCGGTTGCCTGCTTGGCGCGCGGGACAAGACGTCGCGTGGCGTCGTCACCGCGGATCTCGACCTCATGCGCCGCCAGCGCTTCCGCGATGCGGGGCAGGAATTCGTTCGCGACGGCGCGGTGCACCAACAGCGATTCGGCCGCGTTGCACACGCCCATGCGGTGGCACTTGCTGTTGACCGTGATCCGCTCCGCCATCGGCAGGTTCGCGTATTCGTCGACGAAGACATGGCAGTTGCCGTCGAAGTGCTTGATCACCGGCATGGTCGCCTCGGCAGCGACGCGGCGGATCAGGCTCTCGCCTCCGCGCGGGATCGCCACGTCGATGTAACGCGAAAGTGCCAAGAAATGGCTGACGGCAGCGCGATCGCGGGTCTGCACCAGTTGCACGGCACCGGCCGGCAGGCCACACGGCTCCGCCGCTTCGGCCAGCAGGTCCACAATCGCCTGGCTGCTGTGCGCGGCTTCCTTGCCGCCGCGCAGGATCACCGCGTTGCCGCTCTTGACGCAGATGGCCGCCGCGTCGGCCGTGACGTTCGGGCGCGATTCGTAGATGAAGAACACCACGCCCAGCGGCACACGCACCTTGCTGATCCGCAGGCCGTTCGGGCGGATCGACGAGTCGATCATCTCGCCCACCGGATCCGGCAGCATGGCCACCTGTTCCATGCCCACCGCGATCGCCTCCACGCGGTCGTTGTTCAGCTTCAACCGATCGACCTGCGCAGCGGTCAGGCCGTATCCCGGAGCGGCTTCGAGGTCGCGTTGGTTGGCGGCCAGGATGCGATCGGTATGGCGACGCAGCATGCCGGCCGACTTCACCAGCCAGTCGTTCTTCTGCTGTCCGGTGAGCAACGACAGTTGGGCCGCCGCCGTTTTGGCACGCGCCGCAGTGCGTTCGCAGTACTCTTTTAATTCCAAGTCGGTCGTCATCATAGTTCGCTCTTCAGGAACGGCGTCGCGGGACAGTCGGGACTCAGGCACGAAAGGGGGTGTCGTGGACGGCGACCCGGGTGCGGGTCGCGGAGTATCAGGAAACGCTGCCAGACCGTCAAGACAGGAGCCGCGTGCTGGCATGCTGGCTGCCATCGCTCGCGGGGCAGTATACGCGTCCCGATGCAGGCGGCTGGAAGGCGACGGTCGGGCGGAGGCGGTGCCGAACACCCGCCCGACCGGTCTGCGACCGCTCAGCGGCTGCCGTTCTGCGAGACGGCCACGGGCGGAGTAGGTCCGGGAACGGCGAGCGGCTTTGCGGTCGGTGTCGACTGCACGTTCAGCAGACGCTTGGCTTCCGCCAGCACGAAGCCGTGGTCCATGAAGGGTTCATGGCCGATGTCGTGCCAACGCAACTGGCCCGCGCCGTCCACGAGGAAGGTGCCGTGCAGCGGCTTGTTCTCGAAATCGTCGAA
>CAZUJM010000072.1:9958-24662 GCA_964620405.1 uncultured Pirellulaceae bacterium | reverse complement strand
TGCCGTCGCCACGCGCTGCTAGGCGAGGTCGCGGTCCTCGAACAGGATCAAGGCCAGTAACAGGGCGATCGAACTGTAGAGAACGCAATAGACAAAGGCCCAGGCGAGGTAGTAGAGCGGAACCTCGCGTCCCGCCGCGACCGCGGCCTGGATGTTGAAATGGTCCAGCACCGGAAGAATCGTCGCGATGAACTGCGCGACGAACAGCACCGGCGCGAACTGCACGGACGAAAGCACGATGAGTGCCGTCAGGTGTCCCAGGACGTAGATCGAGAAGCAGATCGCGAAGTTGGCCAGCATGGGAAGCCGCGTCGAAATCGCGACGCTCAAGCAGACCAGCACCGTGGCCTCCAGGAACCCCAGCACCAGTCCGGGAATCGTGCGAGCCAGTTCCGTGTAGACCAGCGTCCAGTCGGGCACTTCCGAACCCATTTCGCGGGCATCATAAACGGGCTTGTACGCGACCAGCACCGCCAGGACGATGCCCAGCAGCACGAACATCAACGCGACCGTCCAGAGAATCCCGGCGATCTTGCCGAGGATGAACTGCTGGCGGCCCACCGGCTTCGACAACACCGTCAGCGCGGTGCGGCCCTCGATCTCGTCCGCGACCGAGTTGCTGGCGGCCCAGACGCCCTGGATGATTCCCAGGATCATCACCAGCGTCAAGCCGCTGTCCTTCATCATCTTGATGTCCTCGCCGAACGTGTTGTACGGCAGGAAGACAAACAGCACGAGGAAGAACGAGCCCAGTGCCAACAGGATCCAGAACAGCGGCTGCGCCAGTTCGGACTTCGTCGTGGCCAGCGCGATCGCGTTGATCCGAGGCAGGAACCAAGCTTGTGCGAAGTACAGCAGCACGACACCCAGGACGCTCAGCGCCGTGATCGGCACCGCCCAGGCCGCGGGATACGCCGGCTGCGCCGCAATCTTGAAGGCCACCGTCGCTTCGCGATCCGCGAGGTTCGTGATGAACAACTGGTCGATGTACCGACCTTCCAGCAGCGGCACATTGTCTTGGACCTTCAGCCAGCGGAAGGATCGCCCGGGACCGATGTCGGCTGCCGGCATGCTGCGTTCGGCCTCGTCTGCCGCGTCGTACATCTCCACCGGTTCGTCGGCCGTGATGCCCAAGGACACCACTTCGTCTCCCCGCAACTGGATCGGCACCGCCTCCGCCTTGGCGTTCGGCGATAGCTTGTGCGTGAACTCGCGGCTTTCCACCGCCAACAAACGCGGGATGGACGAGAGAACGGCCATGGGGGTCCGCACGACGAAGAATCCGACCGCCGCAAAGAGCGCCGCGATCACCACGGCGCCCATCAGCAGCGGCATCGGACCTTCGCCCAGCACCACCGGTACGCTCGCGGCCGCTCGCCGCCAGACCACGGCCAGCAGGCCCCACAGCAGCAGCAGGACCAGCAGCGCCACGGCCGCGCCGACGCCGATCAACCACAGCGGCGTCAACCAGCTGACCAGCCAGGTCGGCACCACCGCCAACGGAATTAACAAGAAGTTCTCGATCATGGCTTCGATTGTGAGCGGAAAGGCGTCGCGCGTCGAGCGGTCAGGAGCCCGCGCCCCTGCCTTTTTTGGCCGATGCCTCCCAGGTACGCACGCCGATCGCGACCAGTTCTGGCAATCGGGCCTCGGAGCGAACCGCGAATCAACCGGCCGGGCGGACTGCACTTAGGAACGCTCCAGCACCGGTAAAGCCCCCGCAGCGGCCGCGACTGCCGTTCAAACAGCGCAGCGGTTCCCGCTTCGCGGCGCGTGTCCGGGGAAGCGGCCGGGCGACTCACGCAGCGGAGGCGCTTTAGGTAACGAAAAGCGAACAGCCCAGGATCGCCGGGCGTCTTCTGCCGTGAGGCAACGCCAGCGGCGGAAGACTGCCGGTCATTCCGGGTGGAAACGGGCGTTGAACGCCTCCGGATCAAACGGATCGCCCGCCGCCGACTCGGCAGGCACCGCCCGGGGCAAAGCCGGCGTCTTGGAGTTGCCTGTCGGCAGGGGCAGCGCCGGAACCGTGGGCGACCCGGCAGCGGGTGCTGATGCGGCGGGCAGTGGGTCTGCTTCGAGGAAAGACGCTCGCTGCACGCCGCCGTCGTGGTCGGGTGAGAGGGCGTTGGGAGCGCTGGTCTGGAGCGAGTCCTTGGCAGCGGACACGCGTGCCCCGGCGGCCTGCAATCGCTGGAGCGGCGTGAGGGGGGCCGGCCGCAGTCCAAAGGTGACGCCGCCCCCGGCGCTCGTCGACTCGACAATGGCCCCGCCCGCTCGGCCGTTTCCGAGAGGCCCGAGGTTGGCGGGTAGTCCCTGCCCGTGCGTCGGTCCCGCCGCGGACGGCGTTTCCCCGGATGCGATGGCGTCCGACTGCGTGGCGCTGACCACCCAGCGTGCCAGGCGTTGGCGTGGACGGGACTCGTAAGTTTCCAGGGGAGCTCGGGACTGGCCGCCGTGGGGCGTGGTCGCCATGACGATCAGCGGGCTGCGTTCGGGATCCCGCAGGTCGACCTGCTTCCAGGCGGCACGCAGGTTGGACCAGGTGAGGTCCTTGAACGTCAATCGCCCGGTGGGCGTTCGCTGCAGCACGAAAGCCGACCGCCCGTTCGAAGCATGGCAGTTGGCGTTGCCGCAGCGGTTTTGCAGCAGGGGCTGCACGACGCGTGTGAACTCGGTGATCTCCGCAGGCGAAAGGCTCGGCAGCTCGCCCAGTTCCTCGGGCGCGGACGGCACCGACAGCGGAAAGCCCGTGGCGTCCGGCGCGACCTCGGCCTGCTGGAACGATGCGGTACGGACGACGGACGCTTCCCGCCCGCTTCCCGCCAACAGACCGGCGCGTTCGCCCATCTGGCGTTCGAGCGCCCGCACGGCGTGGTGATTCGGATAACGGCGAGACATCTCCAGCAGCAGTTCGGCCGCTTCATCGTCCAACTGGTAGCGCAGGCACCACTGGGCCAGTCGCATCTGATCGTTGATTTCGCCTGGATGGAGCCGCTGGCGCCGATGGACGTAGGCATCGTGCAGCGTATCCACCACGATGTCGACATCGCGCAGCGGCACGCGCACCGATCGCCCCGGCCCTTGCGTGATCGTCATGCGATCGCCCGCCTGGTCGACAGCCCCCACAAACGCGTGCCCGTTTCGCAAAACGACCACACGTTCCTGAAGGGGCGTCGCTGGATCCACCACGGTCTCGGCCGACTCGTCGCCCATCAATCGACCCGTTCCCGGCGCAACCAACAGCGATCCTGCCAGCAGGCAGAGCCACTGGAAGCGGGCGAATATCGTACGGGCGTTGCTTGACCTGCGCGGAGGACCATTCATGGGGGCGAAGGTTAGGTCACGCGAGAGGCCAGCGTCAAGCGACGTTTCCGCTCCGCTGACAGTCGCCAGAATTCACTGAAGGCTGCCAGCAGCCGTCGATGCTGGCGCAGGCCTGACACCCGCGTGTCACCCGCGAATCGTGAATCCCTGGAACTCCCCGGTCGCCGCCTGGTCGTGCCGGTCGACGCGGGTAATGCGTTCCTCCAGTTGTTCGCGTACGGCTTGCAGGAAGGCATCGACCTCGGCGGCGCTGCCTTCGGCCACCAGTTCGACGCGTCCATCTGGCAAGTTGCGCACGTAGCCATTGACGGCGAACGCCAACGCGACCTCGCGCGTCGTGTAGCGGAAGCCCACGCCCTGGACATGGCCGGAGTAGAAGACCAACTGTCTCACGTTCGCCGACTTCGACATGACACGACTCCTGAGGCACCTGCGGTGGGCGCCTGCCCGTGTGGTCCCGCGACCGACGCCGGGCGGCGATGGGCTCTCGTGACCGGATGGTATCCCACTTAGGCCCATCGACTGCAAGAGCCGTAGCGAGCGAAGCTTGGAACGCGTCTCCGCGTGGGGTGCAAGGCGGGATTGGTACAACCGTCAGGGTCGCGGCTGAATCGGCGAAGCGGCGGCGCGAGCAACGAGCCTTGGCGTATCGCGTTCCCATGCGGGGGCGACCGGCGCTCAAGGGGCGGGGAGCCTTGGTGCCATGCGGTTCCGTGCGGCGTCACCAGACGCGGATGCGGCGAAGAAATCCGGGCGGAACCGGCGAAAATCCCCAACCGCGAATACCGGCCCCGGAGGCCCTGGATGCGGTCCAAAGTCGTCAGCCACGGGTCGGGCGTCTTCTTGAAATCGGTGGCCGTTATGTTACCTTCTCGGACTTGTGACGGACGGTTTTACTTCGAATAGAGTCTACTGTAGGGAGCAAGAACCATGGATATGTTCATTGGAGAGGCCCTGGTTGGGGATGGCAACGAGATCGCCCACATCGACCTGATCATCGGCAGCAAGGAAGGCGCGGCGGGCCACGCGTTCGCGAACGCCCTGGCTCGCCAGAGCGAAGGTCACTCGAACCTGCTGGCCGTGCTGGCTCCGAACCTGGCCGTGAAGCCGGCGACGGTGATGGTGACGAAGGTCACGATCAAGGGCGCGAAGCAGGCGGTGCAGATGTTCGGCCCGGCGCAGGCTGCGGTCGCCAAGGCCGTCGCGGACTCGGTCGCTGAAGGCGTGATCCCCAAGAGCAAGTGCGAGGAGTACGTGATCACCTGCGGTGTGTTCATCCACTGGCAGGCCGCGGACGACTCGAAGATCTACCAGTACAACTACGAAGCCACGAAGATGGCGATCGCCAATGCGATGGCGGGCAAGCCGTCGGCGGACGAGATGCTGGCCCAGAAGGACAGCGCCGCCCACCCGTTCAAGGGCTTCTAGTATCATGAACCTGCGCCGCGGCTTGTCACCTGTCGCCGCGGCTGGCGGATCGTGCTGAACTGTTGTTCCGCATCGGTGTCCCGAAAAGGACGCCGGTGCGGGAGACGGTTTGCTTCTTGCCTGCCGTTCCGTCTCTCTCGCCTGTCATCGCTCGACATTGCCCCGCTCGACGTTCACACGCCCCCATCTGGACGTTCCGTGTCCGTGTCGTCTCACGGTCGCTTCGGCCTCGCCCGCATCGTCCTCCAAGGAAGCCGCCCCCATGTCGGACAAACCGCGCCTGCTTGTGCAACTGGATCCCGATCGTCATGCGAGCGTCTTCGACGCCGTGGTTGCCGTGGATTCGGGAGTGGACCATCTGCTGCAGTATTCGCAGGTGCGTCCCGAGGATGTGACGGGCTTGGTGCACGGAGCGATGTTCACGCGCGGGATTCCCGACCTGCAGCACACGGCGATCTTCATCGGCGGTTCCAACGTCGAGGCGGGGGAGGCGTTGCTGGAGCAGGTGAGGAAGACATTCTTTGGTCCGATGCGGGTATCGGTGATGATGGACGCGAACGGAGCGAACACCACGGCGGCCGCGGCGGTTGTCTCGGCGGCCCGCCACCTGGATCTTGCCAACACGACGGCGTTGGTGCTGGCAGGAACCGGCCCGGTGGGCCGACGCGCGGCACGCCTGCTGGCGCGACAAGGCGCGCAGGTACGGCTGGCTTCGCGTCAAATGGCGAAATCGGAACAGGCCTGCCAGGAGATCGCAGCCCAGGTGGGCGGCAGTCCGCGGCTGACGGCCGTGCAGACCGACACGCCCGCGTCGCTGTCGTCGGCGCTGGAGGAGGTGCAGCTGGTGATCGCGGCCGGCGCGGCTGGCGTGCAGCTGCTGCCGCGTTCGATCCGCGACGACGCCCGGGCACTGCGGGTGGCCATCGACCTCAACGCCGTCCCGCCGCTCGGCATCGAAGGCATCCAGGTCATGGACCGCGCGGCCGAACAGAACGGAGTGCTCTGCTACGGGGCGATTGGCGTGGGCGGGACCAAGATGAAGGTCCACAAGGCGGCCCTGCGGCAGCTTTTCACCCGCAACGACCATGTGCTGGACGCGGAGGAGATCTTTGCGCTGGCCCGCGAGTGATCGCGGCTGGCAGCAATGCGATGCAGCGCGGGTCGTTTAGGCGTCACGCCATCGAGCAGGCGTGACGCATCGCCGATCAGCGGCCGAAGCCGACGAAGAAGCTGAAGTTCTGGATGCGGTCGGTCTCTTCGCGGGCTACCGGCACGGCGAAGTCCAGGGCAATCGGCGCGGGCCCCATCGCGGGGATCGCGATCCGCAAACCGGCTCCCAGTGCCACGCGGAAGTCATCGCCCTCGATCTTCACTTCCTCCTCGACCGTTCCGTAGTCGCAGAAGACCACGCCCTTGAGCATGTCGTCGGCGGTGATCGGGAACAGGTATTCGAGCGACCCGAGCAGGCTCAGCTCGCCACCGACCGTGACGTCGTCGACCTTGGGCGATGCGCCGCGGAAGCGGAAACCTCGCAGCGTCGAATAACCGCCCGCGAAGAAGTTCTCGAAGACGGGCGTGTCGCTGCCCGTGATGCCTGCCTGCCAGGAGGCGGCCAGGGTGTGGCGTCCCGAACCGTCAGGCCGTTCGTTGAGCAGGAAGTAACGTCGATAGTCCACCTGGCCGCGCGGATAGACGAAGTCTCCGAAGGCCTGTTCGAAGGACATTTCCAGGAAGTGGCCTTCGGTGGCCGCGAAGGGTGAGTCGCGGGTGTCGTGGGTCAACGTCAGGCGCCCCGCATAGAGGTCGTTGTTGCCCAGCACCTCATCCAGTTCCTGCACGCCGCGAACGCGGGGATCGGTGATTTCGACATTCTCCATGCGGAGGCCGGCCGACAGCGAGAGGTCGGGCGTCAGTCGGTAGCCCAGGCCAACGCGTCCACCCAGCCGCTGTTCATCCCAGTCGGTGTAGTTGCGGGTGAAGAGGAAGCCGCTCAGGTTGAGGCTGACGTTGGTGTCGAAAAGATACGGTTCGGTGAAGTTGATCAGGTAGCGTTGCAACTGCGTGCCGGGGATGGCTTCGATGCGCAGCCGCTGGCCCGCTCCACGCCACGCCGTGCCGTTGATGATCTCATCCGGCCGGCGCGGGAAGCGTTTCCAGTCGAAGTTGTATTCATCGAGCACGACCTGGGCGGTGAGGCCGGCGTCCGAGTTGACGCCGACGCCGAACATGAAGCGTCCCGTCTGCTGCTCGCGCACATTCACGACCAGGTCCGCATAGCGGTTGTCGTCGATCTGCAGGCTGCCCGGGATGTCCGTGGGGGGTCCCAGGTAGCTGGACGGCGGCGGCAGCGGTTCGCCATAGGCGGCGGGGGGCGCGCCGGGGGCCGGGTAGCCGGGAGCCGGATACGCGGGCGGAGCAGAATTCAACGGTACGGCGCCAGGGGGCGGTGCCGCGCCGTTGTAGGCCGGCGGCGCCGCGGGGCCGGGGGGCGTTCCATACGGGGTCGCCGCATAGGGCGCGGAGTACGAAGTGGCGGGCGGACGGTTGGGACTGGTCGAGGTCCAAGTGCCCTGCGTGTACTGGGCCGGCTGGACCGCCGCGCGCGGGTCGCCCTGCGTTGGATCGTCGCTCGTGAACGACTCCATGCCCGAGGCCGGGACTGGCTGACGCGGATAGTAGTCTTCTTCGTCCGGCGACTGGCCCCGCACGATAGGCTTGGCGACTGCCGGCGGCTGGGCGGCTGCTGGCGGTTGGGCGGCGGGGCGGGTTGTCGCGGGAGCGGTCGATTGGCCGCCGCGGGCCTGCGGTGCCGGATCCACGGGGCCGCGAACCACCGGGCGGCTGTTCTCGCTGGGCCGGACCGGCGAAGCCGTGTCCTGCGGCAGCAGCGTCCGTGACGCTCCCGTCCATGTCGCGCAGCCGCTGGCCAGGATGCAGGCCAGCATCACCAGGGGCCATCGCCAGTTTTGAGTTGCGTTGCTCAACATCGCTTCCTTGCGGCTTCCTTGCGGCGTCCTTGCGCAGGTCACTTCCAACGGCTAGTAAGGCGAACTGGAGGAAGCTCCCGGCTTCCGAGCCAGCGCCGCTTCCTCGCCGAGTTCCGGCGGTTTGATCGCGATGGTGGGCGCGATGCCCCGCATCGGATCGGTGAGGAACAGTTCCGAAGCCTTCAAACGCCGTTCACTGGCGCGAATCTCGCGGATGTCGATGATATCGTTGGGAGCCAGCGACAGCCGGTTGATGACCACGTTCCGCTTCGTGTGCGGGTTCTCGCCCTCGATGTTCACGATGATCCGTCCCACCCGGTACTGCTCGCCTTCCGCGATGTCGTAGACCAGGTCGATCATGCCCGGCTCCTCGAGGAACCGCGGGTCGGCCTTGATGTCGGCCTGGATGTATCCCTGGCTGCCATACGTGTCCTTCAACTCGCTCAGGTCCGCCTCCATCCGCCGCGAATCGAAAAATTCACCGGCATGGAGTTCCAGGCGATCGGACAGCGATTCGGTCGTGAACGTCTTGTTGCCGACGATGGAGACGTTGCGAATCTTGTAGCGCGGGCCCTCGTCGATCACGAACGTCACCGTCAGCCACTTGCCCGAATCTCCATACTCCAGCTCGCGGCCCACCCGGGCGCGGAAGTATCCCAGGCTGCGATAGTAGGCCGTCAGCTTCTCGACATCCTCGTCAATCTTCTCGTTGTCCACCTGGCCCTTGAAGTACCACAGGATGCCCGGCTTGGATTCGATCTGCGTTTTCAGCCGCGCGTCGGAAACAATCGTGTTGCCGACGAACTTCGTGCTGTAGATCCGCTTCAGTTCACCCTCGTAAACCGAGAAGACGACTCCCTTGTCGGCTGGATCCAGGCCTTCTTGGATCTCGACCTTGGCGTCGCTGTATCCCTTCTCGCGGTAGAACTCCTCGAGCTTCCGCTTGCCCTCTTCGATGCGGAACCGCTGCAGGGGCTCGCCCTCCTTCAGTTCCGCTTTCTTGCGAAGCGTCTTTTCCTTCACGTGCGTGTTGCCGACAAACTTCAACGACGTGATCGTCGGCAGTTCGAAGACTTCGAAGGTGATCTCGACCCCGCCCTCGACCTGCTTTCGATAGGTGTTGACGTTGCGGAACATGCCGCTGGACGAGAGGCGCCGCACGTCGGCCCGGACGACTTCCGGATCGAAGTCGCGGCCTTCGCGGGTCTGCATCTGGGCGCGGATCTTGTCGGTGGAGTGCACTTGGTTGCCGACGATCTTCACGGCCACGATCGGTTCGCCCTGCTCGCGGCGTTCGAAGACCGGCGTGTAGTAGTCGAGCTTCTTGCTCTTCGGGCCGCCCGGCATGCCGGGTACGCCTCCCATGCCGCCACCGCCCATGCCGCCGAGTCCGCCCATCTGCGCGTGCGCGGCCGGGGCCATCAGCCCCGCCACCAGCAGCCCGATCGAGAGGGTGCGGGCCACGATCGACCTCCGCGAAACAAGCCGAACAACGGCCGCCGCATCCACGGGCGAATCCTGCCAATTGGTAGTCATCATGCGTCGCGTCATGACTGCTCCGAGCCACTCCTTCCGCCACCCACCTCCGCGTCGCGAAGGCGCACCGGAGGCCCAGGGGCAACGGGCTTCCCGGGGGCCGCGTAGAGATACTGGATCGCCTCGGACAGAACAAGGCGAATTCGGCGGGAGGAATTGACAAACAGAGCCTGCTTGTCCGGCGACGACACTGCTGGCGACACTGCTGATGGCAGCGCCGCAACCAGCCGACCGGACCTCATCGAGACCCGGCCAGCAGAGCCCCAACGCGACTAGAGCGCGATCTGGCGGCCGACTTCCATGACTTGGTCCGGGGGAAGATGGAAGTACTGGTTGGCCGTCTGGGAGTTTCGCGACATCCAGACAAACAGCCACTCGCGCCACAAAGGCATGCCGGGCGTGTCGGTCACCAGCAGCGTCTCACGGCCGATGAAGTAGCTCACGTCCGCCTCGTCGAACTCCACCCCCGGAATCTGCAGCCGGCGGATGTCCTGGGGCAGGTTGGGGGTGTCCATGAACCCGTAGGTCATGACCACGTGGTAGAACCCTTCGCCCACTTCCTCGATCTCGAACCGGTCCTCGGGTGCCACGCGCGGATGTTCGGCCGTCTCCACGGTGGCGATGATGGTGCGTTCATGGAGCACCCGGTTGTGCACGTAGTTGTGCCGCAGCGCGGGCGGCGTGCCGACGCGATTGCTGAACAGGAAGATGGCCACGCCCGGCACCCGCTGGGGATGCTCGTTCAGCGCGTCCGCCAGGAACAGATCCAGCGAAACCATGCCCTCCCGCATGCGTTTCCGCAGCAGCGCCCGCCCGGCGCTCCAGGTGGACATCAGCAGGAAGATGCCGCCAGCCACCACCAGCGGAAACCACCCGCCCTGGGCCACCTTCACGATGTTGCCGAGGAAGAACGCCGTGTCGATCAGCAGGAACCCGCCCGCCATCAGGATGGCCGCCGGCAAACTCCATTTCCACCGCCGCACCAGCAGTTCGAAGAACAGGATGCTGGTGATCACCATCGTCATCGTGATCGCGATGCCGTAGGCGGAGGCCAGGTTGCTGGAACTGCGGAAGCCCAGCACCAGTCCGATCGACGCCAGCATCAGGGCCCAGTTGACCACGCCGACATAGATCTGGCCGATCTGCTCCGACGAGGTATGGTCGATCCGCAGCCGCGGGCTGTATCCCAACTGCACCGCCTGCAGCGTCAACGAGAACGCTCCCGTGATCACCGCCTGCGACGCGACGATCGTGGCCATCGTCGCCAGGATGACCAGGGGATAGATGAACCAGCGGGGAGCCATCCCATAAAACGGATGGATCGTGTCCGGGTTCGACAGCATGTACGCGCCCTGGCCGAAATAGCACAGCAGCAGCGCGGGGAAGACGATGACAAACCACACGAGCCGGATCGGCCGCGTACCGAAATGGCCGATGTCGGCATACAACGCCTCACCACCCGTCACCACGAGGAAGACGGTGCCGAGCACTCGAAAGCCATGCCAGCCGTTCTCGGAGAAGAACTGCAGGGCATGGTACGGGTTGATCGCCGCCAGCACCTCCGGTCGCTTCACGAGGTGCGAAAGCCCCAGCAGCGCGAGCGTGAGGAACCAGAGGCCCGTGATCGGCCCGAAGATCGAGCCGACCTTCGCCGTTCCACGCGACTGCAGCAGGAAAAGACCAATCAGGATCACGATCGTGATCGGCACCACGTACGGTTTGAAGATCGGTGTCTCGAACTCCAGCCCCTCGACGGCGCTGAGCACGGAGATCGCGGGAGTGATCATGCCGTCGGCGTACAGCAGCGCCGCTCCGAACAGTCCCAGCACGATCATCACCACGCTGCGTCGCTCCGCCGCCGCACGCACGGGCGTCACCAGGGCCGTCAGCGCGAGGATGCCGCCTTCGCCCTGGTTGTCCGCCCGCAGGATGAACACCAAGTACTTGATCGAGATGACCAGCGTCAGCGACCAGAAGATCAGCGACAGGACGCCGAGCACATTGCCTTCCGAGATGTGCACGCCATGATGGGACGCCGAGAAGCATTCCCGCAGAGCGTAGAGAGGGCTCGTGCCAATGTCGCCGAAGACGACCCCCAAAGCCGCAAGCGAGCGGACGAGCAGCGCCTTGTCCCACGCGGCCGAAGAATGACTCCCGTGGGAATGGGAAGACGCAGTATGTTGGGCTGACATGTTTTGGTTACTCGAACTTGTGATCGTTCGGATCGTTCTACTCTCTCCGACAAGGCTTGCCAATAGCCCCGCGACCCGGCGGCGCCGTCGACTGCTGCCGGGCAAGTTCCGCTCTGGTGAGGGTTATCACCGGGGTTTACAATTGCGGAGCTCGGCGGTCCTGCCTGGAAAACTCGAACTGGCCCAGCAGGCAGCCTTGGTCGCTCGATTTTATCCCGCGAAAAATGCCGCAGCGCCGCGCGGGCTTCCGGCCCCTGCAAACGCACCATCGGGCTGGCTTCGCCGACCTGCCGCGATCGGCCCAGTGAAGGAAAAAATGAGTTCCCGGGCTTCGTCGAAGTTCCGGTACGGATCAAGTGTTCGCCTGGGCGGCCGAAGCGGTGCCCCACGCTAAATGCCAGCTAGAGACAACGATATCCACTCGCGTTCGCCTTCCTCGTATGTTTCGGCGGTCGACGCGGAGCGGCGACGGTTGGCCGACCGGGAGCTGGCAGGACCTCCTGCTCCGCGGGTTTTCTTCATCAGGCCTCAGACCTTCCCGGGGAATCGGCACATGCCCGGCCCGCTGCACTCACCGCAAGACACCGCCGCCCGCCGCGTCCCCTTGGCTCCGAACCGGCCTGCGGTCGCGCGTCGCCGCTTGGCGAGGGGTCTCGCGAGAAGGGTTGGGCGTATGGCGGGTTTGCTCTGCGTGGCCTGGCTGCTGGCCACGGTGTCGGGGCCTGCAGCCGCGGCGATCGATTTCCCGCGCGGCCCGGTGCGGATCGTGGTCTACACAGGCCCCGGTGGACTGCTCGACACGACCGCGCGGCGTTTCGCGGAAATCGCCCGTCGTCGCACGGGCGCGACGTTCATTGTGGAGAATCGCACGGGGGCAGGTGGACTGGTGGCGATGGATTCGGTGCTGCACGCTGCGGCCGACGGCCATACGCTGCTGGCCTGCACGAAGTCGAACATTGCCAAGCTGAGCATGGCGGCGCGCGACGACCTGCTTTCGGCGTTGGATTGGCGGGCCTGCCTGCTGGCCGAATCCGAGTGCGTGATCGTGCGAGCGGACTCGCCCTTCGCGACGCTGGAGGAACTGGTGGAGGACGCACGACGTCGTCCGGGCCAGCAGGTCTGGCTGGGTCCGGCCAGCGGCGGACTGGACCACATCCTTGCGGCCCGACTCTGGAAGACATTCCACATCACGGGCCGTTGGATCCCTTACACCAGCGGCAACGAAGCCATGACAGCATTGCTCGGCGGCCAGGGCCAGGCCTATGTCGGCAATCCTTCCGATGCCTTGGAGAACCCGCTGCTGCGCGTGCTGGCGATCGCGCACCCGCGCCGATTGCCGCAATTCGCCGGCGTGCCGGTGATGGCCGAATGCGGCGCACCCGAGTTGGCCGACCTGTCGATGTGGCGTGGTTTCGCGTTTCGCCCAGGCGTGCCGCCCGACGTGCTGGCGTGGTATGACCAGCTGTTCCGTGACGTCACGAACGACCCCGCATGGCGAGAACCGTGGGAGAGTGAGGGCGTGCAGGTGGAGTACCGCGGATCGCAGGAGTTTACCGCGTTGGTAACCCGCGACGCAGAGGACTTCCGCGCGTTCCACGCCGAGTTAGGCCTGACCGCCGGCGCGGCCCCCAACGCCCGTGGCGTGATCGCCGCTGCCATCTTCCTGTCACTCGTTACGCTCGCCAGCGTCCTCGCGGCCTGGTTCCAGGCGCTGCAAGGAACCGGCCTGCGTCGATGGTGGCTGCCACTGTTCCTGCAAGTCGCCGCGTTGGCCATGTTCTGGCTCACGCTGCAGTTCCCAACGCCCGCCGAGTCGATCGGCCCGGGCGTCCTGCCGCGCTTCTGGCTCGGCCTGCTGATCCTTGCCCTGCCGCTGCTGATGCGGCCGACTGCCGGACGCGTCGATCGCCCCCTGGACGAGTCGATAGCTTTAAGCCCCGACAACAGCGGCCTCGACAGCGTGGGAGCCCACGGCGACGGGGCCAAAGCGTGGAGCGTTCCGCCGGGTGCGCGGCGGGGCTTCCTGGTCGGCATGTTCGCCTACGGTGCGCTGCTGCCGGTGCTTGGCTACTATCCTGCCACCCTCGCCTGGCTACTCGGCGGCGCGCGCCTGCTGGGTTACCGACGATGGCTCGTGCTGGCCGCCGTCTGCGTGTTCTGGCTGCTGATCGCCTGGCTGGGCTTCGAGAAACTGCTGAACGTTGAGCTGCCGCGGGGCTGGTTCGCGGTTGCCTGGTCCGGGGAGGCTGCATGGAATCGCTGAGGCTGCTGCTGGACGGTTTCGAGTACGTCGCCGGACCATGGCCGCTGTTGGCGGTCGTGGCGGGAGTGGCAATCGGCCTGCTTGTCGGTGCCATGCCGGGACTGTCGCCCTCGATGGGCGTCGCGCTGCTCGTTCCCTTCACCTACTCGATGTCCCCGACCCTAGCGCTGGTGCTGCTCGCTGCGCTCTACCTGGCGGCCGACTATGGAGGAGCGATCACGGCGGTGACGATCAACACGCCGGGCACGCCATCGTCCGCGGTCACCGCGTTCGACGGCTATCCGCTGACACGCGCCGGCAAGGCGGGCGTCGCGCTGGGCATGTCGCTCGTCTCGTCCACCGTCGGCGGACTCTTTGGCACGCTGATCCTCATCTTCTTCTCCGTGCCGCTGGCGAAGATCGCGCTGTCTTTCTATCCCACCGAGTACTTTGCGCTGGCCGTCCTGGGACTGGCCACCGTAGCCACCGTGGGCGGCAGTTCGAGCGACCGGACGGTGATCGTCAAGTCGCTGGTCGCCGCCCTGCTGGGGCTGGTGCTGAACGGGTTCGGAACCGATCCCATCACCGGCGTGGGACGCTTCACCGGCGGAATCGCAGGACTGGCCGACGGCTTCTCGCTGATCCCTGCGCTCATCGGTCTGTTCGCGCTCAGCGAAGTCATGGTTCAGGTGGAGGACGGCGAGGCGGTCGAGCATCTGCCGTCGCCTGCCGATTCGATGTGGCCGCGTTGGCGCGACTATTGGCAGGTGCGCGGCGTGATCCTCGTCTCGTCGGCCATCGGCACGCTGATTGGCATCCTGCCCGGCGCGGGCGCGACGATTGCTTCGTTCGTCGCGTACGATGTGGCGCGTCGCATGAGCCGGCAGCCGGAACAGTTTGGACGGGGCAGCGTCGAAGGCGTCGCTGCCGCCGAGGCCGCCAACAGCAGCTGCGTTGGCGGCTCGCTGATCCCCATGCTGACTCTTGGCATCCCC
>CAZUJM010000072.1:0-9948 GCA_964620405.1 uncultured Pirellulaceae bacterium | reverse complement strand
TTCCAGAAACGCCCGGAGATCATCTATGGACTTTTCGCCAGCCAGCTCGTCGCCAACTTCGTGGCCCTGGTCCTGGGACTGGTCGGCTGTCGCCTGTGGGTGCGCGTGACCGAAGTGCCGCGGCAGGTGCTGCAGCCGTTGATCGTGGCGACCGCGCTGCTGGGCAGTTATGCGGTGGGCAGTTCGCTGCTGGATGTCGCCTGCTGCCTGGGCTTCGGACTGCTCGGCTGGCTGCTGCGGCGCAACGGTTTCCCGGTCGCCCCCGTCGTGCTGGGCCTCGTGCTGGGGCGTCTGATCGAAGTCAATTTCCGCCAAGCCATGCTGCTCGGCGGCTACTCGATCTTCCTGGACCGCTGGCCGGCGATGGTGCTGCTGGCGTTGGCCGCCCTGGCCCTGCTCTCACCCGTCCTGCGCCGAAATAAGCCTCAGGAATCGAGACCGCCGGGCGGGGGTGCCGCCTGATTTCACCGCGTGCGTCGGTGAACAGGCGAAGTTTCTCTCGGTTCAAACCCGTTGCGTCAGCGGGCTGGGGAGTCCGGATCGCATCTCGCGGCGCACGCGAGTCCTTGCGCAAACCGCGCTAAGATCCTTTGGTCTTTCCGGTGCTCCAGCCGTTGCCCTACAATCAACGCGACTGGAAAGTCCGGGTAAACCGGGTCTGGTGAGGAAAGTTCGGCAGGGTGCGATCGGTAGGACGAGAGCTTCCCTGAAAGCAGCGTTCCTGTCCTCAGGAGCCATGTTTTCAGGATCCCTGCCTCCAGGAGCCCTGTCGTCAGGATCCCCTTCTTCAGGATCCCGCAGACTCCTGGGAACACTCGGCGGCCCGATCGACCGGGGGGCGCGACATTCGTGCTTGGCGGGCGGGTGCAAGCGGACACCGGGAAAGGTATTTGGCAGATGACGAAGCAGAGCAGCGTATCGGGGGGCGGCGAATCGAAAACGGTTCGCCTGAGGTCCACCGCAGGCAATTCCGACGAACGACCGGCCGGCCCTGGGTCCAAGTGGCTGCAGGGCCTGATCCCGGCAGCCATCGTGGCTGCCTCGATCCTGGTCTACAAGCAGTTTGGGCACCGGCCACCTGCTCCGGAACGTGCGGTCAGCGAAGCGTTGATCCCGCACGTGAAGACGGCGGAGGCCCGTCCGTTCCAAGGCACCATTGAAATCGTCGTCGAAGGCGTCGCCAAACCCTACCGGCACGTCTCGGTCGCGGCCGAGGTCGCGGGGCGCGTGCGGTTGAAGACAGCAGCCTGCGAGGAGGCGACCTTCGTCCGCAAAGGCGATCTGCTGCTGGAGATCGACCCGACCGACTACGAGATCGCCGTCCGGCGGTTCACGCAGGAACTGAAGCAGACCGCGACCGCGTTGGAGGACTTGCAGTTCGAGCGAGAGAACCTCACGTCGCTGATCGAGTTGGCGGAGGAGGATGAGCGGCTGGCGATGCGCGACTTGGAACGGCAGCGCAAACTGATCGACTCGGGCGGCGCGCCCCAGGCGGCCGTCGACCAGTCGCAACGAGCGCAGATCAACGCCCGTAACGCGCTGCTGACGTTGCAAAACCAGGTCCGCCTGCTGCAGGCACGCTACGACAAGGCGGTGACCATGCGCGACCTGGAGAAGGTCGAGCTGGAACGGGCCGAACGCGACCTGGCCAGGACACGCATCGTCGCTCCCTGCGACGGCACCATCGTAACGGAGAGCGTGGAACAGGATGCGTACGCCGCGCCGGGTACCATCCTGGTGGTGGTCAACGACACGAGTGCCGGTGAAGTGGCCTGCCAGCTGGAGATGGATGACATGTACTGGCTGTGGGGAACACGCAGCCTGCCAACCACGACGGGAACGTTGGTGACGGATGAGTCCGGACAGTCGGGCGAAGCGTACTCGTTCCCACGCTGGCCCGTGAAGGTGGAGTTCCCCGTGCAAGACATGGTCTGCGTGTGGGATGGCGAGATGATTCGCTACGGGGGCACGGGGATGAATCTGTCGACGCGGACGGTGCCGTGCCAGATCCATGTCGAGCAGCCGCGTGGGGGATCTTTGCAGCACCTGGACGGCAGGGAAGTCCAGGGTCTGGTACCGCCCCCGTTGACCGTGGGCATGTTCGTGACGGTCCGCGCGCAGGTGAAGCCCCACGCGCCGCTGCTGGAACTTCCGGCGGATGCGTTGCGGGCCGGGCAGGTCGTCTGGGTCCTGCAGGACCGGCGGCTGCACATCGCGCCGGTGAAGATGGCACGACGCATGAAGGATTCGGTGCTCGTCTACGCCTCGCCCGCCCTCGAAGGAGGCCTGCAGCCGGGCCAGCGCATCATCACCTCGCCGCTCGCGGTCGCGCAAGAGGGCATGGAGTTACACGACGTGCAGGAGACCGCGACGCCGGCAGCGAACGCCAAGGCGTTCCGTGGGACGTCGCCGAATACGGCGGCGGATGACACAGCGTCTCCCGCGTCCGACGCGGGCAAGACGGCAACGGAGGGCAGGACGTCATGAGAAACGCCATCGCCTGGGCGGTCCGCAGTCGCTCCGCCATGAACCTGATCCTGATCGTCGCCGTCCTCATCGGCGTGGTCTCGCTGCGCCTGCTGAAACGTGAAGTGTTCCCGAACTTCGAACTGGACATCCTGATGGTCCAGGTGCTCTATCCCGGCGCCAGCCCGGAAGAGGTCGAAGAGGGCATCTGCATGAAGATCGAGGAGGCCGTCCGCTCGATCGATGGCATCAAGACCACCACGGCCATCGCCCGCGAGAGCATGGGCTACGTGGTGATGGAGCTGAACGCCAACAGCGACTCCCAGCGCATCCTGAACGAAGTACGTTCGCAGGTCGATCGCATCCCCAGCTTCCCGGAACTGGCCGAGGACCCGGAGATCCAGCAGATCACCTTCCGCAACCCGGCGATCCGATTGGGCCTGCTGGCCAGCTCCAGCGACGCGCCGAACAGCGAGTGGCAGCTGCGGGACCTTTCGGAGGAGATCCGCAACGAGCTGCTGGAACTTCCCAGCGTGTCGCAGGTCAACATCGTAGGTGAGCGACCGTACCAGATCGACGTGGAGATCTCGGAAGAGACGCTGCGGAAGTATGGCCTGACGCTGCAGAAGCTGGCGTCGGTGCTGCGGCGGGAGAACGTCGAAATCCCTGGCGGCAAGATCCAGGCGACGGGCGAAACGGTGCTGCTGCGTGGCAAGAACAAGCGGCTGACGGGCGAGGAGATCGCGAAGCTGCCGGTGGTGACGCAAGCCGACGGTACGGTCCTCACCGTCGCCGACCTCGGCACCGTCCGCGACGGCTTCGACGACACCATCTCGTATAGCCGCGTGAATGGCCAGTCGGCGATGGTGCTGTCGGTGGACCGCACAAGTGAGGAGGACCTGCTGCGGATCGTGGACGAGGTGAAGGCCTACATCGCCGAAAAGCAGCTGCCCGCCGGCTACACGATGTCGGTCTGGAACGATACGTCCATCGACGTCCGGGAGCGTATCGAACTGCTGACCGAAGACGGCCTCCAGGGACTGGTGCTGGTCTTCCTGGTGCTGGCCATCTTCCTGGAGTTCCGGCTCGCGATGTGGGTGGCGATGGGCATCCCGTTCGCCATCCTCGCCACCTGCGGACTGCTCTACACGACCGGCGACACCCTCAACATGCTCACGCTGTTCAGCTTCCTGATGGCGCTGGGATTGCTGGTCGACGACGCGATCGTGATCAGCGAAAACTTCCACACGCACATGGAGATGGGCAAGAGCACGACCGAAGCGGCGATCGAGGCCGCGACGGAGGTGGCGCCGAGCGTCATCGCGGGCGTGTTCTGCACGGTCATCGCCTTCATTCCGTTGTTCTTCGTCACGGGCGTGATGGGCAAGTTCATCGCCTGCATGCCTCTGACCGTCGTGGGCATGCTGCTGATCTCGCTCGTTGAGGGCTTCACGATCTTGCCGAGCCACCTGGGCCACGACGGGATGTTGAGTGAGATGCGGGCGACCATCGCCGGACTGCGGCAGTCGGCGGCCCGCCTGAATCCTTGGGAGACCCTCGGCTTTGGCTGGCTGGCACAGGCATTGCTGCTGGTGGCCGACGGAGTCGTGCTGGTCTTCTCCTTCGTCATGGGATCGCTCAAGCGTTTCTTCGACGGAGTGAACCGGCGTGCCGACCGGTTGGTGATCTTCCTGGTCGAGCGTGCTTACCTGCCGACGCTGAACTGGCTGCTGAAGCGGATACCGCTGGCGCTGGCATTGCAGTTCGCTTTCCTCGTGCTGACGCTGACGTTCTTCAAGGCCGGCTGGACGCGTTACCTGACTTTCCCCGAGATGGACGGCCGCCTGATCCAGGCGAACATCAGTTATCCGGATGGTACCCCCGCCCATGTGACCGACGCGGGTGTCCGGCAGGCGGCCGACGCAATCCGCCGGTTGAACGATCGGTTCGCGGCCCAGGGCATGCCGTTGGTGAGCGTCGTGCACGAGGCGGTGGGCGGCACGGGCGGAGCCCCCGTGGGTCCGGATGGTCGCGACTCGGGCGAGTTCGTCGGCAACGTGAACGTCGAACTGGTCGGTTCCGAAGGACGCACGCTGACCTCGCAGCAGATCGTCGCCATGTGGCGTGAGGAGACCGGTCCGATCGCGGGCGTGGAGAAGGCGGTCTTCGAGATGCGATCCATGGGACCGGGCGGCAAGGACATCGAATTCAAGATGCTGGCTTCCACCGCCGATTGGCCCAAGCTGGAACAGGCGGTCGAACGCACCAAGGAGGCGCTCGCCCGGATCGGCGGCGTCTACGACATCTCCGACGATTCCTACCAGGGCAAGTGGGAATACCAGATCCGCATGAAGGATCGTGGCCGCAGCATGGGCGTGACGACCGCCGACCTCGCTGAAACGGTCCGCGCAGCGTTTTACGGCGAAGAGGTCATGAGGCTGCAGCGGGGTCGGCATGAAGTGAAGCTGATGGTCCGCTATCCGCAGGAGGACCGAGCCAGCATCGCGGCCCTCGAGCAACTCCGAGTCCGCGGCAACGACAACCTCGAACGGCCGATCACGGAGTTGGCGCAGTTCGACATCCGGCACGGATACTCGGAGATCCAGCGCATCGACCAGCGGCGGGCCATCACCATCACGGCGAACGTGGAAGAGAGCATCACCACCGGCGGACAGGCGATTGCCGACCTGCAGAAGGCCTTCCTTGGGCAACTCAGCGCCGACTTCCCCGAAGTGGCCATTCGCTGGGAGGGACAAAAGGAGCAGGATAACGAGTCGATGGCCAGCCTCGGCCTGGGCTCGATCGTCGCCTTGGGGGCCATGTTCATCCTGCTGACGTTCCAGCTGGAGTCGGTGATCCAGCCGATGATGATCCTGTGGCTGATTCCGTTCGCCATCGCTGGCGCCATCTGGGGCCACATCTTCATGCGGCTCGATGTGACGCTCTTCAGCGTCTTCGGACTCGTCGCACTCATGGGCATGGTCGTCAATGATTCGATCGTGCTGCTCGACTTCATCAACGCGCGCCGCGCGGAGAACCCGGAGGAACCGTTGAAGACGGCGATCCTGGAAGCGAGCCGTCGGCGAATCCGTCCCGTGGCGCTCAACACGGTCACCTCCGTGATCGGACTTATCCCCCTGCTGGCCGATCGTTCGTTCCAAGCCCAAGCCCTCATTCCCATGGGCGTCAGCCTGGTCTTTGGCCTGGCCACCGCCACGGTACTCGGGCTGCTGATCCTGCCCACGATCTACTATTTGATCGAGGGCGCGTTGCCGAAGCATCGCGGCCATGGATCGGATCACGGAGAGGGCCATGATGGGACCGATGAAGGAGGTGACGTGATGGAGGCGGAACGGGCTGGTTCGCTGGTCAACCTCGCGGGCGACGAGTTGCCGCGCACCGGCGGCGCGCGGCGTCCCGCCACCGATCCGCTGCCGGTCGCACCGACGGTGCCTCGCAATATCCGGCCGGAAACGGCGTGAGTCGCCGGGCAGCGACGCGCGCCGCAACGCGAAACCTTCTCTATTGGTCCGCGATGAACAAGGTCCAGCTTCCTTGAGGATGGCCCAAGTGGCCGGAGCTTGCCGCATCAACACTGCGGACGCCGTGGTGCAAACCCGGGCGAGGACCACTGCTGTTCCTGACGAGCTTGGCCGACCTCCGTCGCCGTGCGAACGTCAAGCCAACGCCGCGAGAGACTTGCGTGTGACGGTAGCCTCCAGGACGGGCTGGGCCAAGCGTCCGAGAGCCGGCACGAAGCTCCGGGAAGTATTTGCGCAGGTGTTCTCTGACGATGCGCACGCGACAATGCTGTGGCGAAAAAGCGACACGAATGCGCTGCTCGCCGATGAATTGCACGGGTCGATCAGAAGAGTCAATTGCCGTCACGCAAATGCCGCGAAAACAGCTGTTTTTAGGTAGCAAGCTGGGGCATCTTCGGATAGACTTCGACTGCCGGCTCTCGACATGGTCGGTCTCTTGGCCTTGTTCGCCTCGGGCTATCGCATTTCAAGCGTTAGACGCCTCCGCCGCCTGTGATTCGATTCCACCACGGCTGGGTTGATCCCGGTCAAAGATGGGCGGAGCCCCCAAAAGTATTTGCAACCTTGATGTTCAACTAGGTGAACCCACAGAGGAAAGTCCCGTGAGACTGGCCATGTTAACTTCCTTGATCCGTCGCTTTTTCCTGACTGCTTTGCTGGGCGCTCCGTTACTGTGCGGCTCTGGCCTCGCGAAGGCGGATGAAGTGCTGAACTGGAATACCGTCCTTCTGAACACCGTACGAACGACGTCCACGCCGCCCCCGAAGGCCTCGCGGGCGATGGCGATGGTGCACACCGCGATCTACGACGCGGTGAACTGCATCGACCAAGACCACCAGGCGTACCTGTACAACGTGCCGGCGGCGGCCGATACGAGTCGTGAGGCGGCGGTGGCCCAGGCGGCTCACCGCGTGCTGAGCAACCTGTATCCGACACAGCAGTCGGTCTTCGATGCGGCGTTGGCCGCGAGCCTGCAGGCGATCCCGGATGGACCAGGGAAGCTGGCGGGCATCGGCGTGGGCGAAGCAGCGGCCAACTCGATCCTGGCGGCTCGCGCCAACGATCACTCGTCGGATGTCGTGCCCTACACGCCCGCCGGCGTTCCCGGCCGCTGGGAACCGACACCGGCCGCCTTCGCGAATCCGCTGCTGCCGAACTGGCCCACGGTCACTCCCTGGACCCTGAATTCCGGCTCCCAGTTCCGCGATCCGGTGGGACCTCCTTCGCTGACCAGCCAGGAGTACACGGACGCCTTCAACGAAGTCAAGGCGATCGGAGCCAACAACAGCGCGGTGCGTACGGCGGAGCAGACCGAGATCGCTAAGTTCTGGGCGGACGGTTCGGGTACCTCGACGCCGCCTGGGCATTGGAACCGCATCGCCCAGGACGTCGCCACCGCACAGGGCAACACGCTCTCCGAAAACGCCCGCATGTTCGCCCTGCTCAACATGGGCCTGGCGGACGCGGCGATCGTCTGCTGGGACAACAAGTACTACTACGACGCCTGGCGACCGGTGACGGCGATCCGCGAAGCCGACACGGATGGCAACGAGGCGACGGAGGCGGATGCGACGTGGACACCGCTGATCGCGACTCCGCCGTTCCCGACCTATACGAGCGGCCATAGCACGTTCAGCGCCGCGGCCGCGACCATCCTGGCCGCTTACTTCGGGACCGACGACATCAGTTTCACGTCGAGCGGCGAAGGATTCGTGGTGCCGGATCGCAGTTTCTCCAGCTTCTCGGAAGCGGCCGACGAAGCGGCATTGAGCCGGCTCTACGGCGGCATCCACTTCCGCTTCGACAACGAGGACGGCGTGGCGAACGGCGAACTGCTGGGGCAGTGGATTGTCAGCCGCATGCTGCAGCCGGTGCCGGAGCCGTCGACGCTGGTCATGGCCGTGTTGGTGGTCGGCCTGGGCCTGCCGCTGGCTCGCCGACGCCACGCTTAGTTCCCCCCGCCAACTCCAAGTTCACCCATCGCACCGCGTGACCCGCCAACGGGTCACGCGGTGTTTTTCGTTGGGGACGCGGGAAATGAAGCCAAGCCCCCCATTTCTCCTCGCGAAGGCGATCGACTATCATTGCCTCGACTGTCATGAACCGGTCACTCTGTCCGCAGGAAACGACGCTCCCATGACCACTTGCTTCACCTACCACTCGGACGCCACGGCCATGATCATCGGCGTGGGCTTGATGGGCCAGCACATGGCCGAGCATCTGCTGGAGTGGATGTCGCTGAAGCGACTGGTGCTGGTGGACCATGCCGCCGACATCCGCGTCGGCACGGAGCTGGTGAAGCTGTCCGACTACGGAACGCGGCTGGCCGCGCAGGCCGGAGGCAGGATCGAGGTGGTCTGCGACACCGTGGACATCACCAGCGAGGAAGCGGTGCTGGCCATGTTCCAGCGCCACCAGGGCATCCAGTACCTGATGCACACGGCCGGCATCTCGCCGCGGCCGCTGGTCCCGCCGGAGCAGATGAGCAAGTTCGACGTGCTCAACGCGTGCGAAGTGAATCTCTGGGGCGTCCACAACGTGCTCAAGCAGGGCATCCTCGCGAAGGCGTTCGAGCCGCGCATGCGGGGCGTGATCCTCTTGTCCACCTCGGCGACCGTGGGATCCGAAGGCCGCGCGAGTTCGGCGTATGAGGAGTCCAAGGGCGGGCTCATGAACCTGCTGCGCCTGCAGGCACGCCATTTCATGGAACAGCATGGCCTGATCCTCAACGGCCTCGCCCCCTCGCCGCTCCGCGGTCCCATGGCGGCGCAGAATCCGGTGAGTGCGGGGCGGTTGCAGGCCGTGCAGGACAGCATGCCGCTGGGCGCGTTGACGGAGCCGAAGCACATCTCGGCCGCGACCATGTTCTTCTGGGCCGAGGAGTGCTGGTGCCTGGGCGAAGTGCTCACGGTCGACGGCGGCTACACGAAGCATCGGCCGATCTACGGACCGCTTTCCGCCTCCTGAGCGACTGCCGCCGCAGGCGTGGCAGGTCCCGCCTCCGGACGTTCGCCAGTCGCCGTCGTTGCCGGACCTGCGGCGCTGGCCCCGGAACTTTGCGCCCTGCCCTTGCGCATCAGTACCAGGCCGTAGACGATCGCGAGGCCACCGAGCCACTGGGTGGTGGTGATCTGTTCGCCGAACAGAGCCCAGCCACCGAGCACTCCGACCAGCGTCACGACGTTCTGGAACGCTGACGCGTGGGATGCGCCGACGGCTTGGACGCCGTAGTGCCAGGTGACATAGGCAAGACCCGTGGAGAGCAATCCGGAATAGAGCAACGCACCGAACGTAGGCCACTCCAGCAACCGCGGCACGGCCTCCGGCAGTTTCGCCGCATTCATCAGCAGGTGGATGGGCGTGGTCAGGAAGGTCGACCAGAACGCCAGTTGCAACGGGCTGACCTGCTGCAGCAGCGGACGGCTGGTCACGGTCGCCGCGGCCCAGATGACGGCCGCCGCAAGAATGAACAGGTTGCCCACCAGATGCTCCGGCGATGCGCTGACGCTGCCGCTTTCGGCCGCGATCGCGGCGGTGCCCAGCGTGGTGATCAGCAGCCCCAGGATGGTGATGCGCGGCAGCCGTTCCTGGAGGAAAAGGGCCGACAGCAGCGCCGTCCACATGGGCATGGACGACAGCAGCAGCGCGGTGTTCCCCGCCGTGGTCTCCTGCATGCCGCTCATGAACGTCAGCGGGTAGAGCAGACCGCTCAGCAGCGCAAAGCCGCGAAAAGTCCATCCTCCTAGCCAGCCGCGAGCCGTTGTGGGCGGCGATGCGACTGCCGTGTCTCGCTTGCGGACGCGGAGTTCGATCGCGGCGCACACGCCCAGCATCCAGCCGGAGAGCAGCATCCGCACAGCGTTGAAGACAAACGGATCGTGGTCGCGCACGATCCATTTGATGACCAGCAGATTCGCGCCCCACATCAGCGTCGTCGCCA
>CAZUJM010000071.1:23230-25236 GCA_964620405.1 uncultured Pirellulaceae bacterium | reverse complement strand
GCCAGTGCGGCGCCGAGGTATCGGAGCTGCTGCCGCATCTGGGAACCGTCGTTGACGACATCGCGATCGTGCGTTCGATGGCGACCGACGCGTTCAATCATGCTCCCGCGCAGATCCTCATGAATACCGGTTCGAGCCAGTTCGGGCGACCGAGCTTCGGCTCCTGGGTCACCTACGGGCTCGGCAGCGAGGCGGAGGATCTGCCGGGGTTCATCGTGTTCAGCTCGGGTTACAAAGGCCCCAGCGGCGGGAACTCGAACTGGGGCAGCGGCTTTCTCCCGACCGTCTACCAGGGCGTGCAGTTCCGCAGCAGCGGCGACCCCGTGCTCTACTTGTCCAATCCGCCCGGAGTGGATCGTGGAACGCAGCAGGCATCGCTGCAGGCGATCAACGACCTGAATCGCCAGCGTTATGAAGAGGCGGGTGACCCGGAGATCCTGACTCGCATCAACTCGTTCGAGATGGCGTTCCGGATGCAGGCCAGCGCGCCGGACCTGATGGACTTGAGTGGCGAACCGCAGCATGTGCTGGAGATGTACGGAGCGGAGCCGGGGAAGGCGTCGTTCGCGAACAACTGCCTGCTGGCACGGCGGCTTGTGGAACGCGGTGTCCGGTTCGTGCAGCTGTTCCACGAGGCCTGGGACCAGCATGACAACCTGACGAACGACCTCAAGAAGAACTGCCTCCACACCGATCGTGCGGCCGCTGCCCTGGTGCAGGACCTCAAGCAGCGCGGGCTCCTGCAGGATACCATCGTCGTCTGGGGCGGTGAGTTCGGGCGCACGCCGATGGTGCAGGGCGGGGTTGGAGACGGTCGTGACCATCACCCCAACGCCTTCACGATGTGGATGGCCGGGGGAGGCATCCGCCCCGGCCTGACGCTGGGCGCGACGGACGAGTTCGGTTTTAACGCCGTCGAAGATCGCGTGCATGTGCATGACCTGCACGCCACGCTGCTGCACCTGCTGGGCTTCGACCACACCCGGTTGACCTACCGATTCCAAGGTCGTGACTTCCGGTTGACCGATGTCCACGGGCAGTTAGTCCAGAAGCTGCTGGCTTAAACGCGGGGAACTGCTGTGGGAGATTCGCCCGCGCAGCCCGCAGGACTTCACCAGTTCCCCCGGCTTCTCGGCCCGGCACTCCCTTCAGCCTTGCCCGGTGGTACTTGGCCGAAGCAGGAATTCCGCGAACGCATCCGGCGGTTGCTTGGTGGGATTTGCGTCCGCGGAGTATGATCGAGGGGTACGGGACCGGTGGGGCCCGCGACCAGATTAGCGCGCGAGTCGAGCCATGAAAGAACTGTTCTTCACCATCATCGCCCTGAGCATTCCATTGCTGCTTCTGGGAGCGGTGGTCTATCTGTTCCTGCGCGGGCTCTATTCGATCTATGCCGACTGGCGACTGGGGCAGGAGCTGGAGGAGTTGAGCCGGGAGTCGCAAGAGCGGCGCCGCGAGCGTGCGGACCTTTGGACCAGCAGTTCCGCGCCGATCCGGGATGCCTTGGAACAGGAATCGCAGCCCGTGGAGTCGAAGGGCATCCTGGTGATGCCGATTGACGGGGCCTCCGCTCGACCGCAGCGCGGCGAGTAGCGGAGTCGTCGTGCCGCATCGTAGTCGGCACGCGCTGTGTGCCAAGAAGCCTTGTATTCGGCACACGCCGTGTGCCGAACGTTGCTTCGATGCGTGTTCGCGCGGCGATGGTCGAGTGTTTGGCGATAAGCCGCTTCGTTCAGCACACGGCGTGTGCCAAGCCTTGTAGTCGGCACACGCCGTGTGCCGAACGATGCTTCGGTGCGTGTTCGCGCGGCGATGGTCGAGTGTTTGGCGATAAGCCGCTTCGTTCAGCACACGGCGTGTGCCAAGCCTTGTAGTCGGCACACGCCGTGTGCCGAACGATGCTTCGGTGCGTGTTCGCGCGGCGATGGTCGAGTGTTTGGCGATAAGCCGCTTCGTTCAGCACACGGCGTGTGCCAAGCCTTGTAGTCGGCACACGCCGTGTGCCG
>CAZUJM010000071.1:18170-23130 GCA_964620405.1 uncultured Pirellulaceae bacterium | reverse complement strand
GCCAAGCCTTGTAGTCGGCACACGCCGTGTGCCGTCTGCAACGCGAAGTACGCGCGACTCTGTCGCATCTCAGCCGAAGTTGCCTGCTCGGACGTTTGTCCAGCCTTGGGCCGTGGGCCAGTTGCCCCAGAGGCTGGTGACGAAGCGATTGCCCGTCGAGCGGCCGACATACCAGCTGCTGCCATCTCGTCCGACGAGGTCCATCAGACCGTCGTCGTTGACGTCCAGCAGCAGTACATCGGACCAGTTGGTGGTGTTGTTCCACGCGCCCCAGCTTTCGGTCAGTACCTGGTTGTTGACGGCGCGGCTGATCCACCACTGGCCGCTGGTGCGGCCCGCGATATCCTCGGTGCCGTTGCCGTCGAAGTCGCCGACGCGGATGTCCGACCAGGTGATGCGATCGGACCAGCTGGCGAACGCTTTGCTGGTGAAGAGGGATCCATTCGATTCGCCGACCCACCAGGTGCGGCCAGCTCGTCCGAGGAGGTCGTCCTTGCCGTCGCCGTTGAAGTCTCCGACTTGGACGTCGGTCCAGTTGACGGTCGGGGACCACGCTCCCCAGCGTTCGTGAGCGAACCCGGATCCGCTGGACTTGGCCACCCACCAGGCGGAGTGGTTCGCGCGACCGGCCACGTCGTCGCGGCCATCGCCATTGAAGTCGCCGACGCTCACGTTAGACCAGCTGACGGTCCGCGACCAACTGCCCCAGAACTCATTGACGAAGTGGGTTCCCGAGGAGCGACCGATCCACCAGCTGCCATCGCTGGCTCGTCCGATGAGGTCTTGTCGGCCGTCTCCATTGAAGTCGCCCAACTGCACGTCGTTCCAGGTGACTCGCGTCGACCAGGTGGTCCACAGTTCGTTGACGAATTCGTCCCCGTTGGAACGCGCGACCCACCACTGGCCGGTTTGGTTGCGTGCCAGGACATCGTCGCGACCATCGCCATCGACGTCGCCGACCATCGAGTCGCTCCAGGTGGAATCGGTGGGCCAGAGGCCCCAAATCTGGCTGACCAGTCCGCTGCCGGTCGATTCCGCTTGCCACCAAGAGCCACCATTGCGGCCGATAATGCCGCGGCCGTTGGTGGCGACCGGTGGAATTGGCGCGACAGGGGTACCTTGCGTGGTGACGAGGTCGACTTTGGTATTCTTGGCGTTGACGACCACGCCGGCCACGTTCACGGCGCCTTGGATGGAGCCTCCCGTCGCTGTCACCGTGTAGGTTCCATCGGGAACGGCGAGCGAGTAGCCGCCGGAGGGACCGCTGGTGGTCGAATAGGAGGTGCCGGAGGCGTCGTTCCGGGCGACGATGGTGATGTTGCCGGCCCCTTCGCCGATCGTATAGAAACTGTCCGCCACGACGGCATCGCTGTAGGCGACGCCCGTGATGAACGCGTTCGCGCCGCGATTGCCGAACTTTTCCGTGACCATCGAAGCGTTGAAGGTCACGCCGCCACTGGTGTACTTGCCAAAACGGACGCCCGTACCGAGTTCGCGGTAGGAGTCGGAGAGGATGTTGGTGCGGTGGCCAGGGCTGCGGAACAGCGCCGTGTGGCGATCGCGGACTTCGGCGACCTGGTCGAGTGTAAAGGTGGAGCCACCCCAGGCGATGTTTTCACCGACGCCCACGGGATAGCCTGCGGCGAGGGCTCGATCCGACGGCGACCGCCCCTCGGGCGTGAAGTGCGAGAAATAGTCGCGGTCCAGCATGTCCTGCGAGTGCTGGCCGGCGGCGTTCACGAGCGCCTGGTTGGGCGCGAGCGGCTGTTTGGGGGTCGCCGAAATCGTGCCGGCGGTGAGTCCTTGGTTCAGGTCACTGAGTCCAGCGCGAGCGACTTCAGCGGCCGGATTCGCCCGTGCTCGGTTGACCAGTTCCAGCAGCAGCTGTTCCTGGGCGGTGAGCGTCACGGCGCTAAAATTCAGGCGTTCTTCGAGCGATTCGCAGCGCAGGCGGGGCGATGCGGCCGGGCGGCGCGGGCCGCGCGCGAGACGGGAGAACCACGACATGGTGGATCGGCTCCGGGTGTGGCGTCAAGGTGTCAATCAAGGGAGCAATCGTGTAGAAGTGATGGAACCCTATGTCGCGGCCGGTCGCTTCGCAAATCGAATCGCCCGAAATGCCGGCTGGGGTTGCCAAAAGGAAACACGCGGGCGGAAATGGAGGCAGGTCTCATTTCCGCCGCCCTAGCCGGTAGGGGTGAATCGGGGTAGAACCAATGGCCTGTCGACGACATCCCCTGAAGGAACCAGCGCCCCGTGAATACCCAGCCCGCTTCGTCGCACCTCGAACTACTGGCCCCGGCGGGCGACATGGACTGCGTCCGCGCGGCTGTGGAGAACGGCGCCGACGCGATCTACTTCGGGCTGGACCGAGGCTTCAACGCCCGGGCTCGCGCCGGGAACCTGAGCCTCGACAACCTGCCGAAGCTCATGCGGATGCTGCATGAACGCGGCGTGCGCGGCTATGTGACGCTCAACACGCTGGTGTTCTCCGACGAACTGCCGGAATTCCAGCGGATCGTCCGCGAAGTTGCCGATGCTGGAGCCGACGCGGTGCTCGTGCAGGACCTGGGGGCCGCTCGGCTGGTGCGGGCCATCTGCCCCGAACTGCCCATCCATGCCTCCACGCAGATGACGCTGACGAGCGCCGAGTGCATCGCGGTGGCGGAGGAGTTGGGGATTGAGCGAGTGGTGCTGGCTCGCGAACTGGCACTCGAGGAGATCCGACAGATCACCGCGGCAACGCGGATCCCCGTGGAGGTGTTCGCGCACGGCGCGCTGTGCGTCGCCTATTCGGGACAGTGCTTGACCAGCGAGTCGCTGGGCGGCCGCAGCGCGAATCGAGGCCAGTGCGCCCAGGCCTGCCGCTTGCCGTACGAGGTCTTCTGCGACGGCCAGCCGGTGCCGCTCGATCGAGTCAAGTATCTGCTCAGCCCGCAGGACCTCGCGGCCTATGAGCTCGTTCCGGAACTGCGGGCGGCGGGAGTCGCGTCGCTGAAGATCGAGGGACGGCTGAAGGCCGCCGAATATGTTGCCAGCATCACGCGGCACTATCGGCACGCCATCGATACGGCCGAGGCGGGCGGCACGGTGCAGATTACGCGGGAGCAGTCCGATGAGATGGAGCTGACGTTCTCGCGCGGCTTCTCGCCAGGCTGGCTGGAAGGCTGCGACCACAAACGCCTTGTGCCTGGAGTGAGTTCCGCGAAACGGGGCTTGCGACTTGGCACCGTGGAACGCGTCATCGGCGAACGCGTCCGCGCGCGGCTTGAACGCCCCGTGAAACCGGGCGACGGACTCATGTTCGACACGGGCCGCGAGCAGAACGAACAACCGGGCGGCCGCGTGTACGAGATCCGCGTCAACAATCGACGAGTCGAGGCGATCGACGCGGCGATGTTCGACGCCGAGTTGCCGTCCGAGGGGCGAAACCATGCGGACGAGCACGCGGACGCTGCGTGCGCGACGATCGTCGCCGATATTTCGTTCGCCTACGGAGCCTTGCCGCTGGAGGAATTGACGCCCGGCCAGGTGATCTGGAAGACCGACGATCCTGCCCTTCTGCGGCACCTGCGGCGCAGTTTTTCGCTGCCCGACCCGCAGCATACGCGACCGCTGGACGTGGAGGTGGTAACGCGAGTCGGGGAACCGATGCGCTGGATCGCTCGGGTTGGAATCAACGCACCGCCGGCGGGACTGCCCGACGAGGGAACGTCTGCCGCAGGACCTGTGGTGGAAGTGGTCGGCGACAAGCCGCTGGAGGCAGCCCGCAAGCATCCGTTGTCCGAGGAGACACTGCGGGAGCAACTGGGACGTCTCGGGCATACGCCGTTCCATCTCCGGCGACTCGAGTGGGTAAGCGACGGATCGCCGATGGTGCCGTTGAGCGTCATGGGCGAGATGCGTCGGCAACTGGTCGAAAAACTTACCGACGCCATGGTGACTCGGCCGCCGAGAAGGATCGCGTTGGAGTCGGTGCTGCCATCGCTGCGGCCCGATCCCGCGCTGGTGGCCGATCGAAAACGGGTTGAGCCGCAGTTGCACGTACTCTGCAGGTCGCTCAGCCAGTTGGACGTGCTGCTGGAGGCCGGCTATCGTCGGCTGTCGGTGGATTTCGCCGACATTCGCGAGTATCGCGAAGCCGTGGCGCGCGGCCGGGAGGCTGGCGCGGACGTCTGGCTGGCCACGCCCCGGATTCAGAAGCCCGGTGAACTGGGCGTTTTCCATGCCATGCGCCGCCATGAGCCTGCAGGAATCCTCGCTCGCAACCTGGCCGCCATCCGCTATTTCGTCACGGAGTCCGTGCCGGTCGTAGCCGACTATAGCCTGAACGTCGCGAACGAATTGACGGCCCGCTTCGTGCGTGAACTGGGTGCGGAGTACCTGACGGCGTCGTACGACCTGAATCGCGACCAGATGATGCACTTGGTCGCGGCCACTCCTGCGGCCTGGCTGGAGGTGGTGATTCACCAGCACATGCCGATGTTCCACATGGAGCATTGTGTGTTCTGCGCGGTGCTCTCGCCCGGCACCAACAAGACGAACTGCGGCCGGCCTTGCGACACGCACGTCGTCCACCTGCAGGATCGGGTCGGCATGCAACACCTGCTCACCGCGGATGTCGGCTGCCGCAACACGCTGTTCAACGCGACCGCCCAAAGCGGATCGGAGGTCGTACCGGAACTGCTCCGCGCGGGCGTCCACCGATTCCGGGTGGAACTGCTGGAGGAGAAGACGTCGGAGGAGGTGCTGCAGGTCGTGGATCTGTATGGCCAGTTGCTGCGTGGCGAAGTGCGCGGGGTGGACGTCTGGAGCCAGTTGCGGGCCATGAATCGCATTGGTGTGACGCGCGGCACGCTGGAAGCACGCCGCGATCCGCTCGCTTTGCTGTAAGCGATGGAGCGAGGCACACGGCGAGAACTCGTAGCCGGCACACGCCGTGTGCCGGACTGAGTCGCTG
>CAZUJM010000071.1:5272-18070 GCA_964620405.1 uncultured Pirellulaceae bacterium | reverse complement strand
GGCACACGGCGAGAACTCGTAGCCGGCACACGCCGTGTGCCGGACTGAGTCGCTGACTTGCGCCGGACCCAGTTGTAGACTCGCGCCGAACGCCAGCTTGGTGGACGCCTGAGTGCGCATCTTGCTATCGGCACACGGCGAGAACTCGTAGCCGGCACACGCCGTGTGCCGGACTGAGTCGCTGACTTGCGCCGGACCCAGTTGTAGACTCGCGCCGAACGCCAGCTTGGTGGACGCCTGAGTGCGCATCTTGCTATCGGCACACGGCGTGTGTCGACTACGAGGATCAAGCGAATCGCGATCGTCTCAGCGGCCCATGTAGTAGAAGTGGCCATCTTCGGCGCCCACCAGCAGGTCGGGTACGCCGTTGCGATTCCAGTCGACGATCGTCGGGCAGGTGGCGTGGGCGGCCAGTTCACGCTTGGCCAGCGATCCCTGGTGCGCCAGCAGCACGCGATCGGCCGTTGATTCGGGAAGCTGCCGGTACCATTCGACGTTCTTGCCGTCAACAAGCAGATCCAGCAGCCCGTCCTGGTCCCAGTCGCAGAGGGCCAGCGTGCGTCGGCCACTGCCACCGGCTCGCTTCGCGTTCAGACGCAGGATCTGCCCCTGCGGGTCGTGAAAGATCCGCCTACCTGGTTGGAGAACCAGTTGGTCGTTTTCGCGTCGTCGTTCAAACCAGGCCAGATAGCCTTCGTGGTCGAGCATCACCAGGTCGTTCAAGTCGTCGCGGTTCCAGTCGACGACGACTGGACGCGTGCGCCATTGCGTGACGAGTTGGCCGGGGGCGGGGTTCCACCAGTTCCACGCGGGCTTTGGCGGCGTGTCTGGCCAGGCGACGGTCACATCGGCCGCAGTTGCCAGGCGCGGCTCGCTGCGCGTGCCGATGTTTCGGTACCATTGGATGCGGCCCCAGATCGAATTGACCACCAGATCAGGCAGGCCATCATGGTCCCAGTCGGCGACGCTGAGGATCGTGTAGCCCCACTTGGCTTCGCAGGGACCTTGAATCGAACCGTTGGGGCCGGCCTGCACGCGGATCACCGCGCCGTCCGCTTCCAGCCGACGGGGAGCCGCGAAGCGAGGCGTCGCGAACTCCTCAGACGCGGTGGCTGCGCTGCCCGGTGTCGACTCGGCCGTGGACGGCGGACCGAGGTTTTCGAACCACTCCAGGTATCCTGCCGTATTGCCGCTGAGGATATCATCGTCGCCATCGCCGTCCCAGGCGAATCCGGAGGGCGTCGCGGGCGCGCCGCATTTCACCCAGTCGGCCTGCTGGCGAAAGTAGTGCGGATCGAGGAAAACAGGCATGCCGTCCTCGACTCGGCCCGTATGTTCGATCAGTGCCACGCGCCCATCCTCGTCGCCGACCACCAGGTCCATGTCGCCATCCGCATCCCAGTCGATGGCGACCGGCAGGATCATCTGCAGGTCCATCTTCAAGGGGCGACCATCGCGTGCCAGTCGCTTGCCGGGTGCCCAGGATGGACGCTGGCGTGAACCGCGGTTCTCGAAATAGGTGAAGCCGTCGAGGAACTCCCCGCACAGCAGGTCGAGGTCGCCGTCGCCATCGAAATCCTGCACGCACGGCGACGGCCAGCCATAGACGTCAATGTCCCGATCGTCGCTCGTCTGGAGGCGTTTCGGCGCGGCGTAACGCGGCGCGACATTGTTGGTCTCGTTGAGTGCCAGATAGACGTAGCCATGCAGCGGACCGTGCGTCCATTCGCCGCGTTCGTTGAAAGCGTCGTCCCAGCCGTAGTCGCTCCAGTCATCAATGCCCGCGATCAGGTCATGGTCGCCATCGCCATCGAAGTCGACATGCTGCCACTGGTTGGACCGCTGCTTCGGCGTGCGCGTCCCGACCGGCTGGTGGAAGCCGATCGGCATGTTCCACGGCCGGGGAAGCTCCAGGCCCGTCCGCAGAAAGTCCGGATACTCCTGGCCCGGCCCCACCACGCGCACCTCGCGTCCGACGCGACTGACCTGCACGTTGGGGAGGCCGCGGCCGACCCGTCGCGCGGCGCGGAAGACCGGATGCTTGCTGCCCGCTCCCGCCGGATTCTCGAAGAAATACGTACCGTTGTACGGCTTGTCGGGACAACTGAGCACCAGGTCCAAGTCGCCGTCGCCATCGAAATCCATCGGCAGGGGGTAGGCGTAGAGGCCCACGCCCAAGTCGACCTGCAGTCCCGCGTGCTGGTACCGCAGCGGCTCCAGGTCCTGCGCCCCCGCCATCCGTCCGCTCGCCAGCCAGCCTGGCCCGCCGCCAAGTGACAACAACATGGCAGCCAGCACAAGACGCGCAGCGGGCAGACAGGATACTCGGTCCATGCAGAACACTCCGGAAGCGTGAGGATGCTGGACGCGGTCGGCTGTCCAGCGGCCTGATTCTAGCCCCCGTTTGCCAGCAAGCAAGCTGACTCCTGTCTCGCGACTCCGGTCATGCTGGCATCGGTTGTCAAGAAAATCCCGCGATTCGTCTTCGCAGGGCGGTGCGGATTCAGTACAAGCGGCCGGTCTATTTCCGCGACCAGGGAGATGCCCATGATTCCCTACACCACGATCCCGTTTCTTTCGGCGCTGTTCCTCGTCCTGGTGGGCGTGTTGATCGGGAACCTCGTCTGGTCGCGTTCGCGCGATCGGCAGGCGGTCCTGTCGGGGCAGTGGCGAGAGCGGGCGAAGCGTATTGCCTCGAATCTCGACGACCGCACGGTGCAGTTGCAGCAGATGGAAGAGCTGTGGGGCGAGTTGTTGCAGGAGTCGGAGGAGTTGCGTTCGCGCCTGGACGCCTCCGAGGCCACGGCTGGTCGTCTGCAGCGCGAACGCGATGAGTTCGAGTCGCTGTGCAAGCAGGAGCGGGAAACACGGAACAACCTTGCGGCCAGCCTGCAGGATGAGCAGCGTCAATCGGCCCAGTGGCGCGAGCGTGCCGCGGCGGCATCACAAACCGATGCCGCGTCCAGGCAGGCCATCGCCCAGTCCCAGGCGTCTGCCCAGGAAGCTGCGGCCGAAGCAGTGCGACTGCAGGCGAAAATTCAGGAACTGCAGGACGAGGTAGGTACCTTGCAGGGCGAACTGACACTCGCCCGTGGTCCCGAACGGGATCGACTTCTCTCCCAGCTGCGACAAACAGAGGAGCGGCTGCGCGGTGAGGCGGAGCAGGCGACGGCGGAGTCGGTGGTGCTGGGTGAACAGTTGGCGGCGCTGCGCGGCCAACTGGAAGAATCGCTCATGGAGGTCGGTACTCTGCGGCAACAGCTGGCCGAATTGAGGCCGCGTCTGGAACGCACCGAGGAGCAACTACAGCAGGCACGCGGGCCGGAGCGGGAATACTTGGTGGAGGAAGCGGCGCAGCGGGAAGCGGTGCTTCGCACGCAGGCAACCGCCCTGCGCGGCCAGTTGGACGAGTCCCAACAGGAAGTCGACACGCTGCGAGAACAGTTGGCCGACCTGCGGCCGCGATTGGAACGCACCGAAGAGCAGTTGCAGCAGGCTCGCGGGCCGGAGCACGAGGCGCTGGTGAGCCAGGCGCGTCAGTGCGAGGAGGCCCTGCGGTGCGACCTGGACCGCGCTCGACGCACGGCCGAAGAGCTCATGGATCGCCTGGAGCAGCGCGATGCCGAACTGGCTCACGAAGCATCGAGCCGCAGGGAGACCGAACAGAAGCTGGCCAAGCGGTGTGAGGATCTTCGTGAAAGCATGCTGCGTCAGATCGAGCGGATTAATGGGGATCGCAAGCAGTTGGAGCAGCGACTGACCGACGGGGCCACGCTGGAAGCCGACCTCGTCCGGCAGCGGCAGCAGCTTGCGGAATGCCAGCAGCGTTCCGCGGAAGAGCTGGAACGCCTGGCGGCGCGGTTGGTCCAAGAAGAGGAGAAGGCGCGGGAGCTTTCGCTGCAGTTGCGCGCCGAGTCGACCGCTCGCAAACAGCTTCAGGACGCACAGCAGATCCTTTCACGCCGCGAGCAGGTGCTGCTGGATGAGATCGTGCCACTGCGAGCAGTGGCCGAGGAGTCGAAGCGACTGCGCCGGGAACTCGCGGCACTCCAGGGGCAGCATGACCAGCTGGTGGCGACCCACGCGGAGGAACACGAACGGGCCGAAGAGACGCACGCGCAGCGGCTGCACCTGGAGGAGGACCTTGCGGTCGCCCGCCGGGAAATTCTGTCGCTGCAGAAGAAGTGCAACCAGCTTCAAGCCGACTGGGAATCGGGCCGTGGCACGCTGGTGACCGTGCAAAGTGAACTGCAGGATCGCGAGGCCATCCTGCAGCGACTGCGAGACGCCTTCCGCAAGTCGCAGGCGGAACTCGCGACGATGAATGCCCGCTGCGAGTCGCTGGAGTCGGCCGCTCGTCAGGACCGAGAGCGGCAAGCGATTGCCGAGCGAGAGGCCGAAACGATGCGGACGCATGTGGCGGACCTGCGTGCGCAGGTGTCCACATTGGGTGAGCAGCTGGCGACTCGCGACGCGACAGAGACGGAACTGCGGACCGGTCTGCGGGACGCCAGGGCGGAGGTGGCGAGACTTGCGCCGCTCGAAGACCAGTTGGTCGACCAAAATGGGACCGTCAAGGCGATGCGCGACGAGCTGCGTGAGTTGAAGCACCACCGCGACGAAGCACAGCAGGCCGTGGCGTCCATGAAGGAGATTGTCGCGGAACTGCGCGACGAGCTGGCCGAGCGGCTGGAGTCGTTTGAAATCTCGGAGAGCGATCGGGCGACGGTGCAGCGTGAGTTCCAGCTGGAACGACAACGGCGGGAACAGTTGGCCGAGTCGTGCGCCCAGTGGGAGCACGACTGCCACCTGGCGCAGGAGCAGCTGGCCGACCTGCAAGACCAGAAGGCGCGGCTTCGCGGGCAGCTGGACGAATGGCAGGGTCGCGCGCAGCAGGCGGCGGAACAGGCGACCATGCTGGAGCAGCAGGTGATGGACCTGCAGGCACGACTGGAGCAACAGGAGGAATTGACGCGGCAGCTGCGCGGTCGTCGCATGGCCGAGCGTCCCTCGCCGATGGCTGAACCACGCAGCGGACTCTCGTTCTTAGGCCTGCGGGCCAAGGAACGCTCCCAAAAAGACCTTGAGGAGATGGCTCTGCGTCGAGACGAACGGCTCGGACGCGTCTACGCGGCCGCTCCACGAAGGATCGACGACCTGACGCAGATCCCCGGAGTGACACGCGATCTGCAGGCTCGACTGCAGCAGTTGGGAATCTACACCTTCCAGCAGGTCATGGAGTGGGACTCTGCGATCGCAGAGGAGATATCCAGCCGCTTGGGGCTGGGAGGCGAGATGGAACGCGATGACTGGGTCGGCAACGCGCGACGCCTCTTCCACGAACGCCAGCGGCTGGTAGCTTGATCATCCAGGCAGAAGGGTTCAGCAGATGAAACGTCGTTTTCCGGAGTTCGTCGTGCAGTTCACGAGGGGCATTCCCTCGATGCAGCCGTCGCGCGGCTGGCCCCTGGCTTTTGTGCACATCAACAAGACGGCGGGCACTACCTTCTCGCACTATCTCAACCTGCACTTCGGGAGTCCCGAAGCGATCGCGCCACCCTACTTGGGGGACATGTCCCAGGTAGATGTCGATCACCCTGGACGGGAGCTGTTCTGGGGGCACTTCACCTACGCGATGTTCCGCGAACGCCGGCAGAATGCGTGGTTCATCACCTTCCTCCGGGACCCGGTGGAGCGGGTGATTTCGCAATACAAGTCCCTGCATAACCCGAAGAACCTGTCTGGTCCCTGGGAGGCCGTGCTGTCACCGGAGCATCTGCGGGCGATGAAATTCGCCCATGAAGCGACGCTGGACGAGTTTGTGCAGACGGAAGATCCGTTCCTGTTGGGACATCTTCTTGACCTGCAAACGGCGTTTCTGTCGTCGTTCCGCGACCGGAACCACCCGCAGTATGTCGCCAGCGCCCTGTTCAACCTCGAACGCCGTTTCCTGTTCTTCGGGATCGTGGAAGAGTTTGAGGCTTCCATACGACTCTTCCAGCACCAACTGTCCTCGAACTTGGAGTATCGCGCGGAGAAGCACCTCAAAAATGTTTCCCCAGCCGGTCCAATCGTTCTTCACCCCCGGACCCTCAATCGGATCCGGGAACTGGTCGAATACGATCAGGTAGTTTACGACCATGCCCGCAGCTTGATGCGGGAGAGGGTCCGATGGGTGGGCGACCAGAGGCAGGAGCAAAGGTGGCGTAGAGCCGCCTGAGCCGTCAGGAGGAGCGGATGGACTGCGAGACTTCGACGCACCGTTATCCGCTCCGCTATGTCGCCTGCATGAGCTATCCGCGTTCGGGCCATCACCTCACGGTCCGGCTGCTCGCCGGTTATTTTGGCGAGCAGTTTCGCTACTGCCAGTTCTACGACCGGCCGGCGGGCTGCTGCGGTCAGTTTCCCTGCACGGCCCGCGAGGTGAACCTCACCAAGAACCACGACATGGACTTGGGGCAGACGCTGGGCCTGGGGCTTCCGAAGCTGCGCGAGTTGCCGTACCTGGTGCTGGTGCGCAACTTCCTCGACGCGGCCGTGTCGGACTACAACTTGTACCTCCGCGAGCATGAAGACAGCCTCGAGACCTGGCAGTCGTTCGCGCAGCGGAAGCTTGGGTACTACCAGCGATTCGTGCGGAAGTGGATCCTGCTCGATGACGAAGTCGAGAAGCTGGTCGTGCGTTACGAAGATTTGACAAGCCGTCCCGAGGAGTGGATGGGGCGGATTGTGGGCTACTTCGCACCGGGCGAGCCGATCGTGCTGGAGCGAATCCGAGAGCTCGTGTCCGACGCGCTGCTGGAGGACGTCCGGCCGCGAGAGACGACCATGCTCTATCATTTTGGTGTCCGCAACCGGCGCCGGATCGAGGATTTCCACCACTACGATCCGGTCTTCTTTTCGCGGCTGGAATCGCAGCTGTGGCCCGAACTGAGGCAACTCGGTTACGCTCCGCGCTACGCAGCCTGAACGCCGCCTCGAAACGCGGAAACAGCAAACGCGGTAACCTCCGTGGCGATCTCCGGGCTCGCCGTGGAAAAAGTCCCTGCCGCAAAAACCGGGGGGAATGAACCACGGAGGACACGGAGGAGGCACGGAGTCAGCCTGCCCCCATTTATACGCTGGGCGGTTCTGGTACCGTATGGTCGACGAGCACCCTTGGAACCACCCGCATGACTGCTTCGACGGAACCCTGTTTTCTCTTCGCCGCCTGCAATCCCGGAGCGGAAAACACGCTCAAGCGTGAGCTGGCTCGAGGCTACCCCCACCTGCGGTTCGCCTTCTCGCGACCCGGTTTCCTGACCTTCAAGTGGGACGAGGTCGACGGGCCGGCCGCTTCCTGGCGACTGCGCTCGGTCTTCGCGCGCACGCACGGCTGGTCGCTGGGACTGGTGCCCGACCTGGGCGACGCGACGGTCGCGGCGGTCGTGAACGAGCGGTTTGCCGCGCAGAAGCAGGCCGGCCAGGCGTTTCATCGATTGCACGTCTGGCAGCGGGCTTTGGTGGAGCAGCCGGACGGCGTGCCGACGGTGGTGCGCGAGGAGGTCGTGGCGCGGGCGGAGACGTTTCGCGCGGCGCTGGTCGAGGCGGGATGCCTGCTGCCGCAAGCGGCAATCAACGAAGCCGCATCCGCCGGAGAGCGCGTCTGCGACCTGATTCAACTGGACGATGATCGCTGGGCGCTGGGATGGCATGCGGCGGACTCGTTCGAGCAGCGTTGGCCCGGCGGCGTCCTGCCGTTGAAAGCTCCGGCGGGCATGGTTTCGCGTGCCTACCTGAAGATGCGCGAAGCCTTGACGTGGTCGGCGCTTCCGATGGTGCCCGGCGACCGCTGCGTGGAGATCGGCAGTTCACCGGGCGGCGCGTGCCAGGCGTTGCTGGAGGACGGCATGCGTGTCACGGGCGTGGACCCCGCTCCCATGCATCCCCAGGTGCTTGCGCATCCACGGTTCACGCACATCAAGAAGCGAGGCGCCGAAGTCAAGCGGCGGGAGTACGCCGGCTTTCGCTGGCTGTTCGCCGATGCGAATGTCGCGCCTCGCTATACGCTCGACACCGTGGAGTCGATCGTCCAGAACCAGCATACCTCGATCGAGGGCATGGTCCTGACGCTCAAGCTGATGGACTGGCGGCTGGCGGACCACATGGCCGAGTATGCGTTCCGCGTGCGGTCCTGGGGATTTCAAGAAGTCCGTTGTCGTCAGTTGGCCTGCAACCACCAGGAGGTCTGCCTGGCCGCTCAACGGGCGAAGCCGGAACCGATGCCGAAAGTGGCCGCCGCGCGATCCAGCGAAGGCTGAGCAGACGCCGCGCAGGGCATTTAAGCCGCACGGCGATAGAAACTGTTCACCAGGTATTCACCGTCTTTCGCGAAGCCCATTTCGATCAGTCGCCGATGGATGGCTTGGTCGCGATCGTGGCCCGTCTCCACGCACAGGAGGCGCGGTAGCAGTGCTGGGTCATGCATGCCATCGAGGACCGCCAGTTCGTGTCCTTCGACGTCCAGGCTGAAAAGATCGACGCGCGGCAGGCCCGAGGCACGCACGACGGCATCGTAGGTGAGGACCGGCACGTCCAGATCGTGGAACGTGCAGCCGTCCTGCCGCAGGGCGGCCTGATGCTCCGGCGTGTGCGCCAGGGAGCCATTGCCGAAATCATCGCCCAAACGCGGGTGGGCGACATGGTGGAATGTCTGGCGGCCGATGTGCGAGGAGAGAGCGCAGTTCCAGTTGATGGACCGCGGTCGGTTGCGGACCAGTTTGCGGAAGTGATGGGGGAACGGCTCGACATTCACACCGGTCCAGCCGAGCGACTCCTCGAGGAACTTGCAGTTGCACTCGGTCTGTCCATCGAACGCACCGCTCTCCACGAAGTACCCAGGCTCCCCACGCAGTTCCTCGCCGTAACGCTCGAAGAGCACCTGGTCGACGGGAGGGCGGAACTGTCCGTAAAACTTCATGCGGCAACCTCCTTGGTCCTGGAGCGGCTCGTCAGCATGCTGTTTGCCCGAACAGCGGCGTTCAGGCAGCGCGAGCCGGCGAGCTCGCGGCGGACGACAGGGAAGTGCAGGGGACGTCTCGATCGAACCGCCACTCCGTGCGCGGCTTGCCTTGCAGTCGTTCCAGCATCCACAATAGCGGCTTCAGTCGTGTGTCCCAGGTGCGATGTTTGCGTCCGTAGACGACGATCTGGTTCGGGTTCAGGAACAGCTGGCGGTATCCTTGGCGATGCAGGTCGCGGTGGAACGAAACATGCTCCACGTCCGTGCCATCGTAGTGTCCTGCGAGGTAGACCGGCATGCGATAGATGCCGAGCCCGCCGAAGCAGGAAGTAACCGGCTGCAGGGGCTGGCCCCGATGGTAGAGGCGATGATTAACCGCCTTGGTGCTGAGTGGCGTGAACGCCGCGTCTTCGCGAAAGGCCCAGGCGTCGTAGTGGACGAGGGCGTTGGGCGAGGCCAGTTGGCGGCGGTAGATCACGCCGTAGGAGCCGACGAAGTCCCAGGCGTCGTGGGACAGCGTGTGCGCCACGCCGTCATGGCTCCAGCCGCCCTGGACGTCCATGTCGACCAGCAGGGCGTGGTCGTATGTCGGCCAGTGCTCCCGGATCACCTGCTGGCAGCGTGAGCGGTACGCGGCCATGCGTGCCGCCCGCGACAGGCATCGCGTGGGGGGATTGACGGGATCGGTGAGTGTTTCGCAGATGGCGTGCACACGCGAGTTCGCGGCTGCCCAGGACCGCAGGAGTTCGGGAGTGCGGTCGCTGGAGTCGTTTTCGTAGATGACGACGCGATAGTCGGCGAAGAGTTGACCGAGGCGTTCGATGCGACGGATGGTCCGCGGCAGGATGGATTCGAGGTTGCGGGCCAGGCCGGCGATGACCACTCGCCGTTCGCCCATCCGCTGGTAACCTACGCGCACGCGCCGTTCGTACTCGGCCCTGAGCGTAGCGGGCGGCGCGAACTGTCCTTCGTCGAAGCAGTCCGCCGCGACCGCGTCGGCGCTGCCGATCGTTGCGGCACCGGAGCTCGTAGGGTTGCGGTCGTGCGACATGCTCTCGGGCCTCATGGGCTGGGCTGCTTTCGTGGTGGTGGACGAGCCTGCGGTGGCTCGTCGCTCACGCCGTCAGTTGCACCTTACGCCGTTAGTTTCAAGGGAGTCTGCTGCCGCCACGAGCGGTAGCCGGGGCATCGTTCCATCAGTTCGGCGTGCGTGCCGAAGTCTACGACGCGACCTGCGTCCAGCAGCAGGATGCGATGGGCCAGTTCCAGCGAGGAAGCGCGATGCGTGATCAGGAGCGTGGTGCGGTTCTTCGCGAACTGGCGCAGCGACTGGTGGATCAGCTGTTCGCTCTTCGGGTCGATCTGGCTGGAGGCCTCGTCCAAGATCAGGATGTCCGGCTGGCGGAGGATCGCTCGCGCGAGGGTGATTCGCTGCTGCTGGCCGCCCGATAGACGCTGTCCGCCATCGCCGCAGTTCGTATCGTAGCCGCCCGCCAGGTTCTTGGTGATGAACTCGTGCGCGTGCGCCTGCTGGGCCGCCCGGATGACGTCTTCGCGCTGCGCGCGACGCGTGCCGTACGCAATGTTGTTGTAGACGGTGTCGTTGAAGAGCACTGCCTTCTGGCTGACGAGGGCCATGTGGCGGCGAAGTGTCTTGCGGCGGATGTCCAGCAGGTCGTGGTCGCCCAGCAGGATGCGCCCTTGGGTGGGTTCGAGGAAGCGGAGCAGCAGGTTGATGAGCGTCGACTTGCCCGATCCGTTGGCGCCGATGATCGCCACCGTCTCGCCGAACTCGATGCGGAACGAGATGCCCTGCAGCACGGGCTGGGAGGGCACATAGTGGAAGTGGACGTTGTCGAAGGTCAGGGCAGCTCGTGCGTCGGAGACGCGCAGCTTGTGGCGGTCGGGATCCACCGCGGGATTGCTGATGAAGGGCATGATCCGTTCCGCTGCCGCGATGCCACCCTGCAGCGTGCCGTAGACGTCGCCCATCTTGCGGAGCGGATCGGTGCAGCCGATCAGGAATGCGTAGAAGAGCATGATCTGCCCGAAGTCCATGGGCGTGGCGGCGAGGCGGAGGCCGAGGAGGTGAGTCTGCTGTTCGAGGACAAGGTAGCCGCCGGCCAGCGCCGAGAGGCACATCACGGCGATGCCCAGGAGTTCGTCGTTGGATCGGATCAGGCCTTCGTACCAGGTGATCTTGGGCTGTTCGCGATAGACCTTCAGGCCGTGCTCCCAGAAGCGGCGTCGTTCGAGGCTCTCCATGTTGTAGGCCTTCACGACGGTCAGGCCCTGGAAGGTCTGGAGCATCCGGCCCATGAGCAGGCAGCGCTGGTCGAACGCGCGCAGGCTCGCGTGGCGGATGGAGCGGGCCAGGGCGATCAACAGCAGGGACGCCAGCGGGCAGGAGAGCAGGCTGAAGATCAGCAAACGCCAGTTGACCATGGCGGCGCCGAGGAGGCATGCGCCCATCTTCAGAGGTTCCTGCACGCTGCGGCCGAACAGGACCTGGACGGCGGCGCCGATCGCGCCGATATCGCCGCCGACGCGCGCCGCCGCGTCGCCGACCTGCTGTCCGCCCAGCGGCCGGTCGGATAGCAGGGTGCGGAAGTAGGCGTTGCGCAAGTCTTCGGTCATGCGTCCCGATGCGCGGGCCACCAGCAGTCCGCTGGTCACGCGGAAGAAGGACTTCACGATCGTGCCGGCGATCAAGAACGCCAGGATCGCCACCAGCGTGCGGAACGGGTCATGGGGAGCGTAGCGGTCGATCCAGAGGCGGGCCTTTTCATAGTTCTCCAGCCGCGACTGGAGCTTCGCCCGCTGGTCGGCCGTCTTCCACTGCTCCACCTCCGTGCCGGCCTCCGCAGGCGTCTCGGCGCCCGGTGCGGCTTCGGCAACGGGTGCGGGGAGTGCGGCGAGCTGCTGCTGCGTCGCGCGGATCTGGTCGTCGGCCCAGTGGTGCAGCGTCTTGCCCTGGAAGATGACTTCGACGAACGGATAGACCGCCGAGATGTTCGCGCCCCAGGACGCGGCCACGAGGGCCGAGAACAGGATGGAGAACACCAGCGAGTACTTATAGCGGAACGCCCAGCGAAGGGCTTGCATCATGTCTTTCATGGCCGTTCAGTGTTTCCAGCGTTGGTTCTGGCGGGTGACCGTTTCCTGTCACCGCCGCACGCCCGAACGCCGAGGCCCGGGCTGACAGGCGCCGCGCAGGGGACCTGGTGTGCAGAGCGGGTTCGGCGATCTTCGGAAAGGGCTCTGGGTCTCGATGGGTGTCACTCGGGGATTCGTCGTCGACCGCGGCCTTCGTGCCGCGCGGTGTTTTTGTCTGCGATGCGCCGAAGCTCAACCGGCGCGACGCATCTTGGAGGTTACCGAGACGGGCGCGGCGGACGGACCCAGCGGGCGACGGGCCAGGGCCGGCGAACCGTAGGCCACGACATCGGCCGGGATGTCGCGGACCACGACGGATCCGGCGCCGACGATCGAACGGGCTCCGATGCGCATGTGCGGAATGACGCTGGAGCCGGTCGCCACGAACGCCTGCGGGCCGACGGTCACGCTGCCTGCCAGGATCGCGCCCGGTCCGATATGCACGCACTCGCCCAGCACGCCGTCGTGGTCCACCACCGATCGCGTGTTCAGGATCACGCCATCCTCTAGCCGCGTCTCGGTGCCGACGTGGGCGCCCGGCATGATCGCGATGCCCTCGCCCAGCACGGCCGACGCTGAAACCGAGGCCTGCCGGGAGATCGCGTTGACCAATTGGAACCCCGCGCGACGCACCTTGTCGA
>CAZUJM010000071.1:0-5262 GCA_964620405.1 uncultured Pirellulaceae bacterium | reverse complement strand
CCCCCTAAAAACAACAAGGGATTGACTGTGTCCGCACCTTGTCGATCAGCAGCTGCCGGAGTCGATTGTCCCCGATGGCGACGAACGCGTGTTCGATGCCCTGTCGGTGCAGGTCGCCGAGCAGGTCGTCGTTGCCCAGGACGGGAACGCCGAGAAGATCATGGCAGCCTTCCGGCGGCTGGCCCAGGCAGCCGACCGGTCGGTAGCGATGGGTCTCGCGGAGGATCTCGATGACCACCTTGGCATGTCCGCCGGCGCCGAGCAGGATGGTTGGATACATGGGGGACTCCTCGTTCACTGGGGCTTCGTTGTGCGTGGTCGCATGGCCGCGTCCGTGGGCTGGCGGGCGATGCGGGATGGAGTTGTTAGGCGGCGCGTCGCGGGAACCAGTTTTGGAGCCAACGCGGGATCTTCGCCGCCCACGACAGGGCCGACGACTCCTTGCGAATGCGATGGGCCCTGCGACGACGGGCGAACACGATTCCGCGCAGCGAGATGCCCAACTGGCGGTTATCGTGGCTGCCCGGCTGGATCTGCGCCGGCACGAACGTGGTGCTTTCAAGCTGCAGCCTCACATGCTGCACCATGCGAGGCTGGGGCAGCCGCACCTGGATCGTCTTGGATCCCACGACCAACAGGTTCTCGGCGAGCAGTTCGCCATCCACCCGTAGCTTCAGTCGCGAGCCTTCGATCGCCGTGTGCGAGGTCTCGATCCAGATGTACTGCACGGCCAGCGGATCGGCAAAGTAGCAGTCGATGCGGGCTTCCCGGCCCATCCACGCGTAGCGGCGTTTCTGGATGATCTCGGGTTCGTGGAACCCTTCGAACTCGCATCGCAGGAACTGTCGCGAGCGCTGGCCGCGTGCATGGGCGTAGTAGACGGGCAGCAGCTGGTGGTCGGCCAGGCTGGACTGGGTCGTCGCCGTGCACAGACGCGCCTGGATGCGTTGGCTGGGATCGAAGTGCATGATGGTGTCCTTGGTCACTCGCGACTCAGGCGGCTCGACGCTGGTCGCCAGGGGCCTGCTGGCCCGTGGGCGCCTGGCCCGCTCGTTGCTGGTTCAGGGGTTCCGCGAACAGGCCTCGCAGGGCGTCGTCGACGCGACGCAGGAGCTGCGGATGGGGCGGCACATTCCAGCCGCGCAATTGCTCGGCGATCCGGTCGGCGATGGCCAGCACCGGGCGGTCGTAGAGCACCTGGTGCGCGAATTCCAGGAAGCGGGCGGCGTACTGTTCAGGCGAGTGGCGCTGCCGGGCCCAGGCGCGGGCATCGGCTCCCCGCTTGATCGCCTCGTCGTAGTGCCGCAGGATGCGCTCCAACTGGTGCGTCAACTCCGATCGCTCGTGCTGCGGATCGACCTTGTAGACCATGGAGTCCGGGATCTCCTCGTAGCAGCCGGTGTTGGTAACGACGACCGGCTTGCCCGTCAGCAGGCCTTCGATGACACTCGCCGACGCGCCTTCGAGAGCCGGATAGCGCAGGCAGGTCAGCACATCGGCCTGCGCCAGTTCTTGGCTCAGCCGCTCCTTCGATACCGGGCCGGTGATGACAACTTCCGGTCGGTGCGCGAACGATTCGATCTGGTGTTCGATGGCCTGGCGCTGCGCCGGTTCGATGTGGCCCACGATCCGGTATTGCAGCCGCTCGCGCAGGAAACGCGAATGGGCCAGGCACTGGATGACGGCTTGGTGGCGTTTGTTGGGGTTCACGGAGCCGACGGTGAGCAGCACCAGCTTGCGGTGGGGAACCATGCCTGCCGCGGGGCGCGGCAGGACGCCGGCAGGTTCCCAGGCGGAATCGTAGGCGAGCGGAATGACGGTGGTGGAGGCACCCGTGCGTTCGGCGAGGATCGGGCGATAGAAACTTGAATGCGCGACGACGCCAAGCGTATCGCGCAGCGCCCAGCGATAGACCGGGAAGCGGGCGATCTCTTGGTCCCACCAGCGGTGCGGCTGGTTGTCCTTGAGGCAGTTTTCGTGGACGTCAAGCGCCTCGCCGCCATTCTCGGCGTGGAGATGGTCCAGATAGTCGCCGTGCTGCGCAGGGTTGGTCCGACAGTGGTGCAGCAGCGCGTGGTGGAGGCTGTAGTCATGGACGATCGACAGGCCGGGGACCGCGGACTGGTGCTGGAAAGCGTAGGCGTGGTTCTCGTAGTGGTCGCCCAGGTTGTAGACCACCAGATCGTAGTTGCGGCCATGGTCGCCTAGCCGGGCTTCCCAGTCGACCGCCCAGGCCAGCGGCTCCTGCGTGCAGATCGGCGCGACCGACCGGAGGGCAGGGGAGCGGATTTCGCTGCGCACGATCTGCACTTCCGCGCCCCGTTCGCGCAGCGCGCGGACGACCAGCTGGCTGAAGCGGCCGATGGCCGAATGGATCGAGAAGGGCGTGTACCAGGCGATCTTCATGCGACGAGTCTTCTGATGGTTTCGGGCCAGTTGATGTTTCGCTGGTGGATGTGCGCGCGGGCCGCTTCGCCCCAACGCATGGTCTCGCGAGGATTGTCGGCCATCTCGTCGATCGCCGCGGCCAGCTCCGCCGGCTGCGGTCCGACGACCCGCCCGGTGCGACGGTCCTCGACGAAGTCCAGCACGCCGCCCGCGTCGTGGGTCGCCAGCACCGGCTTGCCGGCGTAGAACGCTTCGAGCGTCACGTAGCCGTAGTCCTCGTCGTACGGAATGCAGGCACACGCCAGGGAGCGATTGACGTAACGCACGATGCGGGCGCGGGGCAGGAAGCCCAGGTCCAGTTGCACGCGGTCGGACAATCGGCGATCGGCGACCAGTTGCTGCAGGCGGCGGCCGTCCTCCGGCGTGTCCGGCGGGCCGGCGATCACCAGCCGCACCTCGGAACGCACGTGCGCCATCGCCTCCACCAGCAGGTGCTGCCGCTTGGCCTCGTTGATGCGGCCTCCGCAGAACAGGTAACGCTCCGTCGCCTCCGGCTTGAAATCGGCCGCGTCGTCCAGCGGCGGACACAGCACCTGGGCCGGAATGCCGTTGAAGTGGTCCAGCCGCTTGCGGACCACTCCGGAGATCGTAAAGATCGACTGGGCGGCGTTGAAGCATTCGCGGTCGGCGGAGCTGACGCAGTGCCGGATGTGTTCGCCCGCCTCGTCCTTCGGCAGGTGGCTCATCGCCGTCCCCGCCAGGTCGTACGCCTGCCGGAACTGATGCACCAGCCAGAGCGTCTTGTGCGGATGGGGAATCAGGTAGGCGGGGAACTTGAGCCCGATGACGCGATCGACGTTGTACAACCGCATCATGCGACAGGCCAGGATCTCGTCGTAGATGCGTTCGGGCGGGTCCCAGCGGAAGGGAATGCGCAGCAGGTCGGCTTCGTGCCCCTGCAGCCGCAGGTGCGTCACGAGGTTGGACGCCAGCCGCTCGGCGCCCCCCTTCAGGAACGGGACCATGTTGTTGACGACGAGGAATTTCATGCGGTGAGCCTGCTGATGACGCGGTCCCAGTGGATACCCAGTTCCTGCATGCGCAGGGGCCCTTGCTGCCCCATCCGCTCGGCCATGCCCGGCGTCTCGACCAGCTCGTCGATCGCCCTGGCGATGGCTTGCGGGTCCGGCTCGCAGATCATGCCGTTGACTCCATGACGCACGAGTTCCAGTACGCCGCCGCTGTCGGTCGTCGTGAGCACGGCTTTCTGCGCATGCTGGGCTTCGATGGACGGATAGCCGTACGAGTCTTCATCGAAGGGCAGGTAGGCGGCCGCCGAACAGGTCGACAGCAGGCGGGCCTTCTCCTCCTCCGAGATCCAGCGGTCCAGGATCTGCACCTTGCCCTGCAGGCAGTATTTGAGGATCGTCATCTTCAGGCTGCGCGGATAGCTGCCCGAATGGCTCTTGCCCGCCAGCACCAGTCGCGCGTTGCTGCGCGTGTACCGCATCGCTTCGACCAGCAGGTGCTGTCGCTTGTGGTGCTCCATCCGGCAGACGCAGACGATCACCGGATCGTAACGGTCGCAGAAGAACTGTTTCGGCTCGAGCACCGGCGGATAGAGCACTTCACTGCCCAGGTGGTTGAAGTGCTGCAGGCGGTTGGAAACGATCTGCGAGTTGGTAAAGATGCGGGCCGATTCCTCGAGGCCCACCTGGTCGGCGTCCATGAGGCGCTGGCGGAAGGCGCGTGTCTTGGGATTGTCGGGCAGGCCGCAGTACTGCGTTCCCCACAGGTCGTAGTAGCCGCGGAAGTGATGGATGAACCAGAGGTACTTGCTCGGATGACGCAGCAGGTACGCGGGCGGCCGGAAAGCCACCATGCGGTCCGAACCTTCGGTCATGTCCAGCAGGCGATAGCTGATCATCTGGTCGAGCATCTCGTCCATCGACTCGACGAACGGCAGGAACACCGTCTCGACCTCGTGGCCGTACTCCAGCAGCTTGGTCTCCAGCCATTCGACAATGGCCGTACCGCCTCCCTTGATGAAGGGTACGTAGCTCGATGCAAGCAGCACTCTCACGTGGTTCTTCCTTTCGCCGCCCGTCGTCGTACGGCTTGGGGTGCTCGGCTGTCGTCGCTCGCCCGGCGTGCTTCCGTTCGTCCACCGTCCGTGTGCGTGGCTTGCCAACGGGAGTATCTGGCGAGTCGCGTCCGCCCGACGGGACTCGCTGGCGCCACGGCCCGCCTCGCGGACTTCCCGCGGGGCGGCGGATGATATTCGAGCGACTCGGGAAAGATCAAGCCGCATGTCGGCGGGCTGGCACCGGCTGCTTTGCTTGCGACGAGACTGCTTCCACGAGGGCCTGGGCCACGAATTGGACTTCCTGTTCGGTAAGCCGCCCATGGGTTGGCAGGCTGATGCCTCGCGCCGCCAGTGACTCGGCCATCGGATAGCTTCCCGGCGGCTGGGCATAGGGAGGCATCAGGTGGACCGGATAGAAGACGGGCCGCGTCTCGATGTTCTCAGCCGCCATCTGCTGCATCACGGCATCCCGCAGGCCCGGCTGGCTGGACTGCAGTACGATGGAGTACATCCAGTAGCAGTGATGGCATTGGGGGCCGGCTTCCGGCAGTTGCACCAGGTCGGCATGGTTTCGCAGGGCCTGCGTGTACCAGCGGGCCACCTGCTGTCGTCGGGCGAGGTGCGCTTCAATCCGCTCCATCTGCCCGCAACCGATGGCGGCCGCGATGTTGGTCATGCGGTAGTTGAAGCCGACGTCGGTGTGCCAATAGTTCTTCTCGGGCGAGACGGCTTGGCCGCGGAGGAACCGCATGCGGGCCGCCAGTTCCGGGTTGGCGGTCACAATCATG
>CAZUJM010000070.1:24709-25410 GCA_964620405.1 uncultured Pirellulaceae bacterium | reverse complement strand
CCGCAACCGGTGCGCAATCGCCGCAGCCAGACGGCCGAGCACCTTGTCCGTGGCGTCGACGACCCACCAGTTCTGCGGGACTTGGCCCGGCTTGGCCATGAAAGACTTTACGGCAGCCACCCTGACACTCCTTCACACTTCGGAAACACGCGCTTCGGTGAATCGTTAGTCCACCCGCGCTGGATGATCTGGCAAACGGATATTCTGGCAAACCCTAACTCGACCCAGCGAACCGTCACTCCGGCCGCCCGAATGCGGAAAAGTCCGCGTCGGAGCCAGCGGGCCGGTCGCTCTCGCGAGTCCGGATGCTCTTGTATCGACCGCTCTTGTATCGGCCTCGCCCTCTCGGCGGGCTAATAATCAAGGGAAGCCCGTAATTTACCGGCCGACCCGGCCAAGATCAAGGGCTCTTGGCACTTCTCCGCCTCGTCCGTCCCGCCTCAACGGCCTTGCGGGGGATGTGTGGTAAATGGGGTGGGGAGGAAGCGGGAGGGGAATGGGTGTAGTGGGTTGTTGTTCAGGGGTCCAGCAGTTGGTCGATCCCTGCCGCCAGTTCCTGCGGCTGGATGGCCACGGAGAAGCCCATGACCGCCAGCAGCAGCAAGGCAAAGAACAGGCAGCTCAACGCCCGCGGGCAGGGCCCGACGGCCAGCGTGCCCAGTTCCTGCCGCAGTGCCTTCTCTAGACTGCGCCAGCCATCC
>CAZUJM010000070.1:13370-24699 GCA_964620405.1 uncultured Pirellulaceae bacterium | reverse complement strand
CCGCAGCTCTTCCTCCAGGGAACGACCCAGACTGCGCCAGCCATCCAGATTCTGTTCCGGTCCCGCCGACACCAGCTGGACGTTTCGCATCGACGTCCACGATTCCAGGGTCAACTGCACGCCCAGGTTGGGCAGGACGAGCGTGGAGCCGGCCCAGCGGCGGTCGGCATCCAGCTCCCGGGCCACGTTCTCCAGCAGCGGACGCAGCGGTTCCGCCGCCACGTTGTAGATCACCAGACGCGGCCGCAGCAGCAGTACCACCAGCAGGGCACCGAGTCCGTAGAGGGCGACCAGGGGCAGCCAGACCCAGGATCCCAGGTAAGCTGACTGCTCGGGCATGAACAGCCGCAGGGGACCCAGGACCACAAAGCCCAGGCAGGCGAGCGCCAACGCCAGGGAGTCGCGGGCGCCCGAAATGACCGTTGGGTGCCGACCGAAGAGAATCCCGCTCAGCACGAACAGATAGATGGCCACCGGCCCCAAGGCCAGCACGAGGTGCAGCGGATTCACGGCGCGTCCTCCCGCGCCACGCGACGGACCGCGAACGGCTCCGCGCCTTCCCGCAGCCACTCCCACACCACCCAGCCCACCTTGGCCAGCGACTCGGCGGAACACTTGTCGGGCGAATCACCTTCGGTGTGCCAGAACGAGCGACGGGATCCGGGCGCGACGTAGTCGAAGTCGATCAGGTCGCAGGCCGGAATGCCGGCGATGTCGTGCAGCATCAGATGATCGTCCCGGATCTCGTAGCGGCCCCGCGGAATGAACTCCCGCACGCCCAGCGTCTCGGCCTTCTTCCAGATCGACTCCACCAACGGCCGCGAGTCCGCCCAACCGAGGCTGATTCGTTCCTGGAACAACTGCAGGTGCTTGTCTCCCACCATGTCCAGCAGCACGGCCGCGTTGTAGCGATGCTGCGGCGGCTGCTCGACATACTTCTGCGCGAAATACCGCGAGCCCAGGAAGTATTCGTTGCGCTCGTCGTCGTACACCAGCTCCTCGCCATCGAACAGCACGAAGTCCACGCCCCAGCTCGTCTTCAACTCGGGCATCAGCCGCCCCAGTTCCATCAGCACGGCCACGCCACTGGCGCCGTCATTCGCGCCCAGGAACGTCCCACGTCGCCGCCGGGGGTCCGGATCGCGGTCGGGGAAGGGACGCGTGTCGTAGTGCGCACACAGCAGCACCCGATCCTGTCGGTCGGGGTGCCACTGCACGACCAGGTTCGCCAAGTCGACCGGGGCGCCGGAGAGTGGATGGCGGACACGGAACTGCTGGCGATCCACCTTCGCGCCCAGTTCTCGGAAATGCTTCTCGAGCAGTTCCTGCTGCTTCACCATGCCCGGCGAACCGCTGAAACGCGGCCCGAGCGCACAGAGTTGGTTGAGGTGGCCGTAGCTGCGGCGACCATCGAAGGGCAGGTCCGCCAGGGACCGTCGAGTCGCGGTCGCCGCGGTTTCCATCGCCGCCGTTTCGGGGAGTGCCGTGTCCGAAGTGACAGCCTCCGTGGACAGGCGGCCCCGGAAACTGTGCAGGAACAGGCCGCCGAAGGTGGCCAAGGCCACCAGCATGGCCCCTCCCAGGAACAGCGTCGGTCCATCCGGTTTTCGCATCGTGGTCGCCCTGTTCAGTTGTCGGGACCGTTGGCGGGGCAGTTATCGCGGAAACGTTTGGCGGGCCTCGCGGCGATGACGCGAAACGGGTGTCAGGAACAGCCTGCCGACGCGTTGGCAGCGGTCCGGCGGACGGTTGCAGGGCACCGCTTCGCCATCGCCCTCAACCTCTGTGAGGCTGGCAACAACCATCCTCCCGCAGGTCCCGGCAGACCGCTTCCGCCGCTCAGTGCGGTGGGTCCGGCGAGTTGTCTGTCGGTCCTTCCGGCAGTCCATCCCGCGTCAGTGACTGCGTGCGTTTCACCACATACGAGTCGATGACATTCGGGTCGTCCGGTTCGTCTCCCAGCGTATCGCCGAAGGGCCCGCGGCCGAACGGTCCACCGCTGCCACCCTCACGGCGTCCGTATGTGTAGGAGTGTACCTCAAAGCGCGCGCCTCGTGCCAGTTGCGAGGAGACGAAGCGGCGGATGGGAGGGCACAGCAGCAGCGCGCCCAGCGTGTCCGTGAGGATTCCGGGCAGCACGAGCAGGAAACCGCCGGCCAGAATCAACGTGCTCTCCGCGATCGCCCCCACCGACACCTCGCCCCGCTCCGCCGACGCCTGCATCCGCTCCGCGTTTCGCACCAACTGCCACTTCGCCATCCAGATCCCGAAGACCGCCGAGCCGATCACCCACCAGAAGGTCGTGGTTCCCGACGTCCGCTCCGCCATCTTCAGCAGCAGCCAGAGTTCGACGAAGGGCAGGGCCAGCAGCAGCAGGGGGAGCCATCGGAGCATGGGAGGTTTCCAGCAATAGCAGCAGTTGGATTCGCGGGCCGCGGGGACATCTCCCCTGGGTCGGCCTCGTAGGAACCGTGGACGCGGAAGATCGACTCGCCGCTTAGCCGATCGCCCGCGAGTGGACTCGCACCACGATCCGGCCCGCCACCTGGCCTCGAGCGACTCGATCCACCGCCGCCGCCAAGCCTTCCAGGTCGACCTCTTCGGCCAGTTCGTCGCCGCGGGTCAGTTTCCATTCGCCCGCCAGCTTCCGCCAGATCTCCGCTCGTTCGGTCGCGCGGCAGTTCTGGGAAGTCACTCCGGCCAATGCGATGCCGCGCAGGATGAATGGAAAGACGGTCAACGGCAGGTCGGTGCCGGCCACATTGCCGCAAGCCGCCACGCAGCCGTGCGGTTTCGTGGCGCGAATGGCGGCCGCCAGGATCGCGCCCCCGACCGTATCGACCACTCCCGCCCAACGCGCCGAAGCCAGGGGTTTAGGGGTGGACGCCGGGCTGGCAGCCGAGTTGGCGGCGGGCAGCACCTCGTCGCGGTCCAGCACTTCGGCCGCCCCCAGGCCGCGCAGCCAGTCCCAATGATCGCGTTTGCCGGAGACGGCCGCGACATGGTACCCAAGTCGCGCCAGCAACTGGACGGCCAGGCAGCCCACGCCCCCGGTGGCTCCGGTCACCAGAATGGGGCCGTCCTGCGGCTGCACGCCGTTCTGCAGCAGCCGCTGGACACACTGGGCCGCCGTGAAGCCCGCGGTGCCCTGGATCATCGCCTCGCGCAGCGTGAGTCCGTCCGGCAGCGGCACGATCCAGTCCGCCGGCACCCGGATATAGCGACTCCAGCCGCCCCATTGGCCCGCGCCCAGTTCGTTGCCCGTCACCACCACCGACTGCCCCGGCCGGAAGGCAGCCGAATCGCTCGCCACTACATGTCCCGCCGCGTCGACGCCCGGCACATGGGGCAGATGTCGCACCACGCCTGGATGCGCCGCCGCCGCCAACGCGTCCTTGTAGTTGATGGAGGACCAGTCCACTTCGATCAGCACTTCACCCGCCGGAAGTTCGTCTCGCGCGATCTCCCGCACGCCCGTCTCCAGCGTGCCGTCGTCCCGTCTTCGCACGAGCCACGCCGGAAATCGTTCGCCGCTGCCCGTTGGTTCCGCCATCGCCGGTTCTCCCTGAGGTTGACTGCCGCCGCCCGCGTCTCAAACCCACCATGGACTCTCGACGGCTTCCGCTGCTCGCTGGCGACTTATTGGCCGCTTGCGATGTATTGGCCGCCGCCGACGCCTTGGCCGCGGGGATGCCGCGTGTTGACCCCCCGTCGAGTGGCCCTATAATCTCGCAATGCCCCCGGAAATCGCAAGTTTACCGGTCGCCATGCCGTCCGCATGGCGATCCCGGTTCGCCGGCCTCGACTCACGCAGGCCCTTTCGCTGCCAACCGTCGGGGGCTACTTCGTCTGTTTTATAGTCCGTTTCACCGTAGTCTGTTTCATGGAGTCTGCCGAGCGATGGGAAATGTTGCCGAATTGACCGACGACCGTTTCGCCCAGGAAGTGTTGCAATCGAGCATGCCGGTCTTGGTCGATTTCTGGGCTCCCTGGTGCGGTCCCTGCCGCCAGATCACGCCCATGATCGAGGAGCTGGCGGTGGAAAACGCCGGCGCCGTCAAGGTGATGAAGGTGAACATCGACGACAACCCGGGAGCCGCTCAGCAGTACGGCGTGATGAGCATCCCGACGTTGATCGTGTTCAAGAACGGCACCATCTCCGATCGGTTCGTCGGCGTGCAGCCGAAGTCCAAGCTGCAGCAGGCACTCGACGCCGCCAAGGCCTAGGGCCACAAGCCCCCGCGGCGCAACAAGCTTCTGAGCTCTCTCCGTGCCCTCCGTGGTTCAACCATTCGAGGCTGAATCGGTCGAGTCGAAGAGAGCCGCCCGCAGATCAGCGGGCGGCCATCATCCAGGCGAGGAACGCGACCCAGCTCGCGAGAATCGCCAGGGCCACCGCGAGGACGGCCCGGCGTCGCGGCGGTCGCCAGCCCTGCCAAGCCGTACCGATCGTGAAGCCATCTCGCGGAACCGCCTCGCCCTGGCGATCGGTGACCTTGTCGCGCGAAACGACCGTTTTCCGGGCACTCATCGACACGTCTCCTCGACGGGGCACGGGGGCCACCCCGCGCTAAGCCCGGGCCTCATTCGTCGTCCGGAAGCTCTCGTTCCGATTCCAGGCTGGCCGCGAAATCGAAGTCGTCTTGGAAGGCCTTCCGGAAGTCAAAGACGTCGTTGAAATCCTCGCGCCGGTCGGTCGGCGACTTCCGCATCAGGTCGACGTTGATCAGATTGTAGACCAGTTCGCCCACGTCGCTGGTGCTGTGGATGCCCCAGCTGTTCAGCACCACTCGCGCCATCATGCCATACTGCTCGATCGCGTACCGGCGGCTGGCCTCGCAAAGCTCCTGGCCGGTCAGGTGTCGATCGGCCTCGTCGACCGGCGTGCCGCCCTCGGCGGAAGCCCCCAGCTGCATGACTTCATGCGCATACGCCAAGGCATCGCGCACGAACTCGTACGCCTCCACCGGATAGCGAGGGTCCTCTTTCAGGAGGCGTTTTAGGGGGTGCGTCATGGTTTCTCGCCACGCTCGCCGATCAGGCGCAGCGCGTCATTCATCCTGGCTGGGGTCCGGACGGGTCGATGGAGGAGCGGGATCGGTGCCCTCCTGCCGAACGGGAAGGTGGGAAGGCGGATCGTGCGCCGCTTGATCGTGCGCCGCCCGATCGAGGGCCGCTGAATCAGGGGGCTGCTGGTCGCCCGGTTTGTCGTGCGATGGAGGTCGCGAGCCGGAGTCGGGAAGCGGATGTCCGGCGTCGTCAGGCGACGCGGGCCGAGGCGTACGCTCACCCTCGCGGCCGCGTGGACCCCGGTCGCCGCGCCCCTGCTGCGACTCGCGACGCGGCCGATCGCCCCGCGGCGGTCGCGTCTCCGGCGCGTCGGTCGACGAACCAGAACCGCCGCCCGATCGCGGCCCGTCCTCGCGACGCCGTCCTTGCGGGCGCCCGCGATCGGACTCCCGGCGCGACGAGTCGCGCCCGCCCTCGCTGCGTTCCCGGTTGCCGTGTTCCCGGTTGCCGTGTTCCTGATCGCTGCGTTCCCGGCGGCCCCCCTCGGGCCGCGACGACTCTTTCCTGCCACTCTGGCCTCGCGGCAACCCACCTTGGCCTCGCGGCAATCCAGTCAGCCCATCGGCCACCGGGATCAGCACCCGCCGCATGTCTTCCATTTCGACCAGCAGCTGCTGCGCCAGGATGGACTGGCTGAGCACTCGGCCGCGGCCATCGCGGGTGATCACATCCGATCCCGCCGGCGGCAGCTCCCGCTGCATCTCGACGTAGGTGTCGTACTCGTAACGCAGGCAGCACTTCAAGCGACCGCAGCGGCCGGAGATCTTCGTGGGATCCAGCGTCGCCTTCTGCAGCTTGGCCATCTTCATCGAGACGGGCGGCATCTGCGATAGATGGGTGTTGCAGCAGAGTGGCTTGCCGCAGTCTCCGTAGTCGGCAAGCAGCTTGGCCTCGTCGCGCACGCCGATCTGCCGCATCTCAATCCGCGTCTGGAACTCGGCCGCCAGACGCTTGACGAGTTCCCGGAAGTCGACGCGATCCTCGGAGAGGTAGTAGATAATCAGTCGTTCGCCACCAAACAGACGCTCCACATCCACCAGCTCCATGCTCAAGTTCATGGCCCGGATGTGGTTGCGGCAGGCTTCGAAGTCTTGGCGGGCTTGCGCCTGGATGCGATCCCATTCGGAGTGGTCGTCCTGCGTCATTCGCCGCAGGACCTGCCCATGGGCCGCATGGCTGAGGTGCTGTGCCGACTCGTCCGTGGCCAGGCAGAGCACTTCGCCCCGCTCCAGCCCGCGATCGGTCCGCACCACCACCTCGTGGCCGCGCTCAAACCGGTCGTTGCCACGCGACGAAAGCACGCCGAGCGACCGCGTGGCACCATAGCGGACTACGTATTTGGGCATGGCAGGGGGCGTCCAGCGAGGCAGGTCGGAGCGAGACACGAGGCGACACGCACGCAGATCCGGAGAGGACCGCCCCGCCGAAACCGCCAGTATAGCCGCCACCCCCGATCTGGAAAACCGACAGTTCCGGACCCCGTCCCCCCCCGTTCGCCCCGCCACTTAAGCCCGGCAAATCAAGCCCCGCCAATCTCTGGCAGGCCCGTGCTCACGCAGGCCCGTGCTCACGCAGACTCGGTCAGCGCCCCGTCGGTCGAGCGTACGACAGCGCCAGCAGAGCATAACCCGTCACCAGGTCCGGATTCGATTCCAACCAACGCTTGTCATCGTTTGTCCAGGATCCGTCCGACCGCTGCCGCGAGGCAAGCTCCGCCCGCAACTCGTCGCGCCAAGCGTGCGATACGCCTTGCTCGTCCACGAACGTCTCGGTTCCCAGGGCGTCCAAGGCCTTGGCGAACGTATGGTAGTAGTAGAAGAGCCCGGAGGTGCCCATGCCGGGGTTGGTCTTCAAGTCATAGTGCCGTGCGATCCAGGCCGTCGCCGCCTTCACCCGCGGATCCTCGGCGTCCACGCCGGCGAAGATCATGCTCTTCAGGCCCGCGTACGTCATCGACGCATAGCTCCGCAGGCCGCCGTTGGCATCGGTCCCCGCCTGGCTCGATCCGCCGGCCGCCGAGGAATAATAAAAACCGCCATCGCCGACTTTCGCCGCAAAAGGCGTCTGGTTGTGCGGCGACTCCAAGTTCTGGCAACGCGACACAAACACCAGCGCCTGCTGGATCGCCTCGTCGTTCGCCTCGTGACCCAAGGCGTGCAACGCTTCGATCAGGAAGGCCGTATTCGACAGGTCGGGCCGCTTGTGGTTGCCATAACCGGCTCCCCCATATCCCGGATCCGCCGATTCCAGTCCCTCGCCCGCATCCCACTGGATGTTGCGCACGAACGCATCGGCTTTCTTCAGCAATGCGTCGTAGCGGCCGTCGCGGTTGGCCTCCACGAAGCACATGATCGCCAGGCAGGTTTCGTAGTTCTGGTAGAGCGACTCGGGAGCATGGATGCCGCCGGACGGATGGGCCATGCTTTCCAGGTACTTCAGGCCGCCCGCCACCACCGGGTCCTCCGGGCCACGCCCGTGGCGCAGCAGGGCGGTCGTTACCAGCGCCGTCACGCCGGGGCCCGATTCGGGACTGAAGGCTCCGTTGGCCTGCTGCCGGGTTTTCAGGAAGTCCGCCGCTCGCGTCACCATCACGGCCATCTCGGCAGGGCTCTTCTGCGCGGAAGCCACCGCAGCCGGTGAATCGGCTGCGGCAGAAGGCACAGCAGCCGGTGAATCGGTTGCGGCGGAAGGTACCGCAGCCGGTGAATCGGCTGCGGCGGGCAGGCCCAGGCCGACCAGCCGACAGACGGCTAGGCACCCGATCAACCACAGCCGGGTGCTGTGTCGTCTCGACTGGCGTACCGTGAAGGACGAACCGCGTGAGGAGATCGCCATCAGTTTTCTCGCTTGCAGGAAAGAAGGAAATCGTGCTGGCCGGATGTACGCGAAACGCCTGCGACGCGAGGCCCGCGGTTCCCCCCGAGGATGGGTCCTCGTGAGCCGGCTGCCGCCCATCGCCTCTGCCGCACGCTCGCGCGGCGTCCTAACGTTACGCCAAGTCGGTGCTCCGGGCAATGCACGCAGCAACCGACGCTTGGGGCGACGATCGTGAGCGGCTCGGGCCACGCCGCGTGCTGGGCCGTGCGAAGAACGATACTAGATTATCGGCGAAAATCGTGTGTCCAGAATCCGGCCAAAGCCAATCCCAGGTCGCCCGGGGAGTCGGTACGCTCCGCCCGGACGCTGCGGCATGTCGGTTCGCCGCGGCGATGCTCGCCAGAGCCTCAGGGCGGCGTACTTCCTGGCGCCGTCAGTCCAAGACGGCCAGGATCTCGTCCTCGCTCAGGATCAGCAACTGTTCCTCCTCGAACACGATCTCCATGCCCGCATAGGAGTTGAACACGACGCGATCGCCCTCCTGCACCTGACTGGCGACCCGCGTTCCGTCGGGCAGGCGACGGCCGTCGCCGACGGACAGAACACGTCCCTGCAAGGGAGCCGTCTGGCTGGCCGAAGGCAGCAGGATGCCTCCCGCCGTCTGCTCCTCCGCTTCCGAACGCCGCACAATCACCTTATCGCCCATGGGTTCGAGTTTCATTGTCGTGCTTGTCGCACCTCCCGAGGGTCCACCTGCAACGGACACGCGTGCGGGAGGCCAGTGACCGACTGCCTCGCCAGAAGCTCGCGGCTCGCAGGATCCAGCGCGAACGCCCCCATTCGTGAACGCCCCGCCAGTGCCTGGGCAGCGATTGTCGCACGGCGTGCTAGCGGCGGCAAGTCGGAGCCGCGACCATCGAGCCGCGACCATCGAGCCAGTAGTGGGCAGGCCTGCGGGGGAGCAGTCTTCGCTGGGGGCGGGCGGAACTTGAGGCCACGCACCAAAATAATTTGAATCGAGGTGTCAAACTTTGACGATAGGGAAGGAGGGATCGAAGGAAGGGCCTCGGTCCCGCAGCCGTTACACGCTTGGGTACGCTCTCCGGGAGGGCGTCAGCCCAAGGGCTCGCCGGTCTTCAGCAAGTCAAGGGTCGCCGCATGGCCATCTCGGATGCACCGTCTTCGCCGCTGGGTCGCCCGGGTCTTCCCAGGCACCCCGATCTCTTGTCGCGGCCTGATCTCCAGATGCGTTTCGATGCCGCCCATCGTTACGAGGCGGTGGAGGCTCCGGACGCGATGGAGGGGGACGGGCCGTCCTGGGAAGACCTGCAAGCGATCGCCGGTTACGACGCTCAAGCGGCCAGCCAGCAGCTCCGTATGCAAGCCTTGGAGCTGGCTTCGATTCTGCGGGAAAAACAGCGGGCCCTGGAAGATCGTGAAGCGGTCCTGAACGCACGGACGGCCAAGCTGGAGAACGACCTGCGCGTGCAGCGGCTGCGCGGCGCGTTTGGTGAGACGGAGACGGGGCTGGAGATTCCTGGAGGCAAGGGGGCGGCCCTTCCGTTGGGGGAGCCTGCGCGATCGGTCGTCGACGCAGGGCTCGACCTGTCTCGCAGTTCCGCAGAACTCCACGACGCCCGCACCGGTCCCGTGGTCGCGCGTCCGGCACCGGGCGAGCCCCCGACCGTATCCGTGGAGATCGAACAGCTGCTCGACGAGGATTTTGATCAAGCGGCCCGCGCCGCCGCCTTGGGACTGGATTTCCAGGCGGAGTGGGAAGCTCTCGAAAAAGATCGCATGGAACTGCAGCAGCGCGAACTGGCCGTCATTCGGCGTCAACGCGATGTGGAGCGATTGCACGACGAATCGACCGACCTGCACCGCGAAGCCTTGGAGCTGCGTTTGGCCACGGAGCAGTTGTGGGAGGAACTGGTGGACCACGTACCTCGCGTGGATCTGACTCGTACGCTCGCCGAACTCCGCGCACGCCTGGCCGATCACTACCGGATGGCCAGCGATTCCCTGGTGCACCGCCGGGAAGAGCTGCAGTCGATTCGGCAGGAGTTGCAGTCCCAGGAGCAGCGGATCCGGCAGCAGTATCGCGAGATCCAGATCTGGGCCGATCGCCGTTACGACGAACTAGAAGCCCGCACGGCCGAACTGGCGTGCAGGGAACGCGAACTGGAACGGCGGGAAGCGGCTTTGCAGCAGCAGGCTCTGTGCTGGCAGCAGCAGGGCGACGACTATCGGCGCGAAATCGAACGCCTCACCTGGCAACTACGCGACCAACGCAACTGGCTGGATAGCTAGATGGAGCGCGGCCGTCCCGGCCGCACTCGAAGCGAAATCGCCAGACCACCAGACTCGACCCCACTCGAACCGCGACTACCGTTGCCCAGCCGTCTGGTTCGACAGCGCGGCAGCTTCGGCATCGGCCTTCTCACCCGGCGATACCTCATCGGCCTGCTTCTTCGCAGCTCGCTGGTGCGCCACCTGCACGGCCTGGGCTGCTCCCTGCACATGCTGCGGCTGGAAGAACGCTTCGACGCTGCCATTCAGATGCTTCACGCCAACCTTCGCCGCCAGCTCCTGCCAGCTCAGCTTGTCGCTGAGATGCCAGGCAGCGGCCTGCGCGGTCTTCTGGTCGAGTTCGTCGCGACCCAGCATCTGGCAGACTTCGATAAGGGCCGCGTCCTGCGTGAACTCGGCGATGGGAGCGATCTCGTAGGGTACGCGGGGGTTGGGATCGGCCTTGCCATGCTCCAGGCAGACCGTGGTGACCTTGAACTTGCCGGCCCGATCGGGGCCGACATCGAAGAAGCCACCACCCATGCCACCCATGCCACCCATGCCGCCCATCATGCCCATGCCGCCACCCATGGACTGGTTGCTGCTGGAGGAGCTGCTGCTGTTGTTGTTCCGGCCGCCACCGCCGTCGCCGCCGTCCTGGGCCAGGATCGGGCGACCGACGAACGCATCGGGCAGGCGGATGGATAGCGGTTTATCGGTCTTGTTGCGGATGATTACCGTCGACTGCGTGGCGTCCTTGGGAATCAGCTTGACTTCGATCTGGTCCGCCTTCATGGCCGCGAACAATTCGACCTTCTCAGTGGCCGGCTTGCCCTTCGAGCCTGCCTCGGGCCGAGCGGCCTGAACCCGCTCGCCCACAACCGCCCAGGTCGCCACGGCAGCGAGTACCAAACAGACATTCCAGCAGGCAGACCTCATGGGACGTAATCTCCGTTCCGCGGATAGATATCGTTGGGGCTGGCAAAAGGTTCCCGCCAAGGGGAAATCGCCAAGGCTGTGCAGGCTTCACAATAACCACAAAACCTCCAGATTCCAAGGCTTTGCGTTCCGAATGCCGATGCCGGGAGGTGAATTTTCCTGATCGCCCGCTTGAGTGCTAATCTCGGTTGGCGCAGGCGGTGGCTTCGTGGGG
>CAZUJM010000070.1:5734-13360 GCA_964620405.1 uncultured Pirellulaceae bacterium | reverse complement strand
AGGGCTCATTTTTTGCCGTCGCAGTCGAGGCAGCGGGAATCTCCGTGGTCTCCGTGCTCTCCGTGGTAAGCCACGACCCCTGCCACGAACCCTGCCACGAACCGAGAACGCCCTAGTCCGCCGACCCCGTTAATCTGGCCGCCGGGGACTCCGTTTATTGCCGCGATGCCAGCAGCCCGGTACGATGAGGGCCTGAAGGGAGCCCAGCCGGCTTGGCTCCCTCGCCTCTTCTGTCAAGGAAAATCGCGTGGCAACTACCGTCAATCGTTCCTCGGCCCGTTCATCCGGCGTGGATCCAGCTGTGCGAAGCCTCGAACTGGCGATCGCGGCGGCGCGGACCGTGGACGAGAACCGGGGTCGCGACATTGTGGTTTTGGACGTGCGGCACCTGACGCAGATCTTCGACTACTTCGTGATTGCCACCGTCGCCTGGGCCGCGAAGGCTACACCGACAGTCGTTGGATCCTGCAGGACTACGGCAACGTCGTGATCCACCTCTTCGATGAGGAGACGCGACGCTACTTCTCGCTCGAAGACCTGTGGGCGGAAGGAACGCGTGTGGAGTGGGAGCCGTCGGCACCGGCGGCCCGCTAGACGATCGTTCCCCGCCGTCGCCTGGGCGAGTCTAAGTCCCGGGTCTGCTTACCCGGGTCTGCGTGTCGGTTGGCGTTTTGCGCATCGCGTGCCCGGGCGGCGAACCGACCGCCGATTTCCGCTCGCCGCGCATTTCGTTACAGTGGGAGCCTCGCGTGCCCATGGAGGGCGTTTCTCCCCGAGTCTTCCCGCGTGGTAGTCCATGAACAACCTGAACGAACTGCGTCGCCGCTTCGCGACCGCTCTGCAAACCTTGGTCGAGAATCCGGCTCCGTCGCTGGAGATGATCCGCCCTGCGCAGGACGCGCGATTTGGCGACTACCAGGCGAACTTCGCGATGTCGCTCGGCAAGCAGTTGGGCCAGCCGCCGCGGCAGGTGGCGGAACGCGTGGTGGCGGCGCTCGACGTCGCGGATCTCTGCGAGCCGCCTGAAGTCGCCGGCCCGGGGTTCATCAACCTGCGGCTGTTGCCCTCGACGCTCTCCGCGCAAATGGACCGGCTGGTGGCCGACCCACGCCTGGGCGTGGAGCCCGCGCGCGAGCCGCGCACCTTCATCGTTGACTTTTCGTCGCCGAACGTGGCCAAGCCGCTGCATGTGGGCCACATCCGCTCCACCGTCATTGGCGACGCCATCAGTCGCCTCCTGCGTTTCCTGGGGCATCGAGTCATCACCGACAACCACCTGGGTGACTGGGGCACGCAGTTCGGCATGATCATCTACGGCTACCGCAACTTCGGCGATGCGAAGGCGTTCGCCGCCGATCCGGTGCAGGAGCTGGGGCGCGTCTATCGTGTGGTCCGCCAGGTGATGGACTACCACGAAGCCGTGGCGACCCAGGGTCCGCTCCGCGAACGACTGGCCAAGCTGGAAGCCGAAGCGGCGCGACCGGCGCCGACCGATCCGGCCGAAGCGAAAAAGGCGGCGAAGGCTGCCAAGCGGCTGGCTTCGCAGATCGGCGAAACGCGCGAAGAGCTGTCCGAGGCGGCGGCGAAGCAGGCGAAGGTGGAGGCCGATCCGGGGCAGCTGGCCCTGGTTCGCGCCCATGCCGACATCGAGCAGGCCGTTTTGCGGGAGACGGTCAAGCTGCACGAGGGCGATGCCGAGAACCTGGCTTTGTGGCGCGAGTTCCTGCCAGCCTGCCGCGCGGCGATCCAGCACATCTATGATCGCCTCGACGTGCAGTTCGACGAGGAGTTGGGCGAGAGTTTCTATCAGGATCGCCTCAAGTCCGTCGTCGACGACTTTCTGCGCCGCGACCTGGCGCGTCTCAGCGAGGGCGCGACCTGCGTATTCCTGGACGGCTTCGACGCGCCCATGATCATCCGCAAGCAGGATGGCGCCTTCCTTTACGCCACCACCGACCTCGCCACCATCCAGTATCGCGTCGAACGCTGGTCGCCCGATTCGATCCTGTACGTCGTCGACTTCCGGCAGGGCGACCATTTCCAGTACCTCTTCGCCGCCGCGCGGCTCTGGGGATTCCAGGACGTCGACCTTCGCCACATCGACTTCGGCACGGTGCTCGGCGACGATGGCCGGCCGTTCAAGACTCGGGCCGGTACGATGGTTGGCCTGCAGGGCCTGCTGGACGAAGCCGTCGCCCGCGCGCGGCAGGTGGTTGCCGACAACGACGACGCCAAGCCGAACGGACGCGAACTGAGCGAGGCGCAGCGCGACGAGATCGCGCATGTGGTCGGCCACGCGGCCATCAAGTATGCCGACCTGTCGCAGAACCGATCGAGCGACTATGTCTACAGCGAGGACAAAATGGTCGCGCTCAAGGGCAACACGGCGACCTACCTGCAGTATTCGTACGCGCGCGTCATCCAGATCTTCGCCCGCGGCCAGGTCGACATCGAAGCCCGCCGCCAGCAGCCGGCGCCATGGAGTTTCGCGCACGCCAAGCAGCGCGAACTGGCGCTCGCGCTGCTGCGTTTCCCCGAGGCGCTCGACGAAGTCGTCGTCGATTTCCGGCCGAACCTGCTGGCCGCCTACCTCCATGGCCTCGCGACGCTGTTCTCGGAGTTCTACGAGGCCTGTCCGGTGCTGCGCGCCGAAACCGCCGAGCTGCAACAGGAGCGCCTGCTGCTCTGCGACCTTGTCGCCCGCACCCTGAAGCTGGGACTGCAGCTGCTGGGCATCTCCGTCGTCGACAAGATGTAGCGTTACGATCCAGACGTACCAAAGCAACGCCCGGAGGTGGCGATGACCACGATCGTTCCGCAGGCGGACCAGATCTACTGCGGCGACGCGGAGCAGCAGCTGCGCTTGTTCGCCGACGAATCGGTCGATACGATCGTGACCAGCCCGCCGTACTACCAGCAGCGAAACTATGCCGACGCGTCGCAGATCGGCCAGGAGGGTTCGCCTGCGGAGTACGTCGAGCGGCTGGTACAGGTGTTCCGCGAAGCGCGTCGCGCGCTGCGCAGCACCGGCTCGCTGTGGCTGGTGCTGGGCGACAAGTACGAGGCGAAGCGGCTGCTGGGACTGCCCTGGCGCGTTGCCTTCGCGCTGCAAGACGATGGCTGGATCCTTCGCAGCGACATCATCTGGCACAAGCCGAACGCCATGCCGTCGGCCGTCAAGGATCGGCCGACGACCGACCATGAGTATGTCTTCTGCCTGACGAAGTCGGCCGAATACTACTACGACGCGGACGCGATCCGGGAACCGCATGTGACGTTCAGCGAGAACAGCCGGATGCGCGGCGGACGCAAGCACTTCTTCCAGCGCGACAGCACGCCCGAAGCGGGCAAGAACGGCGGCCATGCCAACCTGCACGACGGCCGCTGGGACCAGGCGTTCCATCCGGCGGGACGCAACAAACGCACCGTCTGGTCGATCCCGCTCTCGAAGTTCCGCGGCGCCCACTTCGCCGTCTTTCCCGAATCGCTGGTGACCCACTGCATCCTGGCCGGCTGCCCCGCGGGCGGCCTCGTGCTCGATCCGTTCCTCGGCAGCGGCACCACCGCCGTCGTCGCCCGCCGCCTCCAGCGACGCTATGCAGGCATTGACTGCAATGCGGAATACTGCGAGATGGCCCGCCAGCGGCTCAAGCCGGACTGACCGGGAGTGGTTTTTCTTGAAACCACGGAGAGCACCAAGAGCACCGAGGTTCCCATCGGCCTCCGTGCTCTTGGTGCTCTCTGTGGTTAAAAAAAATGAAGAGTCCCAGCGCGGTACCTTTTCCCCCGGCTGGCCTGCTCTGAATCTCTGATTGCCCGTCACGCCTTCTTCGGCTACAGTCCGCCGCCCGCGCTGGCGGACTCTTCCAGGAACAGGAGGCTTGACCATGCTGACTCCCTTGCTGGCCGACATGGCCGCGCTGCTGAAGGTGCTGGACCGAATGGGACTCTATGGGCTCAAGGCCCGGATCGACGCGTTCCTGGTCAAGAGCGGACCTGAACTGTTCACCAACTGCCTGGCCGCGGCCGCGATCTTCTACTTCGGCAAGATGGCCGCCAAGATGGCGGAACGCGTGCTGTGGGGCGTACTGAGTCGAGCGGAGATCGACGAGACGCTCGCTCGCTTCGTCTGCCGCATGACCTATGCCTTCGTGCTTTGCGCCGCCGCGCTGGCATCGCTGGACCGCGTGGGTGTCAACACCACGTCACTCACCGCCGTCCTCGCGGCCGCCGGCCTCGCCATCGGCATGGCGCTGCAAGGGTCGCTCTCAAACTTCGCCGCCGGAGTGCTCATCATCCTCTTCCGGCCCTTCAAGGTCGGTGACTCGATCGAAGCGGCCGGCACCAAGGGGATTGTCGAGGAGATCAACGTCTTCAGCACGATGCTCCGCACGCCGGACAACGTCGAGATCGTCGTGCCCAACAGCGCGATCACCAGCGGGAACATCACGAACTACAGTTCCAAGCCCACGCGCCGCGTCGACATGATTGTCGGCTGTGGATACAACGACAACCTGCAGGCCGTGAAGCAGTTCCTCGAAGGCGTCGTGCGGTCCGATCCGCAGGTGCTGCAGGATCCGGCGCCGGTCGTGGCCGTGCATGAACTGGCCGACCACAGCGTGAATTTCGTGGTGCGTCCCTGGGTGCGCAATTGCGACTACTGGGACGTGCGATGGCGTTTGACCGAGAAGATCAAGCTGGGATTTGACGAGCACGGTTTCACGATTCCGTTTCCGCAGCGCGACGTGCATGTGTACACGATGGGCGAGCCCGAAGCTCCGGCCGCTCCGAACGCGTCGCCGGCGGCGGGCAAAATCTCGATGCCCTCGCTGGTCGGCCAGATCTTCCGTTCCGAAGACGACGGACTGCAGCGGCCTCGTCGCGCGGCTTAGAGGTTGCTCGCCACGTCTTCCCTGCTTGGGCGGGCAACCGTCCGCCGCTTCAGCCGACCAGTTCGTCCAGTCGCTGCAGCGGGAAGTGGAACTTGCCGAGCTTCCCGCCGTAATTGCCGGCGCTGATGGCGACGATCTGCTCGCCGGCGGCGGCCTGCAGGCCCGCCCGCATCGCGCGGGCGACCGCTGGCACGTCGGTGCCGTCGATGACGATCTCCATCGCGTAGCACGCGTCGGGATGCAGGCGGCTTTCCACGCGGGCACGCAACGTCGGGCAGAAGCTGTCGGCCGTGGAGGCGGGCAGGCCCTTGTACCGCGAACCGACCTTGCTGCCGCTGCGAGCGACTCCGCCCGGAAACGGCAGGATCACCCCCGGCACTTCACGAATGGCCGCGACCGCGCGACGCACGGCCGCTGATACCGCCGCCAGGGTTCGTCCCTGCACGATCAGGTTGCCGCCTCCCACGCCTTTCGCCGCGCCCAACTGATCCTCCACCAGGAACTCGCCGTCCATCACCGGGATGCGCCAATAGCGCCGCCCCTCCAGCCGCTTGCTCTTCTGGTATCCATCGCCGAAGAAGCGAATCGACTTGCCGAGCGGGATCTTCTTCTCGGTGTCGAACAGCCCGTTGAAGACGGCCGTCGTGGGGCAGGTCATCAGGCACTGTCCGGTGCGCATCGGCACCGCCTTGGCCAGCGCGTCGCGCGAAAAACCAAAGCACAGGACGCTCGCGCCCGGACGGCCATCGGGAGTTGCATCGCTTGACAGCCATTGCTCGACGCCCACCTCCAGGTCGCAGGCGATCACGGAGGTGCTGTAGCCGCAGAACTCGCGCAGGCCCGCCTCCAGCCATTCGCCATCCTCCGCCGTGACGACCAGGCGCGTGTAGTGCATCCCGAACGCTTCGGCGAAAGTGTCCTCAATCGTCGTGGGGCCGATGTTCAAAGGCTGGGACTCCAGCAGGTCGAATGTTGCGGGGCAGGGGGTGCGGACGGGGGAAGCGAGCGGCCGTCCTGTCGGCGCGGCGCCGTTCCGTCGGACTTTAGGTTGTGACAAAGAGCTGCCACGGAATCAAGTGGGAAGCATCGGGCGAACCGCCTCGCCGCGTCGCCGAAACATCGGACCGCCAGGGCCACCTGCGCCATCATGGTCGTTTCGCTCTGGTTTTGCGAGGACGCGGGCCGACAGCCGCCTGTCGCCGTGAGCCGCGGCACCTCCCGGGGAACGTTTCGATTTCTTATGATGCTCCCATGAACTCCTCGGTCCCCGATCCATCGGCCTTGCCGAAACGAGTCGCCATTCTGGGAGGCGGCATCTCGGGGCTCGCCGCTGCGCTGCGACTGGAGACGCTGTGCCCCGAGGCTTCGCTGGTGCTCTTCGAATCCCAGGACCGGTTGGGCGGAATCCTGGGGACGCATCGCGAATCCGGGTACATGGTCGAGCAGGCGGCCGACAACTTCCTCCGCGGCCCTTCCGCTCCCTGGGCCGAGCGGCTGACCGAACGACTGGGACTGGGCGCGATGCTGATTCCGACGGCCGAACGGAATCGTGGCGCCCATGTGGCTTGGCATGGTGAACTCCATCCCGTGCCCGAAGGTTTCCAACTGATGGCTCCGTCGCGTTTCGCGCCCATACTGCGGTCGCGATTGTTGAGCCCCTGGGGGAAGCTGCGGCTGTGCTTGGAGCCGTGGATTCGCGAGCCGAAGCAGGCGAAGGAGGAGTCGTTGCGGCAGTTCGCGACGCGGCGATTGGGACGCGAAGCGTTTGAGCGGCTCGTCGAACCGCTTGTGTCGGGAATCTACACGGCCGACCCCGATCGACTCAGCGTCCAAGCGGCGTTGCCGCAGATGGTGCAGATGGCGCGCGAGCATGGCAGCCTCTACCGCGCCATGCAGCGCCGCGAGCGGCAGTCGCGGCAGGCGGGCCAGGATCGCGGCGCTCGCTACAGCCTGTTCATCGCGCCGCGCGACGGCATGACCTCCTGGATCGCGGCCCTCGCCAGCCAGCTGCAACGCACCGAACTGCGGCTCGCCTCGCCCGTGGAAACGCTGCGGCGCACTGCCGACGGACGCTGGCTCGTGGCCGGCCCGCCCTCGACGATGCCCTCGGCAGGAGCGGCGGCGGAGAGCGCGTTCGATGCCGTCGTGGTGGCGCTGCCCGTGACGGGAGCGGCTCAAGTGCTGCGAGAAGCCGGCCCCGCGGTGGCCGAGTCGCTGGGGCGCATTCCGGCCGCCAGTTCCGCGGTGGTCTGCCTGGGATATCGGGCCGATCAGCTGCGCCGACCCTTGGACGCCTTCGGCTGCGTGATCCCGTCGAGTGAGCATCGCCAGGCGCTCGCCATCAGCTATTCGAGCAATAAGTTCCCCGACCGCGCGCCGGCCGGTTCGCACCTGCTGCGCGTCTTCCTGGGCGGATCGCTTCATCCCGGTCTCGCGGATGCGCCGGATGAGGAACTGGAGCGGATCGCGCGGGGGGAAGTGGAGCACTGGCTGCACGCTTCCGGTACGCCGCAATTAGTTCGCGTTGTGCGCTGGCCGCACGCGATGCCCCAGTATGAACTCGGACACTTGGCGCTGGTCGAAGCGATCGAGCGCCAGGTGGCCGGCTTGCCGGGCCTCGCGCTGGCCGGAAACTACCTGCGCGGCGTGGGCGTTCCGCAGTGCGTGCATTCCGGGGAACAAGCGGCCGAAGCTCTCGTCAACGGCCGCCGCTTGTGATAGCGATCCGCCGATG
>CAZUJM010000070.1:0-5724 GCA_964620405.1 uncultured Pirellulaceae bacterium | reverse complement strand
CACGAACAGCTCTTCCCACGAACAACGTTTCACGTCGAGGTGGTGCCATCATGATTGTCGGCGTTCCGAAAGAGATCAAGCGCGATGAATACCGCGTCGCGATGTTGCCGGTGGGTGTCGAAGAGTTGGTGCGGCGAGGCCATCGCGTGCTGGTGGAAGCGGGCGCCGGCGTGGGCTCCGGCCTGGCCGATGAAGACTACGCGCGAGCCGGCGCGGAACTGGTGGATGTCGACACCGTGTTCGGCCAGGCGGACATGATCGTGAAGGTCAAGGAGCCGCTGCCCGCCGAGTGGCCGCGCATTCGCCCGGGGCAGGTCCTCTTCACCTACTTCCACTTCGCCGCCAGTCGCGAACTGACCGAGGCGATGGTCGCGAGCGGCGCGACCTGCGTGGCCTATGAGACGTTGCGCGACGACCAGGGCCGTCTGCCATTGCTGACGCCGATGAGTGAAGTGGCGGGGCGGATGAGCATCCAGGAGGGCGCGAAGTACTTGGAGCGTCCGCAGATGGGACGCGGCATCCTGCTGGGCGGAGTGCCCGGGGTGGCTCCGGCGCACATCACCATCCTTGGCGGCGGCGTCGTTGGCGCGAATGCCGCCCGCATCGCCGCCGGCTTCCAGGCCGACGTCGCCATCCTCGATGTCAACATGGACCGCCTCCGCTACCTCGACGACATCATGCCCGCCAACGTCAACTGCCTATTCAGCGATCGCCACACCATTCGCGAGCAGCTGCGCCTGGCCGACCTCGTGATCGGCGCCGTGTTGATCCCGGGCGCGAAAGCTCCACGCCTCATCCAGCGCCAGGATCTCGCCCTCATGAAGCAGGGCAGCGTGATCATCGACGTCGCCATCGACCAGGGCGGATCGGTGGAAACATCGCGTCCCACGACTCACAGCGACCCCACGTTCGTCGAGGAAGGCGTCGTGCACTACTGCGTCACGAACATGCCCGGCGCAGTGGGCCGCACGAGCACCTTCGCGCTGTGCAACGTCACGCTGCCCTGGGCGCTGCGCATCGCCGCGACGGGCATCGAAGCCGCGGCGAGGCAGAGTCGCCCGATCGCCGCCGCTGTCAACGTGCACCGGGGACAGGTGACCAACCAGGCCGTCGCCGAGACGTTCGGCATGCCCCTGGCCGATCCGTTCGCCTGAGGCCACGGTAGTCTCTTCGCGGGAACCGCTCAGGGTATTTTCATTCGCAGGAGTCGACGCACGCATGTCCGAATCGAGACCGACCGTAGTCAGCGCGCAATGGCTGGGCGACCGAGAGGGATGCCTGCGACTGCTGGACCAGACTCGCTTGCCGCTTGAACTGGTGACCATGGACTGTCACACGGTGGAGTCGGTGTTCGAGGCGATCCGGTCGCTGCGCGTGCGGGGCGCTCCGGCCATCGGCATCGCCGCCGCCTACGGCGTCTGCGTCGGCCTCAAGGCGCAGGGAGGCGTGAACGCCCGGGAGCGACTGGACGGGATCGCCGACGAGCTGGCCACGAGCCGGCCGACGGCCGTGAACCTTTTCTACGCACTGGACCGCATGAAGGCCCGGGCTCGCGCGCTGCCCGCGGACCTGTCGGATGACGACTTTCGTGATGAACTGCTCGTCGAAGCACGCCGGATCCACGAGGAGGATCGGCAGCTGTGCCACGCGATTGGAAACCACGGCGCGAACCTGCTGGCCGATGGCTGGAACGTGATGACGCACTGCAACGCGGGCGGCCTCGCCACCAGCGAATACGGCACCGCGCTCGCCTGCTTCTTCGCCGCCCAGGACCAGGGCAAGCGGCTGCATGTGTATGTTGACGAGACGCGCCCGCTGCTCCAAGGCGCTCGTCTCACCGCCTGGGAACTGCTCCAACGCCGCATTCCCGCCACCCTTATCTGCGATTCCATGGCGGCCCACGTCATGCGCAAGATTGGAGTGCAGGCCGTGGTGGTGGGCGCGGATCGCATCGCGGCCAATGGCGACACCGCCAACAAGATCGGCACCTATGGCCTGGCCGTGCTCGCCGCCGAACATGGCGTCCCGTTCTACGTCGCCGCCCCCAGCACGACCTTCGACCGGCTACTCCCCGACGGCGACGGGATTCCCATCGAGGAACGGTCCCCGGCCGAAATTACCCAGGGCTTCGGCATGCGAACCGCACCCGAGGGAATTTCCGTCTATAATCCCGCTTTCGATGTCACGCCCGCCCGGTACATTCGCGGGATCATCACGGAACGCGGAGTGATCCAGCCGGTCACGGCCAGCAAGATCGCCGAAGTCCTGGGCTGATCGCCGCGGACTCCATCGCCGATGCGCCAGGGAGCGCACAGGCCTCCGGGAACGTCACTCTGTCACGAAGGAACTGATCATGGTACGAGTCGGTGTAGTCGGATTGGGAATGATGGGGCTCACCCATCTGGACGTCTATCGACGCCATCCGAACGCGAAGATTGTCGCGATCTGCGATGCCGATCCCAAACGGCTCGCCGGACAAGCTCGCGCCGAAGGTAACGTCGAAGGCCAGGCCATGGCCGGCGTCGAACAGCTGCAGGATGTGCATCGGTTCACGGACATCCACCAGGTCATCGGCAACCCCGAGATCGACCTCGTCGACATCTGCCTGCCCACCGACCTGCATGTGCGCTTCGGCTGTGAAGTGTTGAAGGCCGGCCAGCACCTGATGATCGAGAAGCCGCTGGCGCGGTTTGCGAAGGATGCCGAACAGCTGGTGGACGCGGCGCGGCACGCGAAGGGCATCGCCTTCGTCGGACATTGCATGCGGTTCTGGCCCGGCTGGACTTGGCTCCGTGAGGCCATCCAAGACCAACGCTACGGCAAGGTCTACTCCGCGAAGTTCCATCGCCTCATCAACCATCCGGGCGGACCGTTCTACCTGAACGGCGACCGCAGCGGCGGCGCGGCCCTCGACCTGCACATCCACGATACCGACTTCGTGCAGTTTTGCTTCGGCATGCCCCAGGCCGTCACGAGCTTCGGCTACTCCAAGATGACCAACCAGCCAGACCATATCTTCACGCACTACCAGTACGCCGACGTGCCGCTGGTAACCGCCGAAGGAAGCTGGGCCATGGCCGATGGCTACACCTTCCGCATGGGCTTCACGGTCAACTTCGAGCGAGCGACGGCCGTCTTCGATCTCACGAAGTCGCCCGTGCTCGTCGTCTACGAACCGGGCAAGCCGATGGCCGAGATCGAAGTCGCGTCCGTGATGGGCTACGACCTCGAGATCGACTACATGCTCGATTGCATCCAGAATGGCCGCAAGCCGACGACCGTCACGGTCGAGGATGCCTGGAACACGATCCGCATCATTGAAGCGGAAGTGGAGAGCGTGAAGACGGGCCGCACCGTCACGATCGGGTGACGCGTACGGCCCGGAGTTGTTCTTTTACCGGCTGCGGAACCACGGAGTCCCCAGGGAATCTCCGTGGTTAGCCCTCGCGTTGGCTAGGGAGCCACCAGTTCGGTGACGCTGCCGTCCTTCACTTCGGCGATCTTGCCGGTGTAGACGGGCGTCAGCGAGCGATCGATGACTTCCACGACGGCGTCCTTCAGGCGGTCGCCGCAGCAGTCGGATCGGTTGTGCACGACGATCTTGCCGATGTCCTGCGTGTCGCCGAGGTCGACGAGCCACCAGGGGTTGGTCTCTTCGTTGGTGTGCGTGACCGAACCCTGCTCGAACTTGCCTTCCACGTTGCCGTCGACGGCGCGATCGGCGACCGCTTCACCGAAGTTGGACGACTGGCTGGCCTTCGCGCCCTTCTGCAGCTCCTTGCCGCTCGCCGTCTCGATGATCTGCACTTCGGCCAGCGACAGGATTCGCTTCTCGCCCTCCAAGCGGATGCGCACATAACGGCCCATTGCCAGCGCCTTGGTCGGCGGACTCGGCTCCGCTTCGGCTCCTAAATTCACATACAGCTCCGGCAGGCTCTCCTTCAGCTTCGCGACGCCCTCCTTCGTGACGCCCGTCTGCCAGACGTAGAGCTTCTTCAGCTTCTTGAGGTTCTTTAGCTGCTCCAGACCGGCGTTGGTGACCTTCGTGTCGTAAAGGTTCAGGTATTCCAGGTTCTCAAGGCCCGCAAGATGCGCGAGGCCGGCATCGGTGATCGCCGTTCGCTCCAGATGCAGTTGCGTCAGCGACTTCACCTCCGCCACACTCGCCAATCCCGCGTCCGTGATCTTGGTGCCACGCAGGTTCAGCCAGATCAGCTTCGGGATCTCCTTCAGCTTCGTTAGGCTGGCGTCATTGACTTCCGTGCTCGACAGATGGAACGCCGCTTCCTTCTCATCCGAATCCTTGGCGATCGGACGCACGGTCCCTCCCGCCTTCTCGACTTCGGCGATGGCCGCCGCTTCATCGGCACGCGACACGCCGGCGAAGGACAACAGGAACAGGAGGCTGAGGGAGACGATCGATCGTACTTGCATCGTGGATACCTGGAGCAAGGGGTGAACTGAGGTAGGCAGGACCTGCGGAGTGTCGCCGATTATAGCCGCTGAAGCGGGCAGGAAAAACATCCGGACTCGAGCCGTATGTTTCAAAACCGATACATCGGCCCGCCGCGGAACGGATTCCACCAACCCAGCTTAGGACAGGCTTTGAACTCGCGCCGGGAGACGGCGGACAACGTGGCAGGCATGCGTCGGGAATCCGGCCGCATGCCTGCCGCATCGCGCGGGCACGGTAATGCCGGCACGGGGATCGACGGATCCGTGGCCTGAACGCGGGCCTTGCGGCGTCAACCCGTCGAGCCCGGAGGATGGTAGAAGAACAGCTCGTAGCAGAAGAGCAAGATTTCCAGCACGATCAGGATCACCACATACCACTCGACACGCAGCGTGCGTCGCCCTTGCAGCAGGTCGAGAGCCGTGCGAGCCGTCTCGGAGATCAGTTCCATCTTGCGTTCCAGGATCGAATGCCGCTCGCCGATCTCCAAGGCCTCCTCCAGCCGCATGTACAGCGGCTCAAGATGCGGCTGGTCCCAGAGCAGTTCGGGTTTCTCGCGGACTTCGACGCGCCCCACCATCTCCAGTTGATCGCGGAGCGTCGCGCCGATGAACCCCAGCAGCGCCTTGTCCGGCCGGAACCGATGCACGCCCCGCTCCAGGTCGACCGCGAGCGGCTCCAGGCGGTCGAACGTCTGCGCGGTGGTGCGTTCATAATCGTTCAGCACGACCGACTTGCCGAGCATGATGGCGACCAGTCGCAGGCGAGGCAGGTCGACCTCGGACAGATAGAGCAGATCGTCCTCCAGGCGTTCCTTTCCACACGGCTCGACCTGCACCCACAGCGATTCCGTCTCCAGCGTCGGCTCGGGCTGCAGCACTGCGGTACGGAGGCCTTCTAGAAACTGCCGCTGGCCTGCCTTGTCGACGCCAAAGAAGACGACGACTCCAAAACGAAAGAGGGCGACCACGCCGGGCGCGCCGCCGCAGGCGACGAGCATTGGAAAGTTCGCCAGGCGTCGTTCGCTACCGACACGCCGCAGGTCGATGCGGTCACCGACCAGCACAGCCGTCGCCTCGAAGCGTCCGTCCGTGGGTACGCGGACCTCGTGCGCGACGTCGCTGCTGGTCCGCACTCGGGCGTCCGTTGCGATGTTGTCACTTGTCGCGACACGGTTGCTCTCGCCGACACAAGCGTCTGCGGGGATCTCGTTCATGGCTGCCTGCCGCGGCCATCGCTCGCGGCAGGTCTTCACCTTAGGTCGCGCGACG
>CAZUJM010000069.1:0-25603 GCA_964620405.1 uncultured Pirellulaceae bacterium | reverse complement strand
CAGCATCGCGTCCAACGGACTGATCGCTCCATCGGAATTCACGTCCAGCGGCTGCTGCGGGTTGGTCAGCACCAGCACATTGTCGCTGTTGAAACTGATGGCCCGCGTGCGCGGCACCGTCGGCGGATCGAAGTTGCCGACGATGGGCAATGCGTACTCATGGCCGAATCGCACGTACAGGTCGGGGCCGAACGGCGTGGGCGTGAAGTCGATGACCGGTCGATAGTCGATCGGATCGTCGGGCGGGCTGAGGCGATCGAGGAGCGAATCGCTGTTGGAGATCAGGAAGTACCATTCGCCCTGCGTGCGATCGGTGACGCCCGTCCGATCCGGCACCCACAGCCCGAGGTCGTCGACGCCGTCTCGATCCATGTCGGCCGCCACGGGGCGTTCCCGCACGCCGATGAAGCCGAACGTGAAGCTCTCGTCGGCGTTTCCGTCCCAGCCGCCGCTGCGCGTCTTGGCCAGGTCGATCATGAACCGATTGTCGGCCCAGGTCGCCAAGTCATCGGTGCCGTCGCCATCGAAGTCGCCCACGATCGGATAACCAACCATGTAGCTGCGGATCTTCGTGTCGGTCTGGAAGTCGTGGTTGGTATCGAGATACCAGTAGCGGCCATCGAAGACGGCCACCTCGTCGCCGTTCTCGGTGGAACCATCGAAGTTGCCGGCGACCGGCACGCCGTTGGCCGCCATCGGTTCCTCGCGGTCGATGTTCGGCACGCCGTCGTTGTCGGTATCCACGAGCCACCGGAAGCTGCCGTCGTGTCGGCCATAGACCGCCAGCTTGTCGAAGCCGTCGGTGGTCTTGCCTGGCAGCGCGAAGTTCCCGGCGAACACGTCGTCGCTGGTGAAACCGAACCGGTACATGATATCGCGGTTCACGTGGTCCACGTTGTCGGTATCGAACCGCGTATTGCCATTGATGTCGATCCAGACGCTGCCCGCGGCCCAGGTGCCGACTTCGGGACGGCTGTCGACGGTGAAGCGAGCGACGAAGTTGCCGCCGGCCACCCCGTTGCCCGACGGGAACACGCCCGGCGTCCCGATGCTGCCACCCACACCCTCGAACGGCGCGCTGGCGTTCGACTCGCCGTCCAAGCGATTTCCCGCCGCGTCGGTCAGGTCGTCCGAAACGGTCAGTGTGAACCGGTCGTCAGGCAATGGCTGCGCGAAGTGCAGGATGAGCCGCACCTTGTTCGAGCCGGATGCCGTGTCCCGCTCGACCGTCACCTTCGACACGGCGATCTCGCCGTTCGCATCGCCCACGACGCGATAGAGCCCCACCTGCGTGGCCAGGCTCTCCAGGACCGAACTGCCCGCATCGCCGGTGGCCGGATTGTCGCTGACATGCAGCACGATGGTACGCATCAACGGGTCCGGGCCCGCCGTCGGCTTCGGATCGAACAGGCTCGGATACCCCGGCTCGTCCGTCGTCACGTTCGTGATCGTCGGTCCCTTCGTGTCGACCACGATGGTGAACGTCGTCGACTGGGCGCGATTACCCGCCGGATCCTCGTAGGTGACCACCACGGAGTGCTGGCCGTCGGTGAGCTGCAGTTTCGACGCGATCGTCCAGTTCCCTTGCAGGGCGTACGGTTCGCGAGGCGGCTGCAGCGCGTCGTCGCCATCGAAGGGAGTCGCCACGGTCGTTCCCGCGGGAACGCCATCAATCGTGATCGTCACCAGGGCGTTCGCCTCCGCCGTGCCGGTGAACACCGGGGAGCGACTGCGGGTCGTGCCAGCTGGCGCTGTCGGTCCTGCACTGCTTGACGGATCCAGCATCGCCGTGCCCAGGTAGGCCGTACGATCAAGCAGCACGTTCATCAGGAAGTCGGTGCTGAGGTTGCCCGCTCGATCCTCCACCTCCAGTTTGAAGTTATGGAGTCCTTCGGGCAGCGTGAGCTGGCTGGAGGTGATCTTGAGGTTCGCCACCAGGCCATCGAGGGAATCGACGAGGGCCGGGTCGGTGGAGGAGTCGTAGACCAGCGTCTCCTGGCCCTCCTCGGGGCGAACGAAGATCCGGTACTTCAGGTTCTGTCCTCCAGGAATCAACTGGCGGTGCAAGTCCTGGTTGGGATCGGTCGTGGTCGAGGTGAAGACGATCTTCGGCGCGTTGCTGATATTGTCGTCGTTGTGACGGCCGGAATCGAGCGTTTCGAGCAGGTCGAGTGCGGGCGTATTCGGCGCGAGCGTATCGACCTCGATCCGCAGCGGTGGCGTCGTGGAGCTGTGTCCGGCCTCGTCTTCGAATCGCGCCACCAGCGTGTGCACGCCGTCGCGCAGCGGCTCCAGCGTCACCTCCCAGGCACCGCGTCCATCGCCGGGCACGCCATCGCTCTCGTCACTCTGGACCACTCCCTCGCCGACCAGCGAACCGTCAGCGTAGACCAGCACGCGATCGCGGATCGTTCCGACGCCCAGCACGGCGGGCTGCTGCAGGTTCGTCACCTTGTCCGTGCCGCTGGCTCCCGTATCGCTGTAGGGAGCCAGGTCCATCGTGCCCGCGACGGACTCGTTGTCGATGAAGATCTCCAGCAGGAACGGCAGGCTGAGGTTGCCGGCCCGGTCCTCGGCCTCCAGCTTCAGGTTGTGCTTGCCGGGTCCGAGATTGGCCAGCTCGTGGGTGAACAGCCCCTGGGCCGAGAGGCCTCCGTACAGTTCGCACGAATCAAGCAGCAGCTTCTCTTCCGCCTGTCCCGTACGATCGTACAGGCGATACAGGATATCATGGGGAAACAGGTTCCCCGTGCTGGATGGCGTGTCGTTGACCGTGATGGAAACCATCGGAGACGTGATGCTGGTGATGTTGTCCGTGGTGTCCGCACCGGTGTCGGACAGCAGGTCCAGCAGCGGAATATTCGGACGCACGGTGTCGATGGTGACTTCGATGGCGGACGACCGGCGGATGTTGCCAGCCTGGTCCTCGGCCTCCACCACGATGGAGTACTTGCCATCGGCCAGGGGATTGGTGGTCAGCTCCCAACTGCCGAGCGCGTTGCCTGCCACTCCATCGGAATCGTCGCTCTCGACCAGCCCGCTGGCGACGAGCACGTTGTTGGCATAGACGCGTACGCGGTCACCGGGCGTGCTGGTTCCCGAGAACGTGGGCGCGTTGATGCGGGTCACGCGGTCGTTGCCAAACTTGCCGGAATCGCTGGCCGCGGCCAGCACAGGCCCCTCCAGCGCCGGAGGCTGCGTATCGACGACGACGTTCAGCAGGAACGCGTGGCTGAGGTTGCCCGCCCGGTCTTCCACCTCCACCTTCAAGTTGTGCACGCCATCGGCCAATTCAGGCAGCGTCTCGGTGAAGTAGCCGAGCGTCGACAGGTCGCGGAGCGCTCCGAACGAGTCGATGAGCAGGACTTCGCCGGTTCCATCCCCGGGACGATCGTAGACCCGATAACGCACGTCGTTCGGAAACGGATTGGGTCCGCCCGGCGGCGTGGCACCGGCCGTGATGGTGATCGTCGGTGTGTTGTCCCGCGTCACCTCGTCGCGATCGCTGATGCCGGTATCGGAAACCAGGTCCAGCAGGGGAATGTTCGGAGCCCGCGTATCGACCCAGACCTTCTTCTCAACGCTGGTATTCTCGTTGCCCGCGAGGTCTTGGACGCGAATCGTGAACCGGTACTCGCCATCGGCCAGCGGCTTGGAGGTTACCTGCCAGGCGCCCTTGCCGTTGCCGACGACGCCATCGGATTCATCGCTGCCGGCCGTCGCGGTGCCCACCGACTGTCCATTGGCGTACAGATAGACCGTCGCGCCAACTTCGCTTGCGCCGAAGAAGGCCGGCGACGACTGGTTGGTGACACAGTCGCTGGCGTACGTCCCCGAGTCGCTGGACGGGTGCAGCGTCAATTCGGCAGGGGGCGGCGTGGTATCGACCGTGATCGTCAGCAGATAGTCCGGACTGATGTTGCCCGCCCGATCCTCGACCTCCAACTTAAGGTTATGCACGCCATCCGGCAACGGCCCGAACGTCCGCACCAGCTGGTTGAGGTCGGTGAGCCCGTTGAGCAGGTTCGCCACGGGCAGCGTGCCATCCTTGGATGAGTCGTAGAGCAGCCGTTCGGCCGCGGGACTGCCTCCGTCCCCCGCATCCGGCCGCAGGTAGATGCGGAACTTGTAGTTGAACTTGATGAGGTGCTGGGCCTGGCGCGGGTCCTCGGTCGTCATCGAGAACGTCGGCGTGTTGTCGGACGTGACCTCGTCGGCCGTGAAGGTTCCCGTATCGCTGGTCTTCAGCAGGTCGAGGAACGGAAGATTCGGCGGCGTCGTGTCGACTTCCACCAACAGCGGTTCGCCGATCGAACTGATGTTGCCGGCGATGTCCTCGTATTCGGCGCGGACGTGGTAGATGTCGTCATCCAGCATGTTCGCGATGACCTGCCAGCGGCCATCGGTCTGGACGAAACCTTCGCCGATGATCTCCGGCTGGCCGCCGATGCGGTAGGCATACAGACGCACCTTCGTGTTCGGCTCGCCGGTACCCTGGAACGCGGGCGCCGTCTCGCTGGTCACGTCGTCGCGGAACGACGATCCCGAATCGCTGCCATCCAGCAGGTCGATGCGGTCGGCCGAGCGAGGCGCGATGACATCAATGGTGATCCAGTAGGGATTGGATCGCGGCGAGCGTCCCGTGGCGGGCGCGGGCTGACCACCCTGGGTCGCTCCGTCAAAAATCCGCACGGTCGCCGACGCGACATACTCACCATGCAGCAGCGTCTGGTTTTCCAAGGGCGTGAAGCGGAACAACTGGCCTGGTGCTCCAATGGCGGAGGCGTAGCCGACGATCGTCGCGCCCGTTGCCACGCTGGTCACCGTGACTTCCACGGCCATGCCTGGCCCTGCCGGCAGCGTCTGGTTGTCCACGTCCGGGTTGGACGGCTGCCGCCAGGGAATGCCGGACTGCAGGAAGTCGACGAGGTCGGCTTGCACCACGATCGTCGGACGACTGCGCCGCGTGATCGCATCGTCATAATGCCACCCGCTGTCCGTCTCCGGCGTGAGCCGGACGACTTCGGGGATCGGCGCCGCGAAGTTCTCGATCTCGAGGTCGTAGGTGTTCGTCACCGTCCCATTCGCGCCGCTCACGCGCACGAAGTAAGGCTCCTGCGAGACCACCGGGATGATGATGCGTTCGTCATCGGTCGAGGTGTTGACCGTGGCGATCGGATTGCCGTTCCGGTCGTCCACGGACAGTTGCAGGTCCCCTCGGGCGTGCTTGAAGTGGGCCACGATCACCATCTTGCCGGTCATGTGCGCGGTGATCTGGTAGCGGTCCGTCTGGGCCGGTTCGACCAGCAGGTTGTTGCGAATCACCGTGGGCTCGGATCCGAGCACGACGAGCGAGTTGAGCTGGTCGATGTCGGTGGATGTGTTGTTCGTGGGATCGCGTTCCACGAAGCCGGTGTTGGTAGGCCCGGTCACGGTTGCGGTGTTCGCGAGCACTCCCGACACGGCGTCGGTCACCCGGCCGCTCCACTGGTAAGTGATCGAACTGCCGGCAGCGAGGCGCACCGTGTCGAGGATCGCGCCCTGGCCCGACGCGGTGTTGCCGCTTGCGTTCCCGGTAACGGTGCTGGTGTAGGTGACGCCGGACAGGCCCATGGGAACCAGGTCCTTGACGGATACGCCCGCCACGTCGCTCGGCCCCGCATTGCGGACCACAATCGTGTAACGCACGGTGTCACCGACTTCGACACGTTCGCGACCATCCGACTTCACGACCGACAGGTCGGCCTCGGGGACCAGCGGCAGGACGTTCACATCGACGTTGTTGCCGGGATGGGTATCGGTCTGTCCGACCACCGTCACCTGGGCCACGTTCTGCAGGGAACCGGTGGCCGAGGACGCCAGCAAGCCCTGGATGGAGTAGACGACCGAAGCGCCCGGCGCGAGGCTGAGCGTATCCCGCAGGATCCCCGTACCGCTGAGCGTGTTGCCGCTGGCGGAGCCCACCACGGAGCTGGTGTAGGTCACGTTGGTGAGCTGCGCCGGAAACTCGTCCACCACCTGGGCGGTCGTGACGGGTGCCTGCCCGACATTGGAAACGACCACGGTGTAGCGAACCGGTTCTCCGGGCACTCCCCGCAGTCGATCGGCCGTCTTGCGGACCGCGATGTCGACATTCGACCGAATCACGGAGTCGACGTCCGTGGACTGGTTGTTGCCTGGATCCGGATCGGTCACTCCAGCCGGCGGCTGCACCGACGCGGTGTTCACCACCGAATCGACGGCGGCCTCATCGAGCTTGCCCGTCACGGTGTAGGTAATCGTCCCACCCGCGGCCAAGTCGACCTTCTCATCGATCGAACCGGAGCCGGCCGTGGTGACACCAGCCGCCAATCGCGTGTAGGTCACGTTCCGCAGCGATCCAGGAAAGACATCGACGACGCGCGCCTGCGTGACGTCGCTCGGTCCCGCGTTGCGGACGGTGATTGTGTAGGTCACCGTGTCGCCCGGACGCACGGAAGTGACTCCGTTCGACTTCACGATCGACAGGTCTGCGCGGGGAGAAAGAACGTCGACATCCGTAGCCGTATTGTCACCCGGGTTCGGATCGTTCATCAGCGACGTCACCGTCGCGGTGTTCACGACACTGCCCGTGGCATCGGGCGTGACCTGGGCGTTCACCGTGTAGACGATGGAACTGCCCGCGTTCATGTCCACCACGTCGTTGATATTGCCGAGCCCGCTGGCGGTCGCTCCGGTCACCGTGCCGATCACTCGGCTGGTGTACCGGATGGCTCGGAGGTTGGAGGGAAACTGGTCCAGCACGTTCACGCGGGCGACATTGGAGGGCCCGCGGTTGGTGACCACCAGGGTGTAGGTCAGTTCCTGGCCCGGCGAAACCACCGTCAGGCCGTCGTCCTTGGTGATCGACAGGTCCGCCAGTTCGCGATCGACGAGATTGGTGTCCACCTGGGTGTTGTTGGTCGGATCGGTGTCCACGATGCCGTCGGGAGCGTCGATCGAGGCCAGGTTGGCGACGGTACCCACGGCGTTGGCTCCCACGGTCGCCGTCACCAAGTACGTGACAACGCCACCCGCCGGAATGTTCACCGGCTCGTTAAGGTCGCCCGGCCCGGACAGCGTGTTGCCGGAGACGCCGGTGGAACCGGAACTGACGTACGAGATATTTTGGAGCGTATCGGGAAAGGAGTCGGTGATCCGCGCGCCCACCACATCGATCGGGCCGAAGTTCCGCGCCGTGATGCGGTACGTGAGCACTTCGCCAACGCGCACCTCGCGTCGACCATCATCCTTGGTAATGGCCAGATCGACCGATCGACCGATGGGGTCGCGGTCGATGGCCGTGTTGTTGGTCGGATCGGGATCGAAGACGCCGGGCGGCGGCACGATCTCCACGCGATTTTCGATCACCCCGGTCGCGCTGAACGCGACCGTTCCCATCACCGTATACGTCACGGAACTGTTGGCGGGCATGGTCAACACATCACGGATCGCCCCCGTGCCCGACGCCGTGGCTCCCGTGGCACCGCCGCTGCTGACGCTCGTGAACCAGGCTTTGTCGAGGCCCGCCGGCAGCAGGTCGTTGACCTTCACGCCCTCGACGTCGTCCGGGCCGTTGTTGCGAGCCACGATCGTGTAGGTCGTGTTCTGGCCGGGCACGAGCGCGTCGGCGCCGTTGGTCTTGGTGATCGACAGGTCGGCTTCGGTGATATCGCGGATATCGAAGACCTGCGGCCCGAGAAGTCCGAGGAACGCGATCTTGCCATCCGCCGCCTCCTGCCCTCCCTCGATGCGCATTTCGATCGCGTCCACGCGGTCGGCGCCCACCGGTCCCGTGAAAGCGGAGAAGGGCAGGAACAAAAAGCCCAACGCGTTGCCGCCCGTGACGGGCAGTTCGATCGTCGCCTCGGAAAAGCGGTCGACACGTCCCTCGTACAGTCGCAGTACCACCTGGGTGCCGCTGCCGGAACGGTCGACGCCGCCTCGCATCACGATCCCCGTGAAGGCACCTTGCTGCGTCAGGTCGCGATCGTTAAGGCCCAGCGCGATCTTGTCCGGTTGGTTGTCGACGCCGTCCCAGACGACGGCACGCTGGCCCAGCGTGCCCGCCGCGTTGTCGATCAGCAGCACTTCTTCGATGCCGAACGGATTCACGGCCAGCAGCAGGTCGCCGACACCGGATTGCAGGCGAACCGACATGTCGCGCTCGCCGCCAATAACCTCCGCCTCGTTCGGGAAGGCCAGCGAGTTGGAACTCTGCGAGGGCGCGGGGGGCAAGGCCTGCACGATCTGCCGCGTCGCGAACTGGTCGATGATCGCTCCCGGTTCTCCGGGAGCCAGCAGGCCGCTCGTCACCTGAGGCAAGACGATCCCCTGCACCGTCTGCTGTGGCCGCACGACAAAGTACCGGGAACCGGCATCCAGCGCGTGGAAGGCGTAACGACCTTGGGCATCGGTCAGCGTCTGGCCGACCGCCGTGTCGCTCGACAGATTGAGGACGCTGTCCCCATTGTCGCGTAAAAGCTGTACGGTGACGCCGGCGAGCGTTTCACCGGGACCGGGAACACCGTTGCCATCGGCATCACGGTAGACCGTACCTTGAATGAAGGGCGCCGCGTCGGCCGCCATCAGGGATCGGGTTTCCAGATGCTCCACCCAAGCCCGCGTGCTGTGCTTCCGGGATCCGCGCTTCCTGCCGCGACGAATGCTCCCAGTTCTTCCGCCCGTCTCCTCCAACCGACCGCGCAGCCTTGCGGCGAAGCCTCCGAACATGCATGCCTCCTTGTCTCGGCGATGTCGCATCAATGAAGCGGGCACCGACGTGGACTGGATCAACTTGACTTATTGCCGACATTCCGTTCGGCATGACCCACATCGCTTGTCCCGCGAGTGCCGTCGCGTTTCCATGCGCTACGCGACGACGGCTAGTTGACCCATGAACTGCGTAAGCCGCAGCGAATGGCCATTGAGGAGGATAGTAAAAGTGGCGAAGCACGACAAGCAACATCCGCCCTGACGAACAGGCAAATTATTCGGATTCCGTGCCTTGGCTAGAATGCTAGCGTCTTGGGGTATCGGGTCGATCGGGCGAAGGCATGCATGCGGTGAGCCCTTGAGCGGCCATGTGGCCAAGAGTGCGTGAAGCTAGGTCAGGCCGGGGGTCTAGCGATAAGAGCAATCGCTTCGCGGACCGATACCTCCCACGATTCCAAGGGCTTCGTCCTGCACACCATTCCCATTCGCCCTATTTTTCCAATCGAAGGGACGGGAGAGCACTCCGTTCCGAGGAACTGCCACAATTCCCTGGGGCCCCTACGTTCGAAGTGGCGATCCATCGCCCATGCCTTGGTTAGACGCGATGTATCCTCTAAAGTAATCGCAAGCCAGCGGGTTGCCCCGAGCAACCGAGATGACGCAAAGCACCTAGCTCAACACCAAGACATCAACCTCCGACACCCCGACTGACTTCCTGCGGTGCGACGCGTGCCGGTCTGCAAGGGCCGCGGTCGACCGCCCGATAGCTTCTCCAACATCCGTAGAAACGCCAGCCGACTGGGAGTTCGAGAATTGAAGATTCTGTTGGCCAGCAGTGAGGTATTCCCCTTCGCCAAGACCGGCGGTCTGGCGGATGTGTGCGGCGCGTTGCCTGTGGAGGTTGCCCGCCTGGGCCACCAGGTGGCGGTGATCATGCCCGCGTTTCGGTCGGCCAAGAACTGCGGACTGCCGATCCAGGACACCGGGATCCGCGTGGAGGTTCCGGTCGGGAACCACGTCGAGGAGGGCGGGATCCTGCAGAGCAAGCTGCCCGGAAGCGACGTACCGGTCTACCTGATCGACCACCCGGGCTATTTCGACCGGCCACAGCTGTATCGCGAAAACGGTCGCGACTACAAGGACAATTGCGAGCGGTTCGTCTTCTTCTGCCGCGCAGTCATGGAGAGCGTGCGTCTGCTGGGCTTGGAAGTGGACCTGATCCACGCGAACGACTGGCAGACGGGACTGATCCCGGCATTCCAGAAGATCGAGTACGAGAACGCGCCGGGTTACGAGCACATCGCTACGCTGCTGACGATCCACAACATGGCCTACCAAGGCCAGTTCTGGCACTGGGACATGCTGCTTACCGGACTGGACTGGAAGTACTTCAACTGGCGACAGATGGAGTATTACGGTGACCTCAACCTGCTGAAGACGGGCATCGTCTTCGCCGATTCGCTGAACACGGTCAGCCCCCGGTACGCGGAGGAGATCCAGGAGTCGCCGCTGGGCTGTGGACTGGAAGGATGCCTGTCCCATCGTCGCAAGGTTCTGTCGGGCATCATCAACGGCGTGGACTACTCCGTGTGGGATCCGGCCCTCGACCCGCATCTGCCGACGAACTACACGCCGGCGAACTGGCAGACCGGCAAGGCCTCGTGCAAAGCGAGCCTGCAGCAGGAGATGGGCCTGCCCGTCCGCGCCGAGGTACCCCTGATCGGGCTTGTCGGTCGCCTGGCCGACCAAAAGGGCCTCGACCTGGTCGCGCCCGTCATCAAGCAGTGGGTCCGTTCCTCGGACGCCCAGTGGGTGATCCTGGGCACGGGTGAGCCGCAGTACCACCAGTTGCTGACCGAACTGGCCAACGAATACCCAGGCAAGGTGGCCGCGCGACTCGAGTTTTCCGACGCGCTGGCCCACCAGATTGAGGCGGGCATCGACATCTTCTTGATGCCAAGCCGCTACGAACCGTGCGGACTCAACCAACTCTACAGCCTCAAGTACGGCAGTGTTCCGGTCGTGCACCGCACGGGCGGCTTGCTGGACACGATCACAGACGCCTCGGAACCGGCCCTCTACGAAGGTCGCGCGAACGGTTTCTCATTCGACCACTACGATGCCGGCGCCCTGGAATCGACGCTGGCGAGAGCCTGTGATGTCTACCGCCACAATCGCCCCCTGTGGCAGCAGATCGTCACCACCGGCATGATGCAGGACTGGTCCTGGGCCGAGAGCGCCCGCAAGTACGTGGCGCTGTACGAAAGCACGATTGCCCGGGCCAACGCGGTCTGCGTCTGACAGCAACCCGCACTCGCCTGCATTTCACCGCCCGCTGCCTCGGAAGTCATACGCTGCCTCGCGCCCACGGCGTCGAGGCAGCAAATCTCGCACGTTCCGCGCGCACTGCCTTGCCAGCGTCTTCGTAGAATCGCCGTGTCTCGCGGATGCCCTGGCCTGCGGCAACTCTTCGAATACCCCTCGCGGACCGCCGCGCGGGCCAACTATTCCGCTCGCTCCTCCCTGGAGACCGCGCGCCAAGTCTCGCCAGACTGACAACGCTTGCCAGACTGGCAACGTCTTTTCAGGACTCCCTTTGACACCACTGCGAAGGACCACTATCACTGGCGTAATCGACCGCGAGGTTTCTCTCTTGGCGCGATCACGAAGGACGTGAGGACGCGCCAGGCTCCTTCATCCTCGTCGAACTAGCTTGCGAGATGGTCACGCGGTGGGAGAAAAGGAAAGCCTTGAGGCGCAGGCAAAAGAATCTCAAAACAAAAACTAGCTAAACGAGGAAAACCTGACGATCTAGGATCCGTCGCCGCGATGCGTAGCTATGACAGCGGCTCGTCGTCTTACCCCTCTCATCCACTCCTCGCCACGAAACCATCATGAATCAGTCGATCTACTTCTGCCTGACCCTCCACAACCACCAGCCTGTCGGCAACTTCGACCATGTTTTCGAGCAGGCATACCAGGACAGCTACCTGCCGTTCCTGGAGGTCTTCGAGCGTTACGCGCCTCTGCAGATTTCGCTGCATACCAGCGGACCGCTGATGGAGTGGCTGGATGCGCACCATCCGGAGTACCTGGACCGGCTGTCGCGGCTGGTGGCCCAGGGGCGGATCGAGATCGTGGGCGGAGCGTTCTATGAGCCGATCCTGACGATGATTCCCTCGCGGGACCGCATCGGCCAGATCAAGGAGTACACGCGGTGGCTGGAGTCGCGATTGGGCGGCGAGATCCGCGGGATGTGGATTCCGGAGCGAGTCTGGGAGCAGCAGTTGGCGAGCGACCTGCGAGCCGCGGACATCGAGTACACGCTGCTGGACGACTTCCACTTCAAGAACGCCGGCCTGAAGGATGACCAACTGCACAGCTACTTCCTGACCGAGGACAACGGCGAGGTGCTGCGGGTCTTCCCGGGCAGCGAGCGATTGCGTTACCTGATCCCGTTCGCTTCGCCGCAGGAAACGATCGACCACCTGCGTTGGACGGCCGAGCGATTCCCCAACGCCATCTGCGTCTTCGGCGACGACGGCGAGAAGTTCGGCACCTGGCCGGACACGAAGCGTCACGTCTACGACAACGGCTGGCTGTGCCAGTTCTTTGAACTGCTGCTGCAGAACCAGTCGTGGCTGCACACCACGACGCTGTCGCACGCGATGTCGGAGGTGCCGCCGGCCGGCAAGATCTACCTGCCCGAAGGCAGCTATCGTGAAATGACGGAGTGGGCCCTGCCCGTCGATCGGCAGGAGACCTACGAGGACCTGACGCACGAGATGGAGCACGACGCGCGCTGGCCCGCCCTGCGGCAGTTCGTGCGTGGCGGTTACTGGCGGAACTTCAAGATCAAGTATCCCGAAACCGACGAAATGTACTCGCGGATGATGATGGTCAGCCGCCGCCTGCAGGACGCCCGCAACCAGGGGCTGTCCGAGGAGACGCTGGAGCCGGCGCGTCGCGAGCTGTACCGTGGGCAGTGCAACTGCAGCTACTGGCACGGCGCGTTCGGCGGGGCCTACCTGCCGCACCTCCGCAACGCGGTCTACAACCACCTGATCGCGGCTGAAAACCTGCTGGACCAGGCCCTCGAAGTCGCCGGCAACGCGGTCGAGATCACGGCCGCAGACTACAACTTCGACGCCCGCCCCGAAGTGCAGCTGCGCAACTCGAAGCTCATCTGCCTCCTGGAACCCGGCCAGGGTGGACAGCTCTACGAACTGGATGTGCGGACAATCTGCCACAACCTGCAAGCCACGCTCGCGCGTCGCCCCGAAGCCTATCATCGCAAGGTGCTGGCCGGTCAGAAGGCGCAGCAAGGCGAGGTCGCCAGCATCCATGACCGCGTCGTGTTCAAGCAGGAAGGCCTGGACCGTCGCGTGCAGTACGACGCACACCCGCGCAAGTCGCTGCTGGATCACTTCTACGCCGACGACGCGACACTGGAAGCCGTCATGCAGGGCAAGGCCCAGGAACTGGGTGACTTCGTCGAAGGCTCCTACGAGGCTCGCCTGCGTCGAAACCCCGATCGCGTGCAGGCCCAGATGACTCGCGAAGGCCAGGTGGGCGCGCATCGCATCCGGATCACCAAGGGCGTCACGCTCGACGCGGAACGTTCGCAGCTGGAAATCACCTACCTGCTGGAGAACCTGCCCGCGAACGAAACCCTGCACTTCGCCTCGGAACTGAACTTCGCCGGACTGCCTTCGGGAGCGGATGACCGCTACTACTTCCAAGGCTCCCATCGACTCGGACAGCTCGGCTCGCAGCTCGAAATCGAGCCCACGCAGGAGTTGGGGCTGGCCGACGAGTGGCTGGGGCTCGCCCTGCAGATGAACTTCAACCAACCGACGGCCTTCTGGACCTATCCGGTGGAAACGGTCAGCCAGTCCGAGGGTGGCTTCGAACTGGTCCACCAGTCGGTCGTGGTACTGCCGCACTGGAAGGTCCGCGGCGACGAACAGGGACGCTGGAGCGTCACCTGGTGGCTGGACGTCGATACCCGCATGGCGGAGAGCCGGATGGAGTCGTCGGCAGCCGCCGCGCACTAGCCGTCCCGGAAGGGCCGCCGCGGGCAGGCATCCCCACGAGCCCGTCGCTACTTGAAATCCTCAACGGCCGGAGTCGTCCACGAGACTCCGGCCGTTGTCGTTTCCCCTCGTTTCCCCAACACGGCGGGTTCCCTGCCGGGGGCATCCCGACGGAGAATCCGGGCGCTGGCGGATACTTCAGCCGTTGGATCGCCGCAGCGCGGCCAGTTGCATCCAGTCGACCTCCTCGACTGCGCGAGGATCCTGCCAGGACAGGTGTGCCAACAGCGGCGGCACGCAGCGAGCGGCCAGTTCGTCGGCGTTGCTGCTGCTGCTCGCGTCCGCTGCGCCGGGCTGCGTTTCATTGAGCACTACGCCGACGACGTCGAGGCCGTCGCGGAAAGCAGCCGCGGTGATCAGCGTCTGCAGCGTCTGGTTGATGACGCCCAGTCGATTGGCGGCCACCACGACCACCGGATAGCCGAACTCACTGGCCAGGTCCGCCGTATACCAGTCCTCGGTGACGGGACTCATCAGCCCTCCGACCCCCTCGACGATCACCAGATCGCAGTCGCGCCAAGCCTCCAGACCTTGCAGCAGTCGATCGGCATCGACCGTGCGGCCTTCATGTCGCGCGGCGAGGTGGGGAGCGAGCGGCGCGGAGAACGTCTGCGGGCAGACGTCGGCCAGCGTGCGGGGACACCCGGCGGCCTGCCAGAGCAGCCAGCCGTCCTGGGACTCGGGCGCATCGGCGGTCGCGCCGCTGGCCACGGGTTTGTACACGCCGACCCGCAGCCCACGGGCATGGCAGGCTCGTGCGATGGCGGCGGCCACCCAGGTCTTGCCCACCTCGGTGTCGGTCCCGGCAATGAACAGGCCCGGCGGGAAATCGGGCGAGGAAAAAGGCTCGTCACGCATCGCGGCAAGGCCCTGCTATTCGAGGTGCGAAGTGAAAGTTAAACTGACCGACCGGTTCGAGCCCGAGCCCTCGGATCCCCCGGTTCCCGAGTTTACCCGAATCCAAGAAGACGAATAGCTCTCCTCTCTCGGTCTACTGTCCACACTCTTCTCGTCACACCTTCTTCCTCGAGGAACCTCGCACGACCATGTCTCCCGCAGCATCGCCTCGTCGCTCATCCCCGATCGTCCAAGTTGCCGTCGTGCAGATGAAGTGCGGCACCGACAAGCAGGCCAACGTCGAGAAGGCGGTGCAGAAGGTCGGCGAGGCCGCGCGCCGCGGCGCCCACATTGTCTGCCTGCAGGAGCTGTTCGCCAGCCAGTACTTCTGCCAATCGGAAGACCATCGCCAGTTCGACCTGGCGGAACCGATCCCGGGTCCGACCAGCGAGCGGATGGCGCAGGCGGCGCGCGACAACCGGGTGGTGCTCGTCACGTCGCTCTTCGAGCGGCGGACGGAAGGCCTGTACCACAACACGGCCGTGATCTTTGACGAGACCGGGCAGACGGTGGGCAAGTATCGGAAGATGCACATCCCCGACGACCCACTGTACTACGAGAAGTTCTACTTCACGCCCGGCGACCTCGGATTCCGCAGCTTCGAAACCTCGGCTGGTCGCGTGGGCGTCTGCATCTGCTGGGACCAGTGGTTTCCGGAAGGCGCGCGGCTGACAGCTCTGCGCGGCGCCCAGATCCTTTTCTATCCCACGGCCATCGGCTGGCTGCCCGGTGAGAAGCAGCAGTATGGTGCGAGCCAGCACTCGGCGTGGGAAACCATGATGCGAAGCCATGCCATTGCCAACGGCGTCTTCGTGGCGGCACCAAACCGCGTGGGCCGCGAGGGCGAGCTGGAATTCTGGGGCGCGTCCTTCGTCTGCGACCCGAACGGCAACATCCTGGCTCGCGCCAGCCACGACCAGGAGGAGATCCTGCTGGTGGAGTGCAACCTCGACCAGATCGACGTGGTGCGCACGCACTGGCCCTTCCTCCGCGATCGCCGCATTGACGCCTACGGTGGACTCGTGAAACGGTTCCTCGACGATGACTCAAACTGACCCTACCCCGCGCGAACTGGGATACCGCTGGCCCGCCGAATGGGAACAGCACCGGGCCACCTGGCTGGTCTGGCCGCACAACCGTGACACCTGGCCCGGGCGTTTCGATGAAGCGCGCGTCCAGTATGCGGAGTTCGTGCGCCAGGTCGCCCGCTTTGAACCGGTGGAACTGCTGGCCGTCGCCGAAGCCGCCGTCTCCGCCCGACAGCTGCTCGGAGACCAGCCGCGCGTCCGCATCCACCCCATCCCCACCAACGACTCGTGGATTCGCGACCATGGTCCGATCTTCCTCGGGTCCGCCGAGCGGCTCCTGCCGCCGGCCCTGCTGGACTGCGGCTACAACGCCTGGGGTGGCAAGTATCCGCCGTTCGACCTCGACAACCGCGTGCCCGCCCAGATCGCCCACGAGACCCACCGGCGCCGTTTCGTGGTGCCCATGATCCTCGAAGGCGGCTCCGTCGAAGGCAACGGCGAAGGCGTGGTGCTCACCACCGAACCCTGCCTGCTCAACCCCAATCGCAACCCGTCGCTCGACCGGCCCCAGATCGAAACGCTGCTCCGCGATTTCCTCTGCGCCGACCAGATCCTCTGGCTGACCGGTGTCGTGGCCGGCGATGACACCGACAGCCATATCGACCAGATCGCGCGGTTCGTCAACGCTTCCACGATCGTGGCCCTCGACGATCCGCACAGCGACCTGTTCGAGGAGAATCGGCGACGCATTGAAACGTGGTGCCGGGCGACCGGGAAGCACCTGGAGGTCCTGCCGCTGCGCGCTCCACGACCGCGGCGCGATGGCGACATGGACCTGCCCGCCAGCTACGCGAACTTCTATGTGGTGAATGGCGGAGTGCTCGTTCCCGTATTCGGCGATCCGGCGGACGATCCCGCCTGCGACCTGCTGGCCCGTTGCTTTCCGCAGCACGAAATCGTGCCGATCCGGGCCGAGGACCTGATCTATGGGCTGGGCGCATTCCACTGCCTGTCCCAGCAGGAACCGGCCTAGCCGCGATCCCATCGATGCACACCCTTCCCCCCAACAACGGTTCCGCGGGCCAGCACAACCGGCAGGCCTGGAATCGACTGGCCGAACAGCAGCAGCGGTTCACGCGGGCCGCGCGGGATGAGGAGTTCGTCGATCCGCTCGGCCTGCTCGACTCGTCAGGCTGGCTCGCGGAAGGCATCCGCGGCAAGAACCTGCTCTGCCTCGCCGCCGGCGGAGGTCGGCAGGGTCCCCTCTACGCAGCCGCCGGCGCCAACGTCACCGTCGTTGATATCAGCAACGCCCAGTTGCAGCTTGATCGCGCCGTCGCGGTCGAACGCCGACTCGCCATCCGCACCGTCGAAACCTCCATGGACGACCTGGGCATGTTCCGGGCGGGCGAATTCGAAGTCGTGATCCACCCGGTCAGTTCGTGTTACCTGCCTGACCTGCGGCCCGTGTACGAGCAGGTGGCTCGAGTCACGGCGGCCGACGGCATCTATATCAGCCAACACAAGCAGCCTACGAGCCTGCAAAGCGATCCGGCCGGCACGGGCGACGGCTATCGAGTCCGAGAGCCGTACTACCGCCAGGGACCGTTGCCCGCCGTGCAGGGAAGCCTGCATCGGGAAGAAGGCACGCTGGAGTTCCTGCACCGCTGGGAGGAACTGCTGGGAGCGATGTGCCGCGCGGGCTTTTCGATCGAAGACCTGACCGAACCTTGTCACGCGCGCCCGCAGGCCGAACCGGGCAGCTTCGCGCACCGCAGCCAGTTCATTCCTCCCTACGTCCGCGTCAAGGCACGCCGTCGCGGCTCCCCCCGCATCGCGCTGCGGCTGGACTGAACGCCGCCGGCAATCGCGGCCAGTTCGACAACGGTCCTCTGTGCTTTTCATGCCCTCTGTGCTTTTCATGCCCTCTGTGCTCTCCGTGGTTTTGTTTTTTACCACGAAGTGCGCAGAGTACACGGAGGATATCAGAGGCCTGCCGACCTCGCGCCTCGCCGGATGCGGGCATACCGCGCCAGCCATCCCAGGGCGAGGACGGCGGGAATCGAAGAAGTCGGCTCTGGCACGGCTACCGCGGCACTCGCCTGGAATTCTCCGTCCTGGAACGCTACCAACAGGTCGGAGGTATTGAACCGAAGATCGGCGTTCCAGTCGCCGCCCGCCCAGTCCGTATCGAGCGCCTGTTCATAAGCGCCAACCTGGAAGACCTGGACCAGGTCGGCCGATCCAAAGACGCCATCCAACCCCGCGTCGCCGAACGAAGTTTTCTTCAAACCCTTCACCCAGACCGTCAAGTCCCGGTCATCCACGCGAAGGTCGCCGTTCAGGTCCAGGGCCAGATCCTGCGACGACGCGTGGATCCCGCGACTCAGCCGATTCACATCGGCCACGCCGAGCACTCCATCGCCGTCCAAGTCGCCGGGAATCGCCGCCGTCGCCGTTCGATACACCAGATTGTCGATCGCGAAATAGGCGGGCGTGTTCATGCCAAAGTCGCCACTGTCGGTGGACGCCATGTCGAACTCGATCCGCTTCACGTTCGAACCGAGCGACGAGAGATCGACCCAGGTCCAATCATCCAGCACGCGACTGCCCTCCCGGTAGTCGGCCAGGTAGACCGGTAGTCGCCCCACCTCCTGGTCCGCTTCATCGAGGCCGATCACCTCCAGTTTCAGCCAGTCGCCCGCTCCGAACGGGCCCTTGACGAACCCAGCGCCATCGTCACCCGACACGACCGAATGGTAGACGTAGGTCGTGTTCGTGACGTAGAACCCCTGCAGTACCGCCCATTCCGGGAATTCGATCCTCGCATCGCCACGATAGATGTTCAACGCGACCGCATACTGCGATGACTGATAGCCGCCTCCCTCCGGAGCGCGCGTCTGCGCGGAGAAGGGATTGCTGTAGCCGACGGTCGTCAGGTCGGTCTGGTTACTATAGATCCAGCCGCGCGGACAACAGTTCCATTCGGTATCCCAGATCTGGTTGAAGCCAACGCCGCGACTGCGGAAAACGCCGCTCTGCCCGTCCGCGGCCACCGCCTGCTTCGGTTGAAGCGGCAGGTCCTCGAAGTCGACCAACAGGTCGGCGGCCGTGGCCACGGTTCCCCACAGGATCCCCATCAGGAGACAGGACCAGAAACGAACTCGCATGATGAACACTCCTCGTGGATGAATCTCAAGTCGATGACTGAACGTGGATGGTTTGGATGGCGAGGCATCGACAGGCAGGGCGCATGGGCGCGCTCGGAGCCTGCCATGACGGCCGAAGATCGGTCCACTGCTGTGGTCAGGATCGCGCGTTCCCTAATGGGCCCCCGCGGGAAGGACTTCCTTGCCGGCGCGTGTGCAGAGCCCTGCGAGCACGCGGATGTCCAGGGACGCCGGCAGGAATCGCACGGCGGCGTCGGCGAACACCACTTGGGCGCCACCCGGATGCTCGCTGCGGATATCGTTCTCAAAGGCGGGAGCCGCGTTGATGGCGAAGGCCTGGTCGAACACATTCCTCCCGTTGATCCACTGCCCGTCGGGCCAGGAAGAGTCCTCACCGACGATCAGCGTGCTGGAGAGTCCATCACGGACTTCGGCGGCGCGAACGGGGCGATCGTAGAGCATGATGCCCTTGGGCGGGCGGTTCGGACTGGTGATCCGCTCCCCATGGATTCCGCCATAGTCACATGGCCCGCGGCCCTGCACGAGCGTCGCGCCTCGGCGGCTGGAGGGACAGATATAAACCGCCACCACCTGACTAGCCGGCGATGCGTTCGCGGGGCTGTCGAAAGCCTGCTTCAAGTCCAGCGAATCATAGAGTGCCTGCTGCTCCAGATACGGCAGCAGGAAGGCGGACCATGCCAACTGCCGACGCCTGGTGTCGTTCCCCGAACGCCACTCGAGTCCCCCCATCGGGAACGACTGCTTCTGCTCGTGATGCGCCTGCAACGCGATGCCGACCTGCCGGAGGTTGTTGGCGCATCCCAGGCGTCGAGCGGCTTCGCGCGATCCTGAAATCGCGGGCACGGTCAGCGACACCAGCGTGCCGACCACCGCCGCCACGACCATCAGTTCCACCACGGAAAAAGCCGTGCGGCGAGCACGCCACGGCGCAGCGTACGAGCGACTCCACATGTCCTGCTCTCCAGACTCCAGCTCCGCTCGGCGCAATGGCCGCGCGGAAATGATGGTTCCATCCGGGGCCCCATGCAGAGTCAGCGACAACGCGGCGCAAGCCAGCGCGCGAAATCAAGCATGGGAACCTGGGAATACGAACGATCGAACAAGCGGCTGTACCTCGCAGTCCGCTGCCCGTACGGTGCTGGCAGGTCTTCTGACTTCCAAGCTATTCCCTTCAAGCCTTCTCGCCGACGCCTCCGGAGGAAGCATGGCAATGGCCAAGATGCGAAGGGACCTAACGCTTGGTTACAGCGGCGGGACCGTCTCGGAATTTCACCGAGTTCCCTCTAGTTGAACGTGAGCTATCAACCGACTCGCGGCGTTCAACCACCAGCACCATTCACGCTGGCGATGACTCTACCAGACGGTGTACCCGTCGTCTATCCCCAGCCCGTCGATTGGGCCCCAGCGTTCCCACGGGGGCCTCCGCTCGACTCGAACTTCCGCCGAGCTAGGGAGTTGCGCGAGCCTTCGACGGCACGCTGCGGCGTTTCCCTTCGGCAATCCCCACCGCGGTGGGCAGAAAAAAGGAGGTGATCGCTCCGCGAGACCCAACGCCGCTGCACCCTTGCCCACGGCGGTCGGAGTTCGTCGCTCCCAGGATCGACGTTGCCAAAAAGCAACTGATGCGAAACCGAGCGTGGCCCGCAGGCCACGTCGCGTCGACCTGCTGTCGGCGATGCTTCCGCAGCGGGCAAAACCTATCGGGCCGGAGACACCGCGCACGCGCGTTGGCGAGCCACTCGTCGTCGGTGATCCAGCGAAGGCCTCCGCGTCCGCGGTTCCTCCGTCTTGGCTCCACATCACAAGGTAGATTTCCTCGAACGCGCACGTTGCGGACCTGCGCACTGAGTGTGTGGCCCAGGCCGCGCGCCCGATGCAAGGACATCCGCATCCAGCGTCCTCGTTGCCCGTTGTAGGCCTAGAGACGATTCCCGGGAAACACTCCACGGTTTGCACCATGCTCACGCCATCCCCCGACTCGACCGAACCGCAGGTGAACGCAGGTCCTTTCGCTCCCGGGTCCTCGTTGACGCGCAAGCAACCTCACGGCGGTTCGCGCCCCACCCCATCGCCTCCGCGGGACGACCACTCGACCGCCCTGGCCGAGGCGAACGCGGCGCTCGAGTGGAACGCGGAACACGATGAGGAGTTCTGGTCGATCTACCTGGCGGGCTACCAGCGCCCGGATTCCTGGCGTGCCGTGCCCGCCCTCTTTGCGGACGCGGGGGGATCCGAACGGAACGAGGAACATCTGCGGTTGGGTCAAGCCTTCGCGTCGACGTTGAACGACTTCTGCCGACAGCGGGGGCTGCGGACCCAAACCCTGATCGAAGGCGCCTGGGCACTCGTCGTCTACCGACTCACCGGCCACACGGATCTTGTGTTCGGCTGCTCTCCCGTTGCCTGCTCGGCCGTCTGCAACCGTTGCCATGAATGCGCCGCATCCCCGTTCCTCGGCATTCCCGTGCGCGTGGCGATCGACAAGCGGACCCGGACGGTGGAGTGGCTGCGGACGCTGCAGCAGGCGGTCGACTCCGTAATGGAACACTCGGTGGCGGTCGAACGGATCCAGCAGTGGAGCGGACTGCCTGCGGATGAACCGATGTTTGACACACGCGTCGTGATGACCCAGGTCGTCCCCTACGATCCGACACTCCACGGATCCGCCGCCCCGGATGATGGTGACGATCCCTCGTCGATGCCCGCGGATCGTCTTCCCGCAGTGCCCGAATGTCCGCTCGTGCTGCGAGTCACGCGCGGCGACCAGTTGGCACTCACGCTCGACTTCGACCCCCGCTGCCTCGACCACACCCAGGCTTCGCGGATCCTCGCGCACCTCGAGCAGATGCTGTTCGCGATTACCGCGGGACACGAGGCGAACCTGGAGGAACTTCCTACCTTCGCCATCGACGAGATGCACCGCATGCTCGCGCGGTGGAACTCCACCGAAGCCGACTACGATCGCGGCGTCTGCCTGCATCACCTGTTCGAGCGGCAGGCAGCGGCCACACCGGACGCCCTGGCGGTCCTCGACGACGCTTCGCGGCTGACCTACGCCGAACTGAACGAACACGCCAACCGCCTCGCCCATCACCTGAACTCCCTCGGGATCGGCCCTGGGCATTATGTCGGCGTCTACATGCAGCGAGGCCTGGAAGTGATCCCCGCGCTGCTGGGGATCCTGAAGGCGGGAGCGGCCTACGTGCCGATCGAGCCGTCCGTGCCCGCCGCGCGCGTCCAGTGGATCCTGAACTCCCTGGAAGTCCCCTGTCTGGTCTCGCAACCGTCCCTCCGCAAGACCCTGCTGGACTGGACCGCCGAGCTGCGTAAGCTGGAACACGTCATCTGCCTGGATCTGGGTGATTCGAGCAAGTATCGCGATGAAGCGGTCACGGGCGAACCGTCGACGGAGGCAGGCGAGGGAACCACCTCGGCACCGCGATTGTGGTTGCCCGCGGAACTCGCCGACAGCCCAACGCACAACCCGGCGATCCCGGTGAGCTCGGAGCAGAACGCGTATGTGATCTTCACCTCGGGATCGACCGGCACCCCCAAGGGGGTCGTGGTGGCCCATCAGCCTGTGATCAACCTGATCGAGTGGGTGAATCGAACGTTCGAAGTGGGGCCTGCGGACCGACTGCTGTTCGTGACGTCATTGAGCTTCGACCTCTCGGTCTACGATATCTTCGGCATGCTGGCCGCGGGCGGTTCGATCCGGGTCGCCCCCAGCGAGGTCGTGCGTAATCCCGAGTCGCTCTGGAACGTCCTGAGCAGCGAGCCCATCACGTTCTGGGATTCCGCTCCCCCGACGCTGCAGCAGCTGGTGCCCTGGCTTTCCGAGTCGGGCAGCATGCGGTCGTCCAGCTTGCGGCTGGTGTTCCTCAGCGGTGACTGGATCCCCGTTTCGCTGCCCGACGCGATCCGTCGCGTGTTTCCCCACGCGGAAGTCGTTTCGCTGGGCGGAGCCACGGAGGCAACGGTCTGGTCGAACTACTACCGCATCGGCGCCGTCGATCGATCGTGGAAAAGCATTCCCTACGGACGTCCCATCCAAAACGCGCGTTACTACATCCTCGATCCACAGATGCAGCCGTGTCCGGTGGGCGTCGCGGGCGAGCTGTACATCGGAGGCGACTGCCTGGCTCGAGGCTATACCGATCCAGTGCGCACCGCCCAAGCCTTCGTGCAGGTGACGCTGGCGGGCGAGACCATGCGACTGTATCGCACCGGAGACCTGGCGCGGTTCCAACCCGATGGCATCATGGAGCTGATTGGCCGCGTTGACTTCCAGGTCAAGATCCGCGGCTTCCGGGTGGAACTCGGCGAAATCGAACATGTGATCTTGCAGCAACCGGGAGTGCGCGAAGCCCTGGCCGTCGCCGTCGGCGACTCCTCGCTCGACAAACGCATTGTCGCCTACGTCGTGCCCTCCGAAGCCACGCTCTCCGTGCAAGCCCTGCGTACCAACCTGCGAAAGCGACTGCCCGGCTACATGGTGCCTTCCGCGTTCGTCGTGATCGAAAAGATGCCGCTGAACAACAGTGGCAAGGTGGACCGCAACGCCCTGCCCGCCCCCGCTCCGCAATCGCACGCGTCCAACCATGCCTACGTCGCGCCGCGCACCGGCTTGGAACTGGAACTGACACGCGTCTGGGAGCGACTGCTCGATATCCAGCCGATCGGAGTGACGGATAACTTCTTCGACCTGGGCGGTCACTCCCTGCTGGCCATCCGGCTGCAGCATACGCTCGAAGGCTACCTCCAACGTTCCATCCCGCTGGCCACCGTCCTGCAGTCGCCCACCATCGAGCAGCTGGCCAGCTCGCTGGAGAAGACCGACTGCCAGCCAACCCACCGGTCGCTCGCCATCATCCAGCCCGGGGCGAATCGCGTGCCGCTGTTCTGCCTGCATGTGTTGGGACGCGGCTTGGAATTCTTCCGCCCGTTGATCAATCATGTCGACCATGACCTGCCCATCTACGGATTGTCGACCGAGTTCCTGCGGCCCGAGGATGCGCCCAAGCATGAAGTCCCAAGCCTCGCGAGCTTCTACGCGCAGGAGATCAAAGCCATTCAGCCGCAAGGGCCTTACTACCTCGCCGGGCTGTCTTTCGGTGGCATCGTGGCCTACGAGGTCGCGCAGATCCTGCGAGGCCAGGGAGAGACCATCGCGATGCTGGCGATGCTGGATACCGAGCACCCGATGGCCGCTCGCGAACTCGAACGCGAGCGAGGACGCGACCAGATCCTGCAATGGATCGCTCGCGGTGAAGTCCGCCAACTCGGCAAGAAACTCCGACAGCGAATCAAGGCGTTTCAGAACCGCTGGACCTATCGCCTGCGTACCGTCGAGTGTCGCTGGAAGCAGCTTCGGGGACTCGAACTGGAGCCAAACCAGGTAGACTTCCTGCAGAGGCGAGCCAATCAATCTGCGGCCCGAGGGTATCGGCCGCGCGACTACCAGGGGCCCGTGACCCTGTTCAAGGCCACCGATGTTCCCCGGCAGGAAGTCTCGAAAGAAACCGGCTGGCGCGAGGTGGCCCTCGGCGGCATGGAGGTGGTGAAGGTCCCGGGCGGCCACCTGACCATGATGCAGGAACCATGCGTCCAAGTCCTCGGACAACGGCTCATGGAGACCCTCAAGAAGGCGGAACAGAATCTGCAGCGAACGGCCACAGGTATCTCGACCAGCGCGTCACGGGCCTCATCCTTGATTCGTCGTCGCCCCGGTCCGGCGCCCGCTGCCGTCAACGGACGCCCGACGTCGCCGACTTCCGCTCCGGCGAAGAACGCCTTGATCATCGCGCCGGCTCGATCCAGCCAGAGGCCCATACCACCAACGCCTCCTGCCCCCGCCTCCAACGCCGGCCAGCCAGCCCGCCCCCAGCGCGTGTGGATCAAAAACCCCTCGTTCTGCCGGAAGGCGTGACGGTTTCGCCGGCAGGCCCCTGGGTTGCCGGACGCGCAAAGCAAACGGCCGGCCTCCTCCAGGAAGCCGGCCGCTGCGGTAGGATCTCAAATTGTGGTTGCCGCCTGCCTGACCCAGGCACAGGATGGCGGAGTGAACGACCTTAGTCGAGGAAGCCCACCAGTTCCTGGCTGCGGCTGGGCTGCTGCAGCTTGCGGACGGCCTTGGCTTCGATCTGACGAATGCGTTCGCGGGTCACCTTGAAGATGTGGCCCACCTCTTCCAACGTGTAGCTGTAGCCGTCTCCCAGACCATAACGCAGCTTGATGATCTCCCGCTCGCGGTAGCTGAGCGTCTTGAGCACCTTGTTGATGCGGCCTCGGAGCATTTCCTGGGAGGCACCGGTGGCGGGGCTTTCCGCTCCTCCATCGGGCAACAGATCGCCGAAGTGACTGTCCTCGCTGTTGCCAACCGGTCGGTCGAGGCTGATCGGATAGCGGCTCATCGCCAGCACCCGACGCGCTTCCTCCACCGTCGTGTTCGAACGGCGAGCGGTCTCCTCGATCGTCGGCTCACGCCCCAGTTCCTGCAGCAACTGTCGCGAGACATTCCGGACCCGGGACATGGTTTCCACCATGTGTACCGGAATGCGGATCGTGCGACTCTGGTCGGCCACCGCTCGCGTGATGGCCTGACGAATCCACCAAGTGGCGTAAGTGGAGAACTTGAACCCGCGTCGGTATTCGAACT
>CAZUJM010000068.1:25016-25811 GCA_964620405.1 uncultured Pirellulaceae bacterium | reverse complement strand
AACCGGTCAGCAGCGCCCAGTCCGCTCCATGCAGCCGCCGCAGTTTGTCGGCCAGCTGATCGGAGTTCGGATGCCGGTCGCGCTGGTAAACGTACCCATCCTCCTGCCCCGCCAACATCCGCTCCGCCTGCCCCGGATCGTCGCAGCGATAGACGGACGCCAGGAACAGCGGCGGCGACGCGGGCCGCCCCGCATCGGACACCCACGTCGGTTCCGGACACACCCGATCCGCTCGTTCCACCTCCCGCCGTTCCCCCGCGCCCATCCTCAACCCTCCGCCTGCAGTTCCTCGCTCCGCGCGCAACCTCACCCCGGCACACCGAACCCATGCACCCCAGAATAGCCGGCGCAAGCCGCCAACGCGATCCGCCCACCCGCGCCCGTCGACCTACCAGGCTACTCGAAGAACTCGCCGATCGCGATGTTGGAAAGATTGCCCTGCGCGTCGGACGTGCGGGCGTAAACGACGCCGTAGGGCGCAACGCCTTCGAGCTTCACACCGAAAAACCCGTCCATGTCCGTAAAAAACCGAGTATTTACGGCCCCCCAAAGGCTCACCGATCGAAGAGTTGTTGAGGAATCGGGGTCCGAAACTCGGCCCCAGATGTACACGATGCCACGAAAATGGATCGTGTTGAATTCAATTATCCGAGGTGGCTGGTTCACTACTCGACCACCAGCATGGCAAGCTACCGTTGCAACAAACAGCGACACACCAACGACCGCAGTCATCAATCTTAGACAAAAAACATTCAAGAGACCATCGGCAGAATGGTTCGGCTGCCATTCGCTGTC
>CAZUJM010000068.1:24458-25006 GCA_964620405.1 uncultured Pirellulaceae bacterium | reverse complement strand
TCACGCATTCTTATAAAAAATCCAACCATCGGTTGTTCAGCTGCTTTACTCACAGCGGCAGTGATCTATGCCCATCAAAACTTTGGTCAGTCGTCAATAAGCAAGTAGGCGATCTGGCATCAAAGCACGATCTGGCGCAGGCGTAGCCTTAGCCTCTGGCTTACTCTCTACAATTCGCATAAAGCGCGGACTAGAACGCATAACGTCGAACGGAGGAGTATTCGGCAAGTCGATAGTCGAAAAGTCAAAACCAGCAGCCATTTCGGCGAAGTCAATCGCCTCGGACTTTAGACTGTCACTACCTACTTGAAGTCCGGCAATCCCGACTATTTCGGAAGCCTTGAAGTAGATCGCTGCCACCCCCTGCTTCGCGCTCGCCACACACCGAATTGCTTGAAGAGCGGTATCTTCGATCCGTTTTGAACGACCTTGGCGATAGAGTCGCAGTTCCAACAACGCAAGAGTTAGCTGTGATTGCCAACAATCGGGTCTAATTCGCACACAACGTTTAAGAACGCTTCTTGCCTCGGTGTCTGCGAAACTTCGAT
>CAZUJM010000068.1:15045-24448 GCA_964620405.1 uncultured Pirellulaceae bacterium | reverse complement strand
CAAGTAAATTGCCCGCTCTAAGAATCTCTCGATACCCTTCCGCAGCCATCTCGAACTCTCCCTGCTTCATGAGGCAGTACGCTTGGACGCGTTGGGTATCGAGCGAAGGGGCGTGGCGCATGGCGTTGGTGAGGTCGCCGCTGGCGGCGTCGAGGCGTAGGCGGTAGCCATCGCGCTGGTAGAGGAGAATGGAGCAGCAGGCGCGGGTGAGGTAGGCATCGCCGTAGTCTGGATGGAGTTGCACGACGCGGTTCAGCGACTCGATGGCAGCGGCGAAGTCCTGTTGGGCATACAGGCTGCGGGCTTTTTGCAGGAGTGCATGGCGGTCGGGAGTGCGCTGCGTATAGGTATAAGAGAAGGCGACCGCGGCGAGGACGGAGCCTGCCAGCAGTCGGCGTCGCCAGCGGGGTTGGCTTCGCCATTCGCGGGCGATTCGCCGGTGCCAGGTCAGTTCGCGACGGAGCGTCCGGCAGATCGAGTGCATATTGAGCGGGCGGTCGTCCGGTTCCGCCGCCAAGCAGCTCATCAGCAACTCCCGCACCGGTCGTTCCACGAGGCTTTCCGCAGGCCACGAGGGCGTCGTGCCGCGCACCTGACGCAGGTGCGTCTCCATTGCCGGGCAAGCGGAGGGGCCCCGCGTCGATTCGCCGGGATCCCAAGGAAGCGTCCCCGTCAGCAGTTCCCAGACGAGGACTCCCCAGGCGAACACATCCGCGCGAGCGTCCGGCGACGAGCCGACATTGGCCGTTCCGGAAGGAACCGCCGCGTGGACCGTCGATGCGGGGCGAGCGTGGTCGGCCGCCTGCCATCGCAGCACAAGGGCCAGTTGTTCGGGTGCCATGTAGGGCAGCGTGCCGCCGAGGCGTGGGAAAGCGGCATCGGATCGACGAGCGAGATTGAAATCGACCAGCAGAGGAGATCCCTCCACCGACATGACCACATTCGACGGCTTGAGGTCACCGTGGAGGATCCCGCGGGAATGGGCGTGCCGCAGCGCATCGGCCATCTGCAGTGCCAGTCGCAGGATGCTGGTGACATACCCTTCGCGTGTTCGAAAACGCCCGACTTCGGCCACCTGCTGGCAGCGATCCATGCCGCAACTGCGACTGCGGGCCGCTTGCAGGATCACAGCCGCGCCGCGCGGCGCCGGGCCGCCCTCGAAGAAGGCGAGGTCGAGTACATCCTGGAGCGTGCTGCGTCCGCGGAACGGCATGCAGATCGCCGTGAGGCCGGTGGCCGGGTCTTCTTGCACGGAGTGGATCGGCATGATGTGGGGATGGTCCAGTCGTCCCAGCATCTGCGCCTCAGCCGCACCGGCCTGTGCGAGCTTGACGACCACCTGCCGATCGCCTACTCCCGGCTCGTGGCAGAGGTAGGCACGCGCGAAGGCGCCTCGCCCGATCTCGTCAATCACCTCGAATCCCATCACCCGTTCACCGGCCCGCGGCCAACGGACCGACGGCTCCGCCCCTGATCCCCGGGCCTCCGCCGCCAGTTGTTCGCGCAGGTACTCCTCCACCTCCAACTGCCGATACAGGGAGCCGCGGATGGAGGGAAAACGTTCGCAGTAGGCGGAACGATCCACCACCTGTCCCTGGTCGCGGCGCTGGCAGTATTCCTCGTAGGCCAGTTCCAGCGCGAGCACGCGGTCCCGCCGCAGTTCCGGGTGTTCGGCGAGGAACGCCCGCGCGTCGGGTGCATGGTTTCGCAACCAGCCGCGCCGCGCGCGATCCAGCAACTCACGTCGCTGATTGTCCGTAGCCTGGAAGTCCACCGCGTCGTCTGCCATCGACGTTCACTCCAGCCGCTCCAGCCTCGCCAGGATGCGATACACGGTCTTCTCGCTGACCGCCAGCGATTCCGCGATCGCCCGCTGCGTCCAGCCCATGAGCTTCATGCGCATCACTTCGCGATGGTCGGCCGGTGCGTCGCGCCACATCCGCTCCCATCGCTCGCGCGCCACCGCGACCTCGCTGGGCCGCGGGTCCCTCGACTCCAACGTCTCCCGGTGCGTCTCCGTCGCGTCCAGCGGTTCCTCGCGTCGCACCGAACTGCGGGCGGTATTCAGCAGCCGACGTGTCTCATCGAGCACTTTATTGCGGGCGATGGTAGTCAGCAGCCGCACGAGTTGGCCGGGTTCCTCGATGTGAGCGAAGCGGTCGGTGGCGGCGAAGAAGCTGCTCCAGACGGCCTGCGAGAAGTCCTGCGAATCGAACTTCGCCCGCAGGTCCTGCCGGAGCATGCGGCGCACGGCGCGCTGCACGTGCGCTCCGTACTCTTCCACCACCTCCCAGGCCGCGCGCTCGTCGCCGTGCCGCACGCGCCGCATGCGTTCCGCGAACGTCGCACCACCGCTCGACGCCTCGTCCATGCTCCCGATCGCTCCCGCGAACCCCGGCGACCACCGCGCTGGGTCGCTATGACAACAAGTGGTCCCTGTGACAACAAGTGGCCCTGTGACAACCGGTCGTCGCTCCCGCCGCGCATTGTAATGGCCGCGGAAGCCCACGCCACCAACGGGCTCATGTGTGGTTTTGCGCAGGTGCGGGCCGGAGGCGGACGCCCGCGCGGACGCGCCCCGGGGCCTGTCCCCCTCCACGCTGCCGCTCCTGGACCGCAGCTCGGTCCGCAGCTCGGTCCGCAGCTCGGTCCGCAGCTCGGTCCGGCTCGACGAGACCGAGCGGCCGGGCCGCTGCCCGCTCGACTGCGGCCGCAACTTTCCCGCAACCGGAAAACTCCGGCCCTTTCCGAGGTTCCGACGGGTGGGCATCCGTCGCCCATGGTCCCGCGAGGGCTTCCACCGGATAGCTGGCCGGGTTGGGCATCTGGTATATTCGCGGAGCCTCGGGGCGATGCAGGCGTCCGCGTGGGGGACCGAAGTCCCCGGCCGGGCCGCTCGACCGCGGTGCATCCGGGGACCGGTGCCCGCGACGACCGGTCTTCAGGACGCCCGCGATCTCCGCACAATCCCGATGCCCTGCAGGATCTTGTCGCAGCTGCTGGCCCAGGATGGACGCCCTACAGCCCGACGCCCATACAGTTCGACGCACCCCAGCCGAACCGGACGGACGCTGGTCCGTGCCGCACCGCCACCGGAAGCCGGTCCCGCCCCCATGCCAGACCTGATGAACGCTCCGAACGCCGCCTCCGACGCCAACCCGCCCCGACCCGAACCGGCTCCCGGTTACTCCGGACGCAGCCGCCTCAGTTCGTTGACCGGCGTGGCCTTCCTGGGAACCGGCAGCTACGTCCCCGGCACGGTCATCACCAACGAAGACCTCGCCGCCGTCGGCTACGACTCCGACTGGATCCTGCAGCGGACCGGCATCCTTGCGCGGCGACGACTGCCCGACGACTTGGCGACGAGTGACATGGCCGTGTCAGCGGCCGAGCAGTGCCTCGCGGCCGCCGGCGTCGACCGCTCGCAGATCGACCTGGTGCTGGTGGCGACGATGACGCCCGACATGCCCAGCCCGTCCACCGCCTGCCTCGTGCAGGAACGGCTGGGACTCCGCTGCGCCGCCATGGACCTGAACGCGGCCTGCGCCGGTTTCATGTACGGGCTGATCACCGGCGCCCAGTTCATCCGCACCGGCTGCTGCCGCCACGTGCTGGTCATCGGCGGCGACACGAACACGCGCATCGTGAATCCCCACGATCGCAAGACGTTTCCGCTCTTCGGCGATGCGGCGGGAGCCGTCCTGCTGGGGCCCGGTCGGCCGACGCAGGGCCTGCGGTCGTTCACGCTGGGAGCGGAGGGCGAAGGGGCGTCGCTGCTGTCCATCCCCGCTGGCGGATCGCGGCGTCCCACCACCGCGGAGCTGATCGAACAGGGCGCGACCTGCATCCACATGGATGGCCGCTCGGTCTTCAAATGGGCCGTTCGACTGCTGGTCGACACGGTCCAGGATGTCGTCAAGAACGCCGACCTGAAGCTGGAGGACCTGAAGCTGGTCATCCTGCACCAGGCCAACTTCCGCATCCTCGACGCCGCCGCCACTTCGCTGGGCCTGCGGCCCGAACAGGTGTTCATGAACCTCGAGCGTTACGGCAACACGTCGGCCGGCAGCATCCCGCTGGCACTTGACGAAGCGTTCCGCGCCGGCCGCATCGCCCCGGGCGACCGCGTGCTCCTGTGCGGCTTCGGCGCCGGCCTCGCCTGGGGCGCCGCCGTCATCGAGTGGTAAGGAACGCGGCCGTCCCGGCCGCACCGATGCCGCCCTGTAGCCCCTAACGCACGAAGTGCCGGAGCGCGGCCGCCCCGGCCGCACCAGCACCGCCCACAGCCTCCAGCGCACACATTGCCATCCAGTTCGCACCGCCTTGAGAACGCATCGCCGGATTGAAAGGATTCCACAGCCATGAGCAAGACGAAGAAACTGCCTCCCCGCGATCGAGTCAAGCCCGAAGATACCTGGGACCTCAGCCGCCTCTACGCCAGCGACGCCAACTGGCAGAAGGACCTCCGCAAACTCAAGAAGATGATCGACGGCTTCGCCGCCTTCCGCGGCAGGCTCGGTGACGGTCCCGGCGTGGTCGCGGAATGCCTGAAGTTCGACACGCAGTTCGATCGACTCGCCGAACGACTCGGTTCCTACGCCTTCCTCCGCGCGACGGAGGACCAGGCGAACAGCACCTACCAGACGATGCGCGGCCAGTTCCAGGCCGTGGCCGCGCGGGCCGCCGAAGCCGCCAGCTACATCCGCCCCGAACTGCTCGACCTGCCCCCCGAAACGCTCGACGCCTACCTCGACGCCGAAGAGCTGGCCGACTTCCGGCTGGTGCTCGAACGCATCCGGCGGTACAAGCCCTACACGTTGTCGAAGCGCGAGGAGCAGTTGCTGGCGATGCAGGCCGAGATGTCGCAAGCGGCCGGACAGGCCTTCCGGCAGCTGCTGGACGCCGACATGAAGTTCGGCACGGTCGAGGATGAACACGGCAACCTGGTGGAGCTGTCGAACGCCACCTTCAGCGGGCTGCTCGTGTCGCCCGAACGCAAGGTTCGGCAGGCCGCGTTCCATAAATACTACGAGCAGTTCATCGGCCACGAGAACACGCTGGCCGCCACGCTGGCCGGTTCGATCCACAAGGATATCTACTACGCCCGGGCACGGGGCTACGACAGCGCCCTGCAGTCGGCCCTCTTCGCCGACAACTTGCCGCAATCGGTCTACGACAAGCTGATCGCTTCGGTGCACAAGTTCCTGCCCGTGCTGCATCGGTTCTACGAACTGCGCCGCCGCAAGATGAAGCTCCGCGAGATCCACCACTACGACACCTACGTGCCGATCCTCAGCGACCTCGAAACCAAACACTCCTGGAAGCAGGCTGTGGAAGTGGTGATCGAAGCACTCCAGCCGCTGGGCTCCGAATACTGCTCGGTCCTCGAGAAGGGACTCTCCGGCCGCTGGTGCGATCGCTACCCGAACCAGGGCAAGCAGAGCGGCGCGTTCAGCGCGGGGTCGTTCGACGGCGATCCCTACATCCTGATGAACTACCAGCCGAACGTGCTGAACGACGTGTTCACGCTGGCCCATGAAGCCGGCCACTCGATGCACAGCTACTATTCGGCCAAGTCGCAGCCGTTCCAGTACTACGACTACACCATCTTCGTCGCCGAGGTGGCCAGCACGTTCAACGAGGAGCTGCTGAGCCACCACCTGCTGCAGAAATCCGACGACCGCAAGTGGCGGGCCTACCTGGTGAACCGCGAGATCGACGACATCCGCGGCACGATCTTCCGCCAGACGATGTTCGCCGAGTTCGAGAAGATCACGCACGCCATGGGCGAAGCCGGCGAGGCCCTGACGCTGAAGGCCTTCCGCGACGTCTACCGCAAGCTGCTCGACCAGTATTTCGGGCCGGAGTTCACGATCGACGACTGCCTGTCGTTGGAATGCCTGCGCATCCCGCACTTCTACCGCGCGTTCTATGTTTTCAAGTACGCCACCGGCCTGTCGGCGTCGATCGCGCTGAGCCAGCGCGTCCTGAAGGGTGGCAACCGGGAACTGCAGGAATACCTCGGCTTCCTGAAGGGCGGCTGCTCCAAGGATCCGCTCGACCTGCTGCGCGGCGCGGGAGTCGACATGGCGAGTCCGACGCCGGTGAACACGGCGCTGAAGTACTTCGAGTCGCTGGTCGAAGAGCTGGAAGAGCTGCTCGGGTAGCGGGCGTCTTGCCAGCGAGCGAGGACGCTGGCGTTCGATCAACCGAAGCGGATGCCCTGCGCCAGTGGCAGGGCGTCGGAGTAGTTGACGGTGTTGGTGCAGCGGCGCATGTAGGCTTTCCAGGCATCGGAGCCCGATTCGCGGCCGCCGCCGGTCTCCTTCTCGCCGCCGAACGCGCCGCCGATCTCCGCGCCGCTGGTGCCGATGTTCACATTGGCGATGCCGCAGTCGCTGCCGGCAGCCGAGCAGAAGCGTTCGGCCTCGCGGACATCGCGCGTGAAAATGGCCGACGACAGTCCCTGTGGCACTCCGTTGTGGATCGCGATCGCCTCATCCCATTCGCGGAACCGGTGCACATAGAGGATGGGCGCGAAGGTCTCGCGCTGCACGACGGGCGCGCCGGGATCGATCTCCACGACGGCCGGTTCGGGATAGTATCCGCCGGACGGCATGCCAGCCGTGCGCCGCGCGCCGCCCACGCGCACGATGCCGCCCTGTTCCTTCGCCTCGCGCAACGCGACCTGCATCGCCTGGCCCGCGTCCTCGTCGATGAGCGGCCCGACCAGCGTCGACGGCTCGCGCGGATCGCCGATCGGCAGGTGGCGGTAGGTTTCGACGATGCGCGCCACCAGCGTCTCGGCCACCGACTCATGCACCACCAGGCGTCGCAGTGTCGTGCAGCGCTGGCCGCAGGTGCCGACCGCGGCGAAGACGATCGCGCGGATGGCCAGATCCAGATCGGCCGACGGGCAGACGATCATGGCGTTGTTGCCGCCGAGTTCCAGCAGCGAACGGCCCAGTCGTCCGGCGACTTCCCGCGCCACCTCGCGGCCCATCCGCGTCGAACCGGTCGCCGACACCAGGGGTACCGCCGCGTCGGCGGCCAGCGCCCGCCCCGCCTCGCGGTCTCCCACCACGACGCACGAAAGAGCCTCGGGCGCCTCGTCCGATTCCGCGACGACGCGCTGCAACAGGGCATGGCAAGCCAGCGCCGTGAGCGGTGTCTTTTCCGAGGGCTTCCAGATCACCGGATCGCCGCACACCAGGGCCAGTGCCGCGTTCCACGCCCAGACGGCGACCGGGAAGTTGAATGCCGAGATCACGGCCACGGGTCCGAGCGGATGCCACTGCTCCGTCAAACGATGGGCCGGTCGCTCGCTGGCCATCGTCAACCCGTAAAGCTGCCGGCTGAGGCCGACGGCGAAGTCGCAGATGTCGATCATCTCCTGGACCTCGCCCCGCGCCTCGGCCAGGATCTTGCCCGCCTCCAGCACGACCAGCCGCGCGACCTCCTCCTGGTGCTCGCGCAGCAGCTGCCCGTATCGCCGCACCAGTTCGCCGCGGCGCGGCGCGGGCACCATGCGCCAGGCGCGGAACGCTTCCGCCGACGCCTGCACGACCGCAGCCACCTGCTCGCGACCGGCAAGGCGCACGGTCGCCAGCGAACGTCCGTCGATCGGCGAACGCACGACACATTCCTCGCCCGTTCCCGCGCAGGAACTTCCGCCGGCCTGGATGGCAAGCGTGTCCGTGATCCCCAGACGCCGCCAAATCTCCGCCGCCGCTGCATCCATCGAAGAAGGTCTCCCGCGAGCTTCCTGGTCCCACAACTGTGACGCGACTGTGACGCGCGAGCGACACTGTACTCCAAGCGTCCCCCCCACGGCCATCCGGGTCGCGTATAATCCGTCGCCGTGGCCCGACGCGAGATTTTCCGCGTCGGCCGCCCGCCAATGCCGATTCGCAGGAGTCTCCCATGGCCGGCCGCACCACGGCGAATACCGAACCGGAAACGACCGTCGATCCTCGACAGGAGCTTTGGCAATGCCAGCCGCAGGCGTGGCGGCTGTTGCTGCGCGAAGTCGACCGCCTCTGCGCGGCCAATCCGTACGCGGAACAGCTGCGCGAGCGGATGCGGACGGAGACGGGAACGCGACTGGTCGACTGGCTCGACTACCTCTGCCTCGAACCTTCGGCGACCCTCAGTGACGAACTGTTGTCCGCCGGATACCGCCCTGGCCCCGAGGGTCGCACCTGGCATCATCCGGGGGGCCTGTTCCCGCGCTGGGTGCTGGGCGAGTCGCCCGCAAGTCTTCCTCGCCTGGGGTTGGGCATCAAGGTCGAATCGGTCGATGCGTTCGTGGCAACGCAAGCGAATCGGTCACCCGTCCACGGCTCGCCGGCTGCGCCGCTCCGCTGGTCGCTCGTCGCCGACGCGCCGCAGGCGGCGGTGGTCGTCGTCGAGCGACACGGCGTAGCGGGCTTCACCGCAGCCGAACCGACCGAAACGCAGCAAGCCGCGATCGTCGCCGCGCAGTCCCTCTTCGACCTGCGTCCCCGCCCGCTGTCGCTGGAAGGTCGCCATGCGGGGTTCCTCGAAGCACGCCGCCGATTCGACACGGCCAGCCAGCAATTGGGACGCGACGGAGCCTGCGACCTGTTCTTCGCCAGCGAACGACGCTACTGGCAACAGCGCAATCGCGCGGCGCGCGTGCAGCGAGAACGCCAGGATCGCCTCGGACTCGGCTGGGCCAACCACGACCATCATACCTACCGCTCGAGCCGCGAGCACTTCGCGACACTTATCACCACGCTGGAGCTGATGGGGTTCGAATGTCGCGAGCGGTTCTATGCGGGAGACCAGGCGGGCTGGGGCGCGCAGGTGCTGGAACACCCGAGCTGCGGGCTGGTCGTGTTCGCCGATGTCGACCTGTCGCCCGAAGAAGTGGCCGGTGACTTCCCGCACCAGGGACTGCCGCCGCGCGACGCGTTCGGCACCGTCGGCCTCTGGTGCCAGCTCCACGGCGAAGCCTTCCTCAGTGCCGGCATGCACCACCTGGAGTGCCAGTTCGACTTCGATGCCGCCCGCGCGCAGCTCGCGGACGCCGGCATCCCCAGCATGGCTCCCTTCACCGACTTCCCGTTCCTGCGGCAGGCCTTCACCGAGGGCGAGGTATGGCAGGTCCCGGAGGAGCACCTGCGCGAACTGGAGCGGCGTGGCGTCATCTCGCCGCAGCAGGCTGCCGAATTCCGGACGCACGGCGCACGCGGGTCACATTTGGAAATCTTGCAGCGCGATGAAGGCTACAAAGGGTTCAATCAGACCGGAATCAGCGACATCATCCACCGCACCGACCCGCGGCGCAAGTGACGCTCCGGAACGCGAATTCCACGGCCAGTATCGGCACACGGCGTGTGCCGACTACGAGTGCGACCTGTAGCCGGCACACGCCGTG
>CAZUJM010000068.1:0-14945 GCA_964620405.1 uncultured Pirellulaceae bacterium | reverse complement strand
TCGGCACACGGCGTGTGCCGACTACGAGTGCGACCTGTAGCCGGCACACGCCGTGTGCCGGGCTGCGATCGCGAACGTGCGCCGACTACAACTCACCGCCTCGGCGTATGGCGACTACGTGCATCGGGTCAGTAGATCAGCGGCGGGTAACGGCCAGGCGTTCGATCCACAGGAACGGTCGGTGCGCTTCGTCGACGCGGACTTGCACTTCAAGCTGCCCCTGGTACAGCAAGCGTTCGAGCACGCGGAGGTACGAGACACGTCGCTTCGGAAAGCGGACCTTGATCTCGTCCAGGCGGATCTGGCGTGTGTCCAGCGCGTAGTGATCGACCACCATGGGGATGCCCACCCGGTCGCGGACTGAAGACAGTGCCTTGCCCAAGGGCGTGTCGATGATCTCCACCTCCAGCTTCTCGAACAGCTTGGGCACGAGGACGGGTGGAGGCGCGTCGGGGGTCCAGCCGACCGGCCAGACCGGTCGACCGGTTGCCGCTTCCACGACCTGCAGACGCCAGCCGCCTGCGGCCGGATCGCGGACGGGGGCGAACCCGAGTCCTGCGGTGCGCAGTGACGCGGACAGTACGGTGCCGAGGGCCAGGCCTTGCAGCTCATCGGCGACCGGCCGCGCCTCGCGAATCCGTAGCCCCATCCCGCCGCTGATCTCCAGCTCCAGGGGCAGCTGCGACTTCAGCTCCCGCACCACCTCCTCGAGACTTCGGCCGGCCGTCGTGCCTGCGAGCGCTACCGACAGTTGGTCCTGCAACACCTTCACCTGCTCCGGCGTCATCCCGAACAGCGCGTCACCGGCGGGATCGGGCGGAGCGACCAGACGGGCGAGCCAGGTTTCCAGGGCCTTGCGATCGCCATAGCGGATGCGAGCGTCGGGCAGCAGCAGTTCGTTGTTGGGCGAGAGCAGGCCAATCACATGGAAGACCGGCGCGTCGACCGTGCCCGACTTTTCGATCCGCGGCATGTCTCCCGGCCCCGCGGTCCGCAGTCGGACCGAAGCGAAGCCGACACCGTCCAGCGCTCTTGCCCACTGCTGGGGGCCTTCGATGGCGCCGATTTTGGAGGTGGCCACTTCCAGATTGACCCGCGGTTCGGCTGCGAGGCCCGACGCCATGCCCAGTAGGACCAGGGCCAAGGCAGCCAGCAACGGGCGCGCCTCCATCCGCCAACCTGCCCGCCTTCCGGACATGCTCCCCGTCTTGCTGCCGGCCGCAAGGCCTTGGACGCGCGTCCCCCAGCCGCCGATGGGTCCCCTCAACATTTTCCGCTCCCCGTGATTCCTCGGAACGACGGCGGGCCACCGACCGCGGCCGTAAACGCCCAGGTGAACAGCCCCTGGGAACAGGCGTGGTGGCGAATCGAAGCAGCCGTCCCCGCGTCGTCGTCGACTCCCCTCCACCCCTCCCATTCTAGGCCGATCCGACGGTCCCGTCGTAGTCCCGCGCTACCGTACCCCCCGGACCTCCCCAGCCCTGGGCCGAGCGGCTCGAATCCGCCAGGGGGTGCCGCGGCGCGGGCTTGCGTCAACTTGCGGAGGCAGGCGGCGGTCGGCACAATGGTGGCCTGTCCCTTATCCCTGTTGGAAACAAGCATTGGTAGAACGAAGGTGGTCTGGGCCGTCGACGCCCGGACGTCATCGAAGGAGGCGTACATGAGTCGAATGGTGACGTTGTTCACGGGCCAGTGGGCCGATCTGCCCATCGAAGAGATGTGCCGCAAGACCCGGGAGTTCGGCTACGATGGCATCGAGCTGGCCTGCTGGGGCGACCACTTCGAGGTGGACAAGGCCCTCGCGGATGACAACTACTGCCGCCAGAAGCGCGAGCAGTTGGAGCGGCATGGGCTGCGGTGCGAGGCGATCAGCGCGCATCTGGTGGGCCAGGCCATCTGCGATCCGATCGACCAGCGCCACAAGTCGATTCTGCCGGCGTATGTCTGGGGCGATGGCAAGCCGGCGGGTGTCACGCAGCGGGCCATCGAGGAGATGAAGAACACGGCCCGCGCCGCCCAGCGGTTCGGCGTGAGCATCGTCAATGGCTTCACCGGCTCGAGCATCTGGCACCTCAACTACTCTTTCCCGCCGGTGCCGCAGTCGATGATCGACGACGGCTTCAAGCTGTTCGCCGATCGCTTCAACCCGATCCTCGATGTGTTCGCCGAGTGCGGTGTGAAGTTCGCGCTGGAGGTGCACCCGACCGAGATCGCCTTCGACCTGTACACGGCCGAGATGGCGCTCAAGGCGCTCGACTACCGCGAAGAGTTCGGCTTCAACTTCGATCCGAGCCACCTGCACTGGCAGGGCGTGGATCCGGTGGAGTTCATCCGCGAGTTCCCCGACCGCATCTATCATTGCCATGTGAAGGATGCGATCACGACGCTCAACGGCAAGACGGGCATCCTCGCCAGCCACATCAACTTCGGCGATCCCCGCCGCGGTTGGGACTTCCGCTCGCCGGGCCGCGGCGCCGTGAACTTCCAGGAGATCGCCCGGGCCCTCAACCAGATCGGTTACAACGGTCCGCTGTCGGTCGAATGGGAGGACTGCGGCATGGAGCGTGAGTTCGGCGCTCGCGAGGCATCCGAGTTCGTGCGTCGCACCATGTGCTTCGCGCCCAGCAACGTCCAGTTTGACTCGGCGTTCGACCGCTAGTCGCGAGTGCGCCCCAAGGTGAACGCGATTCAGGGCGTTTCAAGTCGATCGCGATGATTGCTTCGGAGCGGGCCAAGCCTGGCGGCTGGCCCGCTCAATGGTCTTGTGCATTTTCTGTCCCGCTCCCGCTTACGATCCCGATGGCTCCCTTCCAGCCCGAGGCCTTATGTCCCGTCCACGCAACCGACGCCACGCTTCCACGCCTGTATCCCGCCGCCAGTTCCTCGCCACGACCGCAGCCGTCAGCACGGCCGCGTGGCTGGGTGCACCCGCGATCGTCACCGCTGGCAAGACCGACGGCCCCGTGATCGTGGGCTCGGGCGAATACCAGTACGAAGTGACCCACGAATGGCCGCAGTTGCCGTCGGAGTACACGTGGCAGACGACGCATAACGTGGCCGTCGACAAGGAAGGCCTTGTCTATGTGATCCATGAAGGCCGCGAGGATCTGAAGGAGCATCCGTCGATCTTCGTGTTCGATGGTGACGGACGCTTCGTGCGGGCCTTCGGCCAGCAGTACCAGGGCGGCGGACACGGTTTGGAGGTGCGTACGGAGGGCAACGAGCAGTTCTTGTATGTGTGCGCCTACCAGCAGGTGAAGGCGTTCTCGAAACTGACGCTGAAGGGCGAAGTCGTCTGGACGCGCCACGCGCCGATGGAATCGGGGATCTACGCCGAGGGTGAGAATACGAATCCGCAGAAGGAGTGGGGCCGCGATCGATTCCTGTCCACCAACTTCGCCTTCCTGCCCGACGGTGACTTCTTCTTGGCCGACGGCTACGGCTCGTTCTACATCCATCGTTACGACAAGGAAGGCAACTGGAAGTCGTGCTTTGGCGGGCCGGGCGAGGGCAACGGCAAGTTCAATACGCCGCACGGACTGTGGATCGACGATCGCGGGGAGGGCGAACCGCGGCTCGTGGTCACCGACCGGGCGCACAACACGGTGCAGGTGCTGAGCCTCGACGGGCAGCATTTGCAGACGCTGCCCGACTATGGGCTGCCCGCGAACCTTGACCGCCAAGGCGATCTGATGCTGATCCCCGAACTGGTCGCGCGCGTCACGCTGGTGGACAAGAACTACCAGCCCGTCGCGCGACTTGGCGACGATGTGGAACGCCTGACGCAGGACAAGGGCTTCGGCATCCGCGGCGACCAGAAGCAGTGGCTGCCGGGCAAGTTCGTGCATCCGCACGATGCCTGCTTCGATCCCAACGGCAACATCTTCGTCGCCGAGTGGGTCGCCACCGGTCGTGTCTCGCGGCTGAAACGCCTCAGCTAAACACGGACTGGGTAGCCGAGGGCTCGCGGTGCCCGACTCGCGCCGCAGGACACACTGCTGTCACTCGTTCGGCTAGCAGCCGTGTGTTTTCTCGAGGCCGCGCGGTCAATGGCGAAGACATGGGGGGCTCTGGCGCGGCGCACGAATTCCGTCAACCGTCGCGTGTCGGTTGTCCGATACCTCGCCTAGCCGCGCCTGGCCCGTTCGTCGAACGGCCATCTGGCATTGGACCGTTCGCAGGCCGACTTCGAGTCGATTGTCCGAGCGTCCGCCGATGACCGGGGCGAGGCCTACCCGCCATGCGGCTCCGCGAAGCCCACCGATTGACAATCGCCATCGGGAAGACTACGAAGTCTAGCCAAGCCCGGAAGGCGATTCCGCGTCCCCTTCCGCCCTCGACCTACGCAAGGAATCGATCCATGCTCGCTCGGCGAATCCTCCGCTGGACCTGCGCGCCCCTCTGCGGGCTGGTTCTGACCTGGGCCCAGCCCAGCCTGCTCTCGGCCGCTCCGCTGGTCCCCGGCACCGGCCAGGCATTGCCGCAGGTCGGCGACGACTTCGAGGATCCCAACTGGTCGTTCGTGCACAACCACCCGAAGAGCAGCGAGGAGCAGGACGAGCAGAAGCGGACGCCGACGGGCAAGGCAACCAACGGCCGCTGGTACGAAGGCATTAAGCGCGGCCAGCCCGACCAGATGAAGTACGTGCCGACGCCCGAAGGTGGCCTCGCCGCCAGCAAGGGGTCGCTCATGATCCGCACCCTGAACTCCGGCATCCCCGGCTCGTATTCGAACACGATGCAGCAGGACGACCTGATCGTGAACTGCGCGCAGCGGCTGCCGAGTCCCATCGCGGTCGGTCAGCATCCCAGCGCCGTGGTACGCGTCTATGTGCCGCCGTTCGACCAGTGGGAAGATCGCTCCGGCCCCAGCTTCGGATTCCGCCTTTCTCTGGAGACGCACGCCTGGGTCGTGCCGGAAGAGAAACGCAAGAAGAAGAATCGCTGGGGCGTTCCGCACCGTCCGGAGTTCACCACGGAGACGTACTGGCCGGGACTGTTCATCCAGTTCCGCAACAAGAACGAAAGCCGCCAGCAGGCGGACTCGGCCTACCTGACCATCCGCGGCAACCAGCGTGGCGCCGACATCAAGGGCCCGGAGATTACGCCGGGTTGGTGGACGTTCGGTATGTCCGTGACCGGCGACGGGCAGGTGCACTACTACGCGAGCCCGGGCGTCGACAACCTGACGGAAGCCGACTATATCACCTCGCACTTCCCGTATGGCTACAAGGCCGAGAAGTTCAAGACGTTCTTCTTCAACGTCTGCAATCGAGACGACGGCCGCACCTGGTCGACGCCCTGGATCATCGACGATCCAACGCTCTATGTGCAGAATCCAGGTTCGCTGGTGCAGAAGCCCGCGGCCGTGGTTGCGCCCCGCCGCTAGGAGGCGAGTTTCGGCACAATCGTGTAGATTAGAGAACGCTCCGCGAACGGCGGAGCGTTTTTTTATTGGGTGCCGAAGACAGAGGAGAGCGCGATGGTTTCCTGGAGCCCGTGGCTGGCGATGGCGGTACTGGTGGCGATGGCCTGCGGCTCGGTGTTCGCTGGCGACGACGCAGCATCCACTGCGGGCGACAGCGGTTCGGTGGAGCTGCGCGTCATGTCCTCGAACGTTCGGTACGGCACGGCGGACGACGGTCCCGACGCATGGCCGGTGCGGCAGGAGCGACTTCGCGACTGCTGGCGCGAGCAGCGGGCAGACATTGTGGGCACCCAAGAGATGCTGCCTTTCCAGGCCAAGTACCTGCAGGAGCAGTTCCCCGAGTACGCGTATGTGGGTCGTTCGCGCGAACCCGAGAACGCCGATGGCGAGCAGTGTGGGATCTTCTATCGACACGCTCGCTTCACCGAACTGGAACAAGGCCACTTCTGGCTCAGCGAAACGCCTGAAGTCCCCGGCTCGCGAGGCTGGGACGCCGCCCTACCCCGCATGGCGACCTGGCTGAAACTCTACGATCGCCAGAAGCAGCGCGCGTTGGTCGTCGTGAACACACACTTCGACCATCGAGGCCAGGAAGCTCGCCGGGAATCGGCCGCGCTGCTGGCGCGACGCATCCAGCAGTGGCTCGGCGAGTACCCGATCCTGATCACGGGCGACTTCAACTGCGGTCCCGACTCCCCCGGCTACGCGGAACTCACCCGTCCCCAGCCCGCTACGGTCGCGACGCCGGCCGCGAACCGATCGCTCCTCGACACGTTTGTGGTCCAGCATCCCGGCGTCACGCAGGATACCGGCACCTTCCACGGGTTCCGCGGCGGCAAGGAGTCCTCACGCATCGACTGGATCCTTATCTCCGAGCATTTTCAGGTCCAGCAGGCCGAGATCATCCGCTGGGAGTCCGCAGGACGTTACCCGTCGGACCACTATCCCGTGACGGCCCGCCTGCGTTGGTAAGTTGTAGCCGGATTCGCCTTGTAGCCGGCACACGCCGTGTGCCGGGCAAGCCGGACCCAGTCTTGCGGATTGGGCCAGGGAAGGGACCGCCCCAGCACGGGAACGTTTCCATGCGGATTCACGGCCCGCGACAATGGCCCGCGCGATCGTGGATGAGTGACAGGGCTCAACAACGCTCGGCACACGGCGTGTGCCGACTACGGATTCGCCTTGTAGCCGGCACACGCCGTGTGCCGACTGCATCGCACCGCGTGCCGACTGCGAACTTCAGTTCCGTGGAGCGGCTCGCTGGAGGAGGTCTGGGAGCAGCTTGTTCATCTGTCGCTGTACTTCGTCCTGCAGCAGGCCTTGCGCCGCGCCGCGAACGGCGGTCTGGCCAAGCTGCTGCAGGATGCTGCGGTCCAGTTGAGGACGCTGGACGGTGCCGCGCACCGGGATGCGCAGCGTCTGGCCTTTGAGGCCCGCGAGCCAGCGTTCGTCGCGCAGCCACGACTCCTGGATCGGAATCTCCGCCACGAGGGACAACTGATTGTCCATGCTGACCCATCCCTGCGTCTTTATGGGGATATCTCCCAGCAGCATGGTCAGGCCCTCGTGAGCCACGCGGCCATTCTCCATTCGCACGGGCACCTGCTGTTCGGGAAAGGTGACCCACGCGTCCTGGGCTCGCGGCTGGGGAGCAGCGCCGAGAGGCTGGCCCTCGAGGACGGCGCGCACCTGTCCGACGAGTGCCAGGAGTTCGGCGGCCAGGGGCCCCGGACCGATACGGGCTGCGTGAATCCCCAGTACGGCCTGCACGCGACCGCTGTCGGGGTCGAGCAGCGGGAGGCTCATCTCGCGCACCTCCGCCGAGAAACGACCTTCGGCCGCCGCGGCATCCGCCACCAGCGGCGCCACGAACTTCAGCCACCCCTGGCACATGGCCGGAGTGATCGTGACCTGCTCCAGGACGCGGCCCGGCGTTAGTTCCAGCATCGGCGTGCCCTGCAACTGCAAACGAGGCTCGAGGTGCAGCTTGCCGCCGCTCAACTGCAGATCGAGGGGCTGGATAGCGACCGTCTGCTGTTGCAGGCGAGCGTCGATCGCGGCCGCCGACAGATCGAAGCCGAATGCGTGCGCCGACTGCCAACCGACGCCCGCTCCGCCCTTCAGGTCCGGCGATAGCCAGGCAGACATCGCGGGGGCAGCAGTGAGGTTCGGGGAAGCGGCGGGCGTGCGCGACACGAGCCGCGTGGAAGTGTTGGCGGCAACCGTCGGCGTTGCGGACATGTTCGCGTCCACCATCCGCAGCGGTCCCTCCAGCGTAAACGGATGGTCCACGGCGCCGGTCAGCCGGATCTGGTTGCCATAGAGGGGTTGAAGGCGCGCGGTCAGCTGGTCGAGATCGAAGCGGGTGCTGCCCTGCAAGCGCACCTGCAGCGGACCGGCCAGTTGCTGCAGTTCTCCCTGCAACTGTACCTGCGCGGCGGAGGTCGCCAGCGTGGCCCGCTGCAGACGCACCGCCTGTTCCGCCTCCAGCCACTGCCCGTCGACGTTCAGGTCGATGACCGGTTCCTGCCACACGAGTTGCGTCTTCGCCGGAGCGGGCCGCGTGCCGACTCGCGCGCCGGTCGATGCGGCCGCGGGCGGCTCCAGCGTTTCCCACTGGAAGTCCTGCACGCGCGTCGCACTGCGAACGGCCCACTGCCCGGCCCCCGGCACCAACTGCAACCGTCCCGCCAGCTGGCCGCGCGGCCGGCCACCGGCCTGCGGCGCGACGTGCTGCCAGAGACGCGCGAGATCGCCACGGTACTGCACCTGCATCGCTTCCCGTCCGGCCAGCGGGGGCCACGCAAGCTGATCGGCCTTCAACGACAAGGAGGTACTGGCCAGCGTCAGCTGCGGACAGTCCAGTTGGGCTCGCTCGAGGTCGTAACTTCCCTGCAGCTGGAGCTGCATCGCCGGCTCCTGCCATTGCTGCTCTGCATTGGCCACGATGGCCTGTCGCAACTGTAGCTGGCCGCCCTGGATTTCAAGCCGCTGGGGCGAAACCGTGAGCATCGCCTGAGACTGCAGTTCGCCGCGCAACTGCCAGTCCTGCCAAGCCACGAAGGGCCGGAGCCGATTCTGCCAGTGGGCGAGTTGGCCGGAGAGCTTCGTGTCGAGTGACACACGCGCGTCACTCCACGGACCTCGGGCGGGCTGCTGCAGCACCGCGTCAAGACGATCCTGGCCCGCAACGAGGTGCAGTTCCCCCGACTCGATCGCCGTGATCTCGACGCCTTCGAGCCGCGCCGCGAGGCCGGCATCCAGGTTCAGCATCTTCTCACTCCACAGTTCCACTTCACCGGCGGTCCACTGCAACTGGCTGCCGACGCCGCGGGCCGTCGCCCGCCAAACTCCATCGCCCGCTTCCTGCCAGTTCAACTGCGCCTCGATCTGGCCGGTGCCCTGCTGGTTGCCTAGTTCCACGAACTGCCGCACCTCGCGGGTCAGACGCCCCAAGTCGGCTCGTCCTTGCAGTTGCCCCTGTCGTAGATCGCCCTGCCCCTGCAGCGTCAGGAAGGCCGATTGCACCGACAGCTGCTCCATCTGTCCCTGCCCCCCGCGCTGGCTCCAGCGAAACTCGGCCCGCACCGGATCGCTCAACGCATATCGCTCCGCCCCTTGCTCCGCCGTCAGCCCATCGATCGACAGCTTCCCCAGGAACCGCGTGCCGCCCTCCAGGAACTCCTGCTGCATCTCCCAGGCCGCCTGGCCGGACTTCCACGCCAGCCCATCACGCAGCCCCAGCGTCCGGGGCAGTTGCGTGGCCAGCGGAGCGAACTGGACCGTACCCCGCGTGGCCAGGTCGCGGCATGCTTCGGGCCATCGCGTGGCCAACTGCGTGATCGATCCAGACGCGGGCACGCGCGTTAGGTCCACCGCCCCGCTCACGTTCGCCTCCAACCAGTCGGTGGCCAACTCCCCGCGCGATACGGACAAGGTCGAACCGTCCACCGAGCACTCGGCATTCAACCGCACGCGTTCCGATGCGATCGTCTCGTCGTGCCAGAGTGACGAACGAACCGCCAGGCTCTGCACGATCAAATCCGCGCGGGAAGGCTCCAGTCGCCAGGCTGCTTCCTTCGCACCCGACATGACCAGTCGCCCGTCCACCGAACCGTCGACCACACCCTCGGCGTGCAGCGGAACACCCAAGCGAGTCGCCAGCGGATGAAGGATAGGAAGCGGCAAGCCGGCCAGTTGCAACGTGCCTCGCAACTGCGTTTCCGCCGAACGAGCTTCTGCAGAACCGGCCTCGCTGGGCTGGAAGTCACCCGTGAGGTGCCAGTGAGGCCGCGAAGCGTCGGGCGCCGCACCGCGTACCCGACCAGATCCGGAGAAGCTCACCGCCGCGACGGAAGCCGTGGGCGACGAGGCCGACCGGTTCGGCGCATCGAGCGATGCAGCGTCCGCAAGGGGTTGGTTGAACGCGAGGTCCGCCTGGGTGTTTTCGAGGACGACAGTCTGCGCAGGATCGGACGCTCCCGCGTTGTCCGACGTGGCGACGCGGATCGTGGCTTCGCGCACGGCCACGGCCACGGTCACGGACGGAAGCGAACCGCCGGCCGATTCACCCGCCGCTTCGCTCACCGGCAGCCGTGCCACGAGATCCTCCCAGTTGCTGCCGCCGGGCCGCAGCGTCACGTCCAACTCCGCGCCTGCGACCGTCCAGGTACCCAGTCGCTTGGGCGACCAGGCCAATTGCCAGAGCGGCGTGTTGCTGCGGATCGCCCCCACGCGGGCCAGCGAGGCCCCGTCTGTGGAGACCTCCAAGCCGCGGACCTCCACCGGACTCCACCAGTTCACTCGCAGCGACTCCAACTGAACCGCCACGGGAAGTCCGGCGGTCGCGCGAGCCAGCAGCCAGTGGCGCACGGCTCCGATTTCGACCAGTTGCGGAGCGGCCGCGACCGCCGCCGCCAGGCCGAACGATGCGGCCAGCAGTCGGCGACGCCAGCGACGGGACGGACGAGGGACCGGCCGATCGGCCGCCGTGGTCGCAGCACTGGCCGGCCGAGAACCTGCCGACTCGTCGAGCAAATTCTGGACGGCCCCCCGTTTCGACGCCCGTTTTGACGCCCGCGTCGACGGTTCCGCGGTCGAGCGGCCGTCCGGCGTCATCGTTTCCGGCGTCTCCTGGGGGTCGCTTTCCGAGACGTTGTCTTGAAGCTCGCCAGCGAGGTCCTGCGGGACCTCCCACTCCGAGGAAACTTCGTTTTTATCTCGATTTCGCTTGCCTGAGTTCGATCGTTTGCCCATGGAACGTCCGCCCGCCCCGGGGAGGGGCCGTTCGAAGTGAGAGGGAGGCTTCGTCACAAAGACGGGTGTTCCGGTTTCATCGTCCGCGACGCCGCACGGCGGTCCGATTTTTCCAAACGACCGCCAGACTCAACGCCCTAGCCGCAAACCTCCCCAAGCACGCACTTGGCCACAGAAAACCCACCTGGCGTTCAGAGATCGAAACACGCTCAAAGCCTTTTGATCGCGAGTCGGGTCGCCCTCCCAAATGACCGCTGGCCGATTCCCGGGCGATTCGGCCCTTCAACGGTTCTTAGCGCGAGGTTCTCCTAGAATGCGCGAGGTCACGGACGGGTCGCCCACAAAGCGACTCCGCCGTGCTCCTTGGCGGGAGTGCGTGACTCTCGCATGAAAAGAGGCCTTTTGCCGTTAGCCGGAAATGGATTCCGGCGGTCGACATCGAGTCGAATCCCAGATCACCTAGAACACCCATCCCCAGGAACGCGTACAGACATGACGATGCCAAATCGACTTTGGAGAAAACGGTACCTACACCCCCGATAAGGGGTGTCCGAGCGTTTTTTGGATCGGTACATTCAGGGGACCGAGACGCGATGCTAGCTGCGCGTGAAGGCAGAGTGGCGCGTTCAGGTCGTTAGACCTCTACCCGGAATCACCAAGCTAAGAGAGCTGTCCCACCCGATTCCGGTCGCCCGCTTCTGGATGGTCGGTTTTTCCGCCGTCTGGACCGGGTGGCAACTCACTTACACAGGATGCTTGTTGCGAAAATCATGTGTCTACTGGCCATACAATATCGGTTGGTTCCGGAAGCTCCCATTTTGGTCGCCGCGAACCGAGAAGAGTTCTACGAACGCCCCTCCCAGCCGCCGTCGATCCAGTCCGGGAAGCCCCGGGTGATGTGTGGAGTCGACGCGCAGGCAGGCGGCACTTGGCTTGGAGTCAACCAGCATGGTCTGGTGGTCGGAGTGGCCAACCGTCGCCGCACGAAGGCCGGCTTTCCGTCACGGAGCCGGGGTGTGCTGGCGCGGGAGCTGCTGAAGCTGGAGTCCTCGGTGCAGGCCCGGGACATGGCGATGGAAGAGCTCTCCTCGGGCAAGTACGACGGGGTGAACTTCGTCTGCTGCGATCCCAACCAGGGTTGGGTCGTTCATGGCGGTGACGAGATCGACGCCGTACGGATGCACGACGGCCTGAACATCATCTCCGGCGGCGACCTGAACGACCCGCGGGACGAACGAGTCGAGATGGCTCGGCGTCTATTGACGCTCCACACGCTCGATTCGCCGGTGAAGTTCCTGGCGGTGGCCAGCAAGGTGTTCGCCCGCTCGCCCTCGCCGCCGGGTCGTCCCAGCATCGTGATTCGCGGTTCTGACCGCGGCACGGTCAGCTCCACGCTGATCTCGCTGGGCAAGAAGCCTCGCGACGCCATCTACCAGTACAGCATGGGTCCGCCGGACCGCACCCGCTACGAGGACTTCTCGCCGTTGCTGCGGGACATCCTCAGCCGCGGCCTGCGGGAATCCAAGACCAAGGCGAAGACCTAAGGGACGCACGGGGTCGGGCAATGAGTCCCGACCCCTTTTTCGGCTGCTCATGGTCGGCCGTAAAGCCGCGCGTTGGCCAGCTTGCCCCGCGGCTCGATCGCGCCCATCTCCCGAAGCGCGTAGAGGATCTTCTGGGCGAAGTGCAGAGGCAGGCTCATCGAGTCGGCTAAGTGCCGGCTGTGGAATGGGTCCGGCAGGGGTACGTCCAGGAGCCGCACCAGATCCTCGGCGGTACGGAACTCGTGCACATCCAGCACCTCCACCAACCGCTGGTCCTCGACCTGATGGTCGCGCTGGTGGCGCCAGCGGCGTCGACCGTGCCCGGGAAAACGCCATTCCTCAATCACAACCAGCGGCACTTCCAGCACCAGCCGCGGATGGGGAAACGCTTTGCGGAAATAGACCAGCTCCGCGAACAGGTCCAGTAGCTGTCCCCGTTTGGGACTGAGGCGGCGATCCACGATGCGTCGCCCGCGTGCGGCTCGTTTGATAAGGTGCTTTCGCGCCACGATGGGCTTCACAACCCGCACCTGGTGTTCTGAGGTCAGCGCGATCACTTTCGCGCGGATGGCGGCCAGGGAACCATGCTGGATCTCAATCAGTTCCCGGTCGCGAACCACGTCGATCCGGTAGCGGCCCAGTTTCACTTCCGTCCGCACATCCGCCGCTACTTCCCCGTCGGCGGTGACCGACGTCGGCCCGGCATACAGTTCCTTCAGTTGGCGGTGGAGCGTGGTTTCGGACATGGTCGGCAGCAATCCTTGATCAGGCTTCCGCCCGGTTTCCGTTGGAGTTCCCCGCCGCTGCGCGAGGCCCCACTACCAACCCGCAGGGCCCCGTGCTAGGCTCTCGCTCTTCCACCCCTCAGCGAGGAAACTCATGGCATACAATCGGCAGGCACTGATCGACCTGATTAAGGCTCAGGCATTGGAGTTCGGTGATTTCACGCTCGCTTCGGGCAAGAAGGCCACCTTCTATCTGGACTGCCGCAAGGTGACGCTCGATTCACGCGGAGCGAACCTGATCGGGGCCGGGATGCTGGAGCTGATGCAGGACGACTATCCGGATGCGGTGGGCGGCATGGCGATTGGAGCCGACCCGATCACGGGCGCGGTCATCACATTGGCCGGCCAGGGAGCTCGCCCGCTCCGCGGCTTCATTGTCCGCAAAGAGGCCAAGACCCACGGCAAGGGACAGGCGGTCGAAGGCCCGGTCCGCGCGGGCGACCGCGTGGTGATCGTTGAGGATGTCGTCACCACGGGTGGCAGCGCACTGAAGGCGATCGAACAGGTTCGCGAAGTCGGCTTGATCCCGATTGCCGCGTTGGCGATCGTCGACCGTCAGGCGGGCGGGGCGGAGGCATTCGCGGCCGTGGGCGTGCCCCTGCGTTCGCTGCTGACGCTGGCCGACCTCGGCATCCAGGCGTAACCAGCGCGTCCTTTTCGCTGCGCCGCGTTTCCGCTGGATGGGCTTCAATCCTTGATCGTGACCTGGGCTCCCAGGCTGAGGATCATGGACAGGTCCTCGGCGTCCGCGGCACTCACCGCCAGGCAGCCTTCTTGGCCGGTTCCCTGGTCGGCGTGGATGCCCACGTTGTGTGCGGTGGTCACTTGGTCGCCGCGGAGCCCGATCCAGCGATTGCCATAGGGATTCTTGGGATCATCGGCCGCCACGCGGACGCCCGAGCGGCGGTCAAAGTACTCGCGTCCCGGTTCGATCATCGCGACCTCGTAGGTCGCCTTCGACGCGGGCAGGTCGCTTCCCACGCGCACCTGGAAACGGCCGGCGTAGTGGTTGCCCAGGAACAACGTCAGCATCGACTTGGAGCGACTCACTTCGGCGCGGAACGGACCGCGCAGCACCTTCAACGACTCGCCCGATGCCAACTGATACGGTTCCGAAAGGCCGTTGATGCGGGCCAGGAACTCCTTCGACACGCCATGCTCGACGGCAATGCTGTCGAGCGTATCCCCCGCACGGACCACATAGGCCGGCTCGAGATAGCTGTCCTGCGAGTAGATCACGGTGCCGGCCAGTTGATCCAGCAGCGCATTGCAGCGTTCCGACTGCTCGGATGTCAGCGACGGATCGCCGTACCAGGCGGAGAGCGACTGCAGGGCGTCAGCCAACTGCCCTTCGCGGAGCAGCTTTTGCGTTTCGTTCCAGCCGAACTCAAAGGGGCTCGCCACCTCGGCGGCTGCGGGATCGGTGCCGGCAGCATCGGCCAACGGCTCTTCCTTCGCCAAGCCTTCGGTCGGTTGCGTGGAGGCGGCCGTCGAGTCCGTCGCTGCCGGAGCGATTGCTGCCGGAACCGCCGGCTCGGAAGTCGGGTCCGCAGCGGTTGACTCCGACGCAAAGCGACTGGCTGCGGCCGCAACTGCGGGAGCTGCCGCCTGCGCCACGCGCCCCGCAACGGCGCCCACCGACGCAGCGGTGGAGGCGTCGATCGCGGCGCCGGAGGATGGATTGGTGGCGGCACTCAACTGAGGATCGATGCGGGGAGCTTCGCCGACGGGGGTTTCCGTAGGCGGGCTGAGGTTATCGGGCGATGCCTTGAAACTCGGAGGCGGCCAGTCAATTGCTTGTCCCGCCGCCGGCTCAGCAGCGGCCGACTGCTCTGCGGCGCCGGGAACGGCGGCCGTCGCATCCAACGCCGGAGAGGCTTCCGCGGACGCGGGTTGCGTGGGAGGCAGCATGACATCCGGAGTGCCCGCGGC
>CAZUJM010000067.1:20329-25811 GCA_964620405.1 uncultured Pirellulaceae bacterium | reverse complement strand
CGCCATGGCAGACCGTTTTCATCGGTTCGCTTCCTGTCGCCATGCCCCGGGTATCCGCCCGCGCGGGAACCTGCTGGCAGCCCTCGTCGTCGGCCTCTGGGGAGCAGGCATCGCTTCCGGCCAAACAACGCCTCCGGAGCCTTCAGCGAACCTCGAGGGCACGTTGCCGCCGGTGATTGTGCGTCCCAGTCCAGAAGCGCCACCCGCGATCACGGCCCCCTCAACTGTCGCACCCGATGCGGCGTCGGAGCTGAACGCCAGCGTGGCATCCCCCGCGCCCGCCACCAGCGGCGGGAGTTCCGCGTCGTTCGAAACGCCCACCGCGGCGGACGCTTCCACGGTCTTCCCTTCACTGGCCGACCAGTTGTTCGGTGGCGCCAGCGGCGCGACGAACGCCTCGGGCCTCAACGGCGTGCTTCGTGATCCCACGTCGCTGTTCGACGCACCGCAGGCGGGGACAATCCTCGAACGCAGCCGGATCGAGGAGAAGATGGCGCCGGACATGTTCCGCGCCGTGCAGAACGAAGTCGGCGTGCTGATGCAGCAGACAGGCCGCGGACAGGCTTCGCCCTTCATTCGCGGCCTCACCGGCGAGCAGGTGCTGATCCTCGTGGATGGCATCCGCATGAACAACGCCCTGCTGCGCGCCGGTCCGAACCAGTATTTCAACACGATCGACCCGGGGCAGGTGGAGCGGATCGAAGTGATCCGTGGCTCGCAGTCGGTGCTGTGGGGCAGCGACGCGATGGGCGGAGCGATCAACATCGTGACGCGCGGCGCGGACCCGAATCGCGGCGAGTACCGCGGCGGTTCGTTCACCCAGTACTTCAGTTCCGCCGACAGCGGCTCGTACAGCCGCGGCAATGTCGAAGGCTGGGTCCAGAACCAGGGCGTGTTCGCGGGCGGCAGCTACCTGAACGTGCGCGACCTGGATCGTGGTGGCGACCTGGGCCGCCAGCCGTTCACCAACTACGACCAGTACGCGGGCGACGTGAAATACAACCTGGCAATCGACGACCAGAGCGTGCTGACGTTAGCGGTGTCGCATTTCGTGCAGCGGGACCTGCCGCGCAGCGATCGTTTTCTGCCCTTCGTCCTGGGGCCTCCGTCAAACACGCCGCGGCCCACGTTCTTCGATCCGCAGCAGCGCGACCTCGCGTACCTTCGCTACGAAGGTGTCACCGACGCGACGAATCCACTGTACGACGCCTGGTCCTTCACGACCTCCTACGCGCTCAATCGCGAAGGCCTCGACGAACTACGTTCCCCGTCGCAGCGCGAACTCGGAAAACTGCGCGACGACACCGTCGGCTTCCAGCTGGCACTCGCTCGCGACGCCGACGACTTCGGCCGCTTCACCTACGGAGCCGACTACTACCATGACGACATCGACGCGAGCAAGTATCGCGTCAATCCGCTCAACCCAAACCAGGCTCCCTCCGCGCGTCCGCCGCAGCTGCCCGACGACAGCCTGGCCGATCGCATGGGCGTGTTCTGGAACTGGGATGTGGCCGTCACTGATCGCCTGCGGGCGAGCACGGGCGTGCGTTACGAGAACGCGAACCTGAGCGGTACGCCGGAGTTCACCATCAACAACGCGCCGCAGGACATCTACTTCAGCCGCACGTACCAGGACTGGGTGGCCAGCATCGGACTCACCTACGAAATCACCGAATCCACGCACCTCGTCGGCGGCGTGTACGAAGGCTATCGTGCGCCGACGCTGGACGACCTGACGGCCAACAAGACGTTCCTGCAGAATGCCCAGTCGAGTCCCAACTTGGGCAGCTTGAACGTGCAGCCGGAGAACAGCTGGACCTACGAGGTGGGTTTCAAGGGCGATGGCGACCGTTATCGCTACCAGGTCATGCAGTGGTGGATGCAGCTGGACGACTACATCGCCCGCTCCGTCGACGGCGCGGGGAACGTCTTCCTGGGCAACCATCGGGCGACGCTCAACGGCACCGAACTGGACGCCGAATGGATGCTGGGCGGCAATTGGGCCACCTACGGCAACTTCTGGTACACCTTCGGCCGGGACCTCACCGAGAACGAACCGTTCAGTCGCATCCCGCCCACGCAGGGTATCCTTGGACTGCGATACCGCGAACCGGGTACACACAGCTACTTCGACATCTACACTTGGCTCGTCCGGCACCAAGACCGCTACAACTCCGTGAACCTCACCGACAGCCGCTTCCCCGCCGGCGGCACTCCGGGTTACGGCACGCTCAACCTCCGCATGGGACGCTGCATCGGGTCGAACCCGAACCAACGCATCAGCCTCGCGCTCGAAAACCTCACCGACAAGTACTACCGCGTCCTGGGTTCCGGCGTCGATGGGCCGGGTTTCAACGCGATCCTGGGGTATGAGTGTGCGTGGTGAGGTGGGAACGCGCGGGGGAGGAGCTTCGGCGATCACCTCCGTAATGCTCCGTGGTTCAGTCCTCCCGGCAGCGCCCGAAGGGGCTTGGCTTGGCGGCAGGTTCCTTTGGTAACCACGGAGGGCCACGGAGATTTGCACGGAGGGCCACGGAGATCGACGCCAGAGGACGACGTCAGGGATCGCGGCGGAGGTTGACGTCTTCGGGGAGAGCGTGCTGTGCGATGTACCAGGAACGCCAGCTGGATTCGTCGTAGAGGAAGTTCTGGTCCGTCAGCGCCACCAAGGCCTCCAGCACGCTTTTGTTTTCCAGGCGTTTCGTGATCTTGGTGGGCTTGGAGCCGACGGAGAGTCCGCCGAAGCCGCCGTTGGGGCCGCTGCCGAAACTGGGGCGGATGTCGCTGGTCGGCTGCACGATGGTCGAGTGTTCGGTCACCAGCGACTGGATCAGCGGCAGCACGGCGCGACGGTCGCCCATCTGCCCGAGTGCCACGGCCGCGCGATTGATGGTGGCGTTGCTGGGACTGCTCAGCGCCCGCGCGAACGCGCCCACCGCTCCCGAAGCCCCGCGTTCACGCAGGTGCCGGACGCAGCGCAGGCGAAACTCCCCGTCGTCATCGTTGAGCGCGAGGGCCACGAGCGTCTCGAGGGCGTACGAGGTGGGCAGGTCGGCCAGCGTATCGACAAGCAGCTCCCGAATCTCCGGCCGCGACTCCCGGTCGATTGCCTCGGCTAACGCGGGCGCGGCGAGCGGGTCCTTGATGGCGCGAATCTTTTCCACCGCCTCGGCGTCGCGACGGCCACCGATCCAGTCCCGCCACATGGTCAGGTTCCGGTTCCAGGCCTTCTGCTGCTTGTCCGCCTGCTGTTGCTGCTCCAGCGCGGCGACTTCCTGCGGCAGGCGCCACTGGCCTCGGTAGCGGACCAGCCCCTGCCGCTGCATCGCCTCCTCGGGCTGCAACCACTTACCTTGCACCATGCGGTAGCCGAGCACGCGGCGAGCTTCGGCATGGTTGGGATCCCAACGCAACACCTCGCGCCAGTGGAACTCCTTGAGCTGCGAAAGCTCATGCTCCTGGCACCAGCGTGCCAGCTTCGCGTGGCCTTCCGCCGTGTCCTCGGCCGCGGCCAACAACTGGTCGTACTCCAAATCGACGGCCGAATCCTCCTCGCAACGCGCCACCTCGCTGGCCCGCACGGCCACGAGTCCACCAGCGGGCAGTCGCAGGATGTAGTTGACCTTCTGATCGTCGTCATCCTCCGCCGGCCGCTTCTCCAACTTCCCCGTCAGTCGACCGCCATCGCGCAGATGCAGCGTCTCGCCACACAGCGAGGCCGGCGGGAACGCCAACGCGAATAGCGACGCGCACACCACGGGACAGCAGACGGCTCGCACCCTGGTCCACAGGCCGGGCGCGGGCGACGTTCGTGCGGGCGGAAGGTTCAGGAGAGTCATGCGACGGTTCCGGTCCCGGGGACCGGCCTGAACGGAGGAGGGACCAGGGACGCAGTGAACACGAAGCGAACAAGCGGCAGGCCATCGGGCGGCAGGCCATCGGGCGGACAAGGAAGCCGGCGTGCCGCAGTCACTTGCCTTGATTCTAGCCAGCGGGAGCGAACCCCGCCAAGAAAGACTGCCGGGGCCCGATTATTCCGCCGCCCGAACGATTCCGGAACGCAGGCGAAGGGGTGGAAAAGACCGGAGGCCCGCACAACCGCCAGGGTTGCCGGGCCTCCATCGATCATCGGCAGGAACCAGTCCGCCCCCAGGTCAACCCCTGCGGCGCGGCTCGGTCGCGGTTTAGTACATATCGTAGTCGCCGCCGTGTCCCGACTTCTTCTTGTCGTCGTGCTTCGGCTTCTCCGCGATCAGCGCGTCGCTGGTCAGCAGCAGCGTGGCCACGCTGGCGGCGTTGGCCAGGGCGGTACGGGTCACCTTGGTCGGGTCGATGACGCCGGCCTGGACGAGGTCCTCGTACTTGTCGGTCAACGCGTTGTAGCCGTGGTTGCCCTTCTGCTCCGCCACTCGCTCGCAGACGATGCCACCGTCCTGGCCCGCGTTCTCCGCGATCATGGTCAGGGGAGCGCGGCAGGCCCGCAGGACGATGCCGTAGCCGACCTGCTGGTCGTGCGTCAGGTCGGAGCCGGCCTTCACTTCGGACGAGGCACGCAGCAGGGCGACACCGCCGCCCGGCAGGATGCCTTCCTCGACGGCCGCTCGCGTGGCGTGCAGCGCGTCCTCGACGCGGGCCTTCTTTTCCTTCATCTCGCTCTCGGTCGCCGCGCCCACGTTCACCTTGGCCACGCCGCCCGCCAGCTTCGCCAGACGCTCTTCGAGCTTCTCACGGTCGTAGTCGCTGGTCGAGTTCTCGATCTCGCGACGGATCTGGTCGATGCGAGCCTTGATGTCGCCGCTCTTGCCGGCGCCTTCGATGATCGTCGTGTTGTCCTTGTCGACGATCACCTTCTTGGCACGGCCCAGGTCGGAGATGGCCAGCGATTCCAGCTTGATGCCCAGCGCTTCGAAGACCGCCGTGCCGCCGGTCAGGATCGCGATGTCTTCCATCATGGCCTTGCGGCGATCGCCGTAGCCGGGAGCCTTCACCGCACAGCACTTGACCGTGCCGCGCAGGCGGTTGATCACCAGCGTGGCCAGCGCCTCGCCTTCGACGTCCTCAGCCACGATCAGCAGCGGGCGACTCTGCTGCACGACACCTTCCAGCACCGGCACCAGGTCCTTGATGTTGGTGATCTTCTTCTCGAACACCAGGATGTACGCGTCTTCCAGGACGCAAGACATGGTGGTCGGGTCGGTCACGAAGTAGGGCGACAGGTAGCCGCGGTCGAACTGCATGCCCTCGACCCATTCCACTTCGGTCTTCAGGCTCTTGCCCTCGTCGACCGTGATCACGCCGTCCTTGCCGACCTTCTCCATGGCGTCGGCCAGCAACGAACCGATTTCGCGGTCGTTGTTGGCGGCGATCGTGCCGACGTTGCTCATCTCGGCCTTGTTCTTGATCTTGATCGACATCTTGGCGAGCTTCTCGGTGATGTCCGAGACGGCTCGCTCGATGCCCTGCTTCATCTGGATCGGGTTCA
>CAZUJM010000067.1:12182-20319 GCA_964620405.1 uncultured Pirellulaceae bacterium | reverse complement strand
TGAGGCCTTCGTTGAAGATGGCTTCGGCCATCACCGTGGCCGTCGTCGTGCCGTCGCCCGCCACGTCGCTCGTCTTGCTGGCGACTTCGCGGACCATTCGGGCGCCCATGTTCTCGTAGGCGTCTTCCAGCTCGATCTCCTTGGCGACGGTGACGCCGTCCTTGGTGACCGTGGGCGAGCCGAAGCTCTTCTGGAGGATGACGTTGCGGCCCTTTGGACCCAGCGTCACCTTGACCGCGCGAGCCAGCTTGGACACGCCGCGGCGGATGGCCTCGCGGGCCTCCTGGTCGAATGCGATGATCTTTGCCATGAGGAATCTCTCCTTGGAATTATTTTCGAGTCAGCGGCACCAGGCCCGGGCGTCGGTAGAACGTCCGACAACACCCCCGCGGGCACGCGGCCGCTTGGAATGCGAGTTATTCGAGCACCGCGAGGATCTCGTCCTCACGCATCAACAACAGTTCGTCGTCGCCGATCTTGAACGTCTCGCCCGCATAGCTGCGGAACAGGACCCGGTCGCCCACCTTTACCTGGAACGGGCTGCGCGTGCCGTTGTCCAGAAGACGCCCATCCCCAATGCTCACCACCCGGCCGCGAGCCGGCTTGTCCTTGGCCGAATCCGGCAGGACGATGCCGCCCGCCGTCGTCGTCTCGGCCTCATCCCGCTCGATCACGACACGATCACCCAGTGGTTGCAGACTGATCTTGCTCTTCGACTTTGTCGCAGTTGCCATCAAACCTGACCTCCCGACACCAATACAACTAAAAGAAAAGTTCTTCTTGAACCGCGATCTGCCGACGACACCTCGGTCGGCAGCCTGACTGCCATTTTGGACGAACTTCCGTCCGGCGGCCCCCATAGGAAGCAACTGTTGGGCCAAACCATCGCGAATTAAGTAAGTCACTAGCTGGCCAGCGTTTAGCAAACCGGCCTCGTTTTCCCCGAGACGGCGAGGAGGCGGAGTTGGCAGGGTAGGCGAGAATCGCGAACGGTCTGCTGCCATTTTGACAGGGGGCCGTTGTGGCGCATCCAGCAGGAAATCAGAATAGAGGGGCCGCGACCGCCGGCGATGAGCCTTCCAGGCACACGCTGGACCGGTCGTCGCCATCGCTGGTCACGCTGCGACTGCCGTGCGTCCCCGCAGGATCGCTCGAGTCACACCTCCAGCCCCCAACTCCCGCACTCTTCCCAAAGGCTCCCGCTCGCATGCCGATCGCCGTCCGCTGTGCCTGTGGAAAATCGGTGGCTGCCCCGGACAAGTACGCTGGCCAGACGGTCAAGTGCCCCGGCTGTGGCGCGCCGCTGGCCATTCCTGCTGCTTCCGCCGGTAGCCCAGCGACAACTGGGAAGCCAGCGTCAGCCGGGAAGCCAGCGGCCGGCGGTTCCGAAGCGACCACTCCATCGACAGCCCCTGCGATCTACGTGACCTGCGAATGCGGCCGCAAGATTGCCGCTCCGGCGGAACTGGCTGGTAAGAGCACGAACTGTCCGACCTGTCGCCAGATGGTGAAGGTGCCGCGTCCGCAGGCGATGGCCCCGGCGGGGCGTAAGACGGGCAAGGACCCGGTCGCCGAGTTGCTGGAGGAGGTCGACCTGGGACGTTCGCGGACGGGCCGCCGTTGCCCGGAATGCCGCCAGGACCTGCAGCCGGATGACATCCTGTGCATCCAATGCGGCTACAACACCGAGACGGGCAAGCAGATGAAGACGAAGACGGTGGCCAAGAAGGGCAAGGGACCGTTGGGCGGGCATGGCCACGGCAGCGGCCCTGCGGCCCCGCCCCCGTCTTCGAAGACACGGGAGACTGCGCCGTCGGCCGTGAAGTCGCTGGCGAAGCTGCTGAATATCGTGGGCACGGCCGGACTGCTGATCGGTTTGCTGGTGGTGCTGATGCTGGCCGTCCGCGCCTACCAGGCCAATCCCAACCAGGATCCGCTGGAACTGGTGCTCGGCCTCGTTGGTTCGGTGATCCCGATCCTGCTGGGGTTCATCTTGCTGCTGACAGTTCCCGCCGCGGCGGCCACCAACATGCTTTTCCAAGGCCAGCCGGCCGGGCGGATCCTTGCCATCATCGTCGGTGTCCTTTCGCTGCCGCTCGCCGGCCTCGGCGCCCTGGTGCTGCGCGCGGCCTTCTCGGACGAAGTGACCGACTACTGTCGCTAGTAGGCTGGGCGCCGCGAGGCCTCGTCCTCGACGTCACGGCGCAACTGCTTGCTGCGCGAAGGCTCCCGTATCGCCAACCCGTCGCGACCTGCAACGGGCCTCAGCCGCGGAGCTTCCGCACGATTGCCTCAACATCGTATACGCAGCCGCCCCAGGTGCCTCCGCCTTCTTGCTGGAGCGCGGCCCAGAGACGAGTTTCGGGCGGCAGTTGCGGGTCGGGGGCAAGAGTCGGGTCGATGGTGCGCGACGCGAGTTCCGCAGCCGCCTGCTCCGCCGTCCACTCTTCCACGCCATGCCCCACCAGGTCGACCGTCCCTTCCAGGCGATGACGATCGACCGTGATGCGGATGCGATCTCCGTCGCGGACTTTGCCAATCGGTCCACCCGCGAGCGCTTCGGGGCCCACATGTCCGATGCACGCTCCGGTGCTCACGCCCGAAAAACGCGCGTCCGTCAGCACGGCGACTTCCTTGCCCCACTTGAGATACTTCAGCGCCGACGTGATCTGGTAGGTCTCTTCCATGCCGGACCCCATGGGCCCTCGTCCGATGAGGACCACCACGTCGCCGGGCTTCACAGGCCGGTCGGTCTGCCCTTTGACGGCCGCGATCGCCGCAGCCTCGCTGGTGAACACGCGGGCCGATCCCGTCTTGCGATAGACGCCGTCGGCGTCGACCACGGAAGGATCGATGGAGGTGGCCTTGATCACCGATCCTTCGGGGCAGAGATTCCCGCGTGGGAAGCAGACGGTGCTCGTCAAGCCTCGCTCCCGCGCCCGTTCCGGCGGCAAAATCACATCGTCGGGATCCACCTGGTCCTGCTCCCACAGGCGTTCGCGCAGCCGCTGGCGGCGGCGCGAGTGTTCCCACTGGTCGAGCATCTCGCCGATCGTCATGCCGGTGGCGTTGCGTGCCTCCAGTCGTAGCAGTCCCAGCCGCCGCAGGTGCAGCATCACCTCGGGAACGCCTCCGGCCATGAACACCTGGACCGTGGGATGATTGCGCGGACCGTTGGGCAGCACGTCAACGAAGCGGGGCACGGAACGGTTGACGGAGTTCCAGTCCTCGACCGAGGGGCGTGGCAGTCCGGCGCTGAAGGCCACGGCGGGCAGGTGCAGCAGCAGGTTGGTGGAACCGCCGAAGGCTGCGTGCACGACCATCGCGTTGTGCACCGAGTCAACGGTTAGCCAGTCGCGTGTCCGCAAGCCGCGTTCGGTGGCCTGCCAGAGTGCTCGCGCGCTGCGCACGGCGAGATCTGCCCAGATCGGCTGTCCGCTGGGCGCCAGCGCCGCATGAGGCAGCGTCATGCCGAGCGCTTCGGCGATCACCTGCGCCGTCGCGGCCGTTCCCAGGAACTGGCAGCCGCCGCCCGGTGAGCCACATGCCGCGCAACCCGCGCGGGCCGCTTCCTCCAGCGAGATCTCGCCCTGCACGTAGCGTGCGCCGATCGTCTGCACCTTGGCCGTGTCTTCCGCGCCCACCGCTGGCAGGGTGACGCCGCCGGGCACGAGGATGGTGGCCAGGTCCAGCGTTCCCGCCAGCGCCATCATCATGGCGGGCAATCCCTTGTCACAGGTGGCCACTCCCAGGACGGCCTTGCGCGTCGGCAGGGAACGGATCTGGCGGCGGAACAACGTCGCCGCGTCATTGCGATACGGCAAGCTGTCGAACATGCCGACCGTTCCCTGGGTCCGTCCATCGCATGGGTCGGTGCAGAACGCCGCGAACGGCACGCCGCCCAGTCGCTTGATCTCCAGCGCCGCCGCCTGGCTCAGCAGTCCCACCTCCCAGTGGCCCGTGTGATATCCAAGCGCCACGGGTGATCCGTCGGGCGCGCGGATACCTCCCTGCGTGCTCAGCAACAGCACCTGCGGCCCCAGCATCTCGCGCACCGGCCATCCCATGCCGGCATTCTGCGTCATGCCGAACAGATGACCGCTCGGCCAGTGCCGCAGCATCTCATCCGTCAACGGCAGGGCCCCACCCGGACCCTCCGCCTTCGTGGCCATCTCCAGTACCCGAGGATCCTCCGACTCCAGCCAGTTCGTCATGCGTGTGTGCTCCCCATCGCCGACTTCCAGGAAAGCCAACCCGGCAGATGCTTGCCATGCACCATCCGCCCTTGGGTCCCGCGCGACCGAAAGCACGCGATCCGGAAAGAGTATCCGAACCAGCAGGGGATGAGAATTGCCCGTGTGCCAGCACGTGACTTAGAAGCGCAGCCGTCCCCGGCCGCATGGCGTTTTGGAAGACGGCACTACGAAGCCCAGGATCGTTCCTGCACCCGTTCCTGAGCGATTTGGATCGCCGCCAGTGTTGCGACTGGGTGACGCGTTGCGGATGGGCCGGTGCGGCCGGGGACGAACGCGTCCATACGGCGGTGCGGCCGGGAACGGCCGCGCTCCGGACGCTAGCGTTGGGCGGGGGCCGTCGCGCCGGCCGCTTCGGCCTTGTACGCCTTCATCGCCGCTGCCTCGTTCGACAGCTTGAATTCCGGACCGGCGGCGTAGTGCTGGACGTCGTCCTGCAGATAGTAAGGACTTGGCAGCGTCTGGCCGGCCACCTGCACCTGGCATCCGGTCGAAGCCAAGCTCAAGACGGCCAGCAGACAGGCAGCCACGGCACCCGACGCTCGCCACGCTGTTCCATTCGCAGACATGTATCGCACTCCCTCGCAAGATGGCGGTTGACGTTACGATGCTTATCGACGGCTCAACCGGAGAACTTCAGCCAGCCGCTACAATTTGTGCGACAGGATGCTGGCAGTCGGGCAAATTCGAATTGGGAGCCGCCGGCTGCTTCGGCTATCATCGGACCGATGTCTGTGCTGGCAGGCTCCGGAACGCCTTCGTGGCGTTCCCCGTCCTCCGTTCCAGCCGGGGAACTCCCCGATCCGCGGACATGTCGAAAGGAGAATGGCTTCGATGGCTCGAACAACGACGTTCGGCGTCGGCCCGGCGCGATGCCGTCCGGCGACCGGTCGCGCGTGGGTCATGGCGTGGACGTGGCTGGCCGCGATGTGCCTGGCGTTGGCCATCGCGCCCCCGGCCGCTCGCGGCCAGGGGGCCGCGGACCTGCTGCCGGGCGGACAGTCGGTGCCGCGCAACACCTACACCTTCGCCTTCGGTCCCTACCATGCGGGATCGTACCGCGACGCGGTGAAGGGCTTCGACTCGGCGGGCAAGAGCGGCATTCGCACTTCCCTGGGTCCTTGGGTGGACGCGATCTGCTACGCGACGATGCTGGGCGAGTGTTTCTATCGCCTGGGCGACTATCCCCGCGCGCTGCAGCAGCACGAAGCGGCGTTGCAGCTGGCCCTCGCGCGGCGTGGCTGGTTGAAACGAATCCAGTTCCCGCCGGCCATCGGCCCCTTTCCGGGCGTGGTCGCCGTGCCCTGGGGACCGGGCACGCGCAACGCGCGGCCCGGCCAGTTTCCCGACACGATCCAAAGCCTGCAGGGAACCGACACGGAACGCGCGATGCAGCAAGGTGGCGTGGCAGTCGCGCCGCAGCTGGTGCCGCTGAATGTCGTGGAGGTGATGCGTTGCCTGGGCGTTTCGCTTTATCGTCGCCGCGAACTGCTGGGACCGCTGGCCGCGGAAGCGCCGCTTACCGACCAGCTGGTGAAGGAGTTTTCTACGCATCCGGTGGCGCAGAACCATTGGGCAAGTTCATTGCTGGGCGTCTGCCTGGGCCTGGCCCAGTCGGCCGCGGGAGATACCGATGAAGCCATTGCGACGCTGCAGGGATCCCTGGTGGTCATGGGCCAGCTCGACCATCCGCTGACCGGCATCGCGCTGCTGGAGCTGGGACACCTGGCCTTGGTGAAGAACCAGCCGCAGCTGGCGCAGCAGAGTTTCCTGGAGGCAACGATCTCCGGAGGCCTCTTCGCGCAGGTGCGACCGGAGATCTTCTCGCAGGCGGATGTGATCGAGGAAGGCTTCGTGGCGGCGGCATCGCTGCAGGCGACCGCGGGCCAGGGCATGCTGGCGCCACTGGCCCCGGCCGCGGTCTGGTCACTGCGACAGAATTGGAACCGCGTCGCCTCGGCGCTCTACCTGGCCGCCGCCGAAAACGCGGCACTCGCGGGCATGGGCAAGGATGCCAACGCACTGCTGGGCCAGAGCCGCGCGGCTTACGGACGCAATGACATGCGCAACACGCTGCACGGCGCTCGCTTCCAGCATCTTTCGGCGCTAATCGCCTTCCAGTCGGGTCAATCGCCCGCAGGCTTCGACGCCCTGAAACTGGGACTAGTCGCCGACCGTGCGACGTCACTGCGTCTGTTCCAGCTGGGATTGACCGAGAGCCTCTACGCGAGCAAGAAGTTCTCTCCGCGCGTCGCCAGCCAGATGCTCGCTGTCCTGCTGCGCGAGCCTTCGGACGAGGACTGGATCCAGGACTACCATGAGACGCTGACGATGGAGCTGTCGCCGCTGCAGCCGTTCCTCGAACGCTGGCTGGAGATCGCGGTGGCGAATCGCGACTCGGAGAGTCTTCTGGAGATCAGCGAGCGCCTGCGCCGCCAGAAGTTCTACCAGGCGATGCCGCTCGGCGGTCGCCCCCTGGCGTTTCGCTGGCTGCTCGAATGCCCCGAAGCCATGCTCGACAAGCAGGCACGCCAGCAGCGCCAAAACCTGCAGCAGCGTTACCCGAAACTCGACGAGGCCTCGCGGCGCAGCCGGGAACTGTCCGCTGCCCTCGCGCAGTTGCCCGTCAACCCCGACTCGCCCGACCAGCGGCGGCAGTACGAACAGGCGGCGTCGGAGCTGCGCGAACTGGCGGAGAAGCAGGAGTCGATGCTGAATGAGATCTCGCTGCGTCCGGAGCCGGCCCGTCCGCTCTTTCCGCCGCGCAAGAGCCGGGAGGAGATTCTGTCCGACATCAAACCGGGGCAGGCGATTCTGGTCTTCGTGATGACAGGACGCGTCCAGCAGGCCCTGCTGCTGACCTCCGACAAACGAGTCACCGCCTGGCCGCTCAAGAACACGGGCTCCCTGCGATCCACGCTCGTCAGCATGATGCGCGACATTGGTAACTACGACCGCGACCAGGTGCTGCCCGCTGAACGGCTGACGAACGAGGACTGGAAGCAGGCCGCCGCGACGCTGTTCCAGCCGCTGGCCGAAGGCCTGAAGCCCGAGGTGCTGGCGGCCACCAAGGAACTGGTGGTGGTACCGGACGGGTTCTTCTGGTACCTGCCGTTTGAAATGCTGCAGGTCCCGGCGGACGGCAAGACGCAGTCCTTGATCGACGCGGTTCCCCTCCGTTACTCCCCGACCGCGTCGCTCGCATTCCACGATACGCGCCCGCGGCGACCAGGCGGGGCGAGGACCATCGTGCGCGGCCGGCTGTTCAGCAAGGAGACCGACTCGATCATCGCCGCAGCCTCCGAGAAGCTCTCCCAAGACGGGATGCCGACCACGGTACTGACGCGCCGCCTGCCTGCCTCGACGAACGTCGTCGCGCCCACCTGGCAACAGCTGATCGTGCTGGACGACATCGAACTGAAGGACAAGGATCCGCTCGCCTGGTCCCCGGCGCAGCTCGACCAGGGACGCCCCGGATCGTCGCTTGCCGAATGGCTCGGCCTGCCCTTCGGCGGCCCCGACATCGTCGTGCTGCCCGGCTACCACACGCTGGCCGAAGATGGGATGCGCGGCCGCTCCAACGGCGACGAACTGCTGGTGGCCACCTGCGGACTGCTGGGAACCGGCTGCCGCACCCTCCTGCTCAGCCGCTGGCGGACCGGCGGCCAGATGAGCATGGAACTGGTGCATGAGTTCCTGCAGGGGCTGGCCGAGAATCCGCCGGACAAAGCCTGGCAGCGCAGCGTGCTGCTCGCGCGCTCGGCGGAACTCGACCCCACCACCGAACCTCGCTTGAAGGAGGTCAAGGCGGGCGAAGTGCCCACGGCCAACCATCCGTTCTTCTGGGCGGGCTACCTGCTGGTCAGTCCCTGACGCGTCCTCGC
>CAZUJM010000067.1:9282-12082 GCA_964620405.1 uncultured Pirellulaceae bacterium | reverse complement strand
CCACTCCGCGCAGCGGCGGGAGGCGATCATGCGGTGCCATCGGAAACGGCTCTGCAGCGAAGGATGCTCCAGGAGATGCTGCACCTGTTCGGCCACCGACCGCGCCGCCGCCTCTCCTGAAGCACCACCCGACTTGCCGCCAATCCGCGGCAATCCCGTGGCTCGCGACAGCCAATCCAGCGACTCCGCGGAAAACTCCACCATCTGCGACTCCTCGCGCAGACACTCGCCCTCATCCGCGCGATGCAAGTCTTCCCGATACCCCTCGCCCACGCGACGCTCGATCGCGGGCACCTGCGACTGGTACTCCTCCAACACGGGCATGACGAGGCGGGAGTGAAATCGGGTCGGCGGACCCGGCACCTCGACCAGTCGTCGACAGAGCATCTCGTTGCGGATCACGGCGGTCAGCCCCACGCCATATCCCTCGCCCCGGGTGCGCTGGGCATACAGCAGTTTCAGGGCGGACAGGCTGATGCCGTCGTTCACGCGGCGGACCCGGCGTGCCGCGAAGGGAATGCGGGCTCGGCTGCAGAAATCCTGCACGGCGCAGCGAGCGGGGAACTGGTCCGGTTTGAAAAGCACCGGCATCACCCGAGACGCGCCGAACACCTCGTCGAGTCGCGCAAGTTGCCCTGCGGTATCCATCGCCCGCCGATGTCGCGCCGAAAGGACTTCGAAACCGCGTTCACCCTGCTTGATTCTTTCTTGGAACACACTCTCCAGCCAGCTCTTCCACGGCCGCAGATAGACGATCACTTCGGGCTCGTACCCGCGTTGCCGCAAGAAGTCCGCCACTTCGGTGAAATCGTCCTTCGTCGCACCCCAGAAACTCTCGCCCGAAAGGATCACGGTTTCACCGCGTTCCCGGGACCGCTCCATGCGTTGATGGAGCGACGCGCGGAAACGCTCTCGAAGCTCCGCGACCTGGCCCGGTGTCCTGCCCATCTTCTGATGGAAGTGGAATTCGGACGCCCCGTCGGCGAAACTCGTCATCAGCACGTTGTCGCCGTTGACCTCACCGAGACTCACATAGCGAAAGCCGGGTGCGCGAAGCCCGAAATGGAGCGACTCCTGGATCGACGAACTGCCAGTCTTCGGCATGCCAACATGAAACACGCAGCGAAGCGACATCGTGGATCCGGACCTCAGCCGCCTCGAATGAATGTGAATGCGCTTCCGATTGCCCCGGGAACGCGCGTCCCGCAGCGATTGGGACGGGTGCCCGAGATGGCCGTACGCTGCGCGAAACGCGCTGCGGGAACCGGCAACGCAGCCCGTAATCTTGTCCCGAGCGGCGTGGAAAGGGTAGACTACCGTCACTGAAAAACGACACAGAAAAGCGACAAAGAAAAACCGCGAAGCCCGGCTGTCGGCGGCGGAGACCAGGTACGACAGGCTTTCGGCACCATGCGGATCCTCCAGATCAACCACCAGTACCCGCCCTTTTCCTGCCAGGGGTCGGAGCTTCATTGCTGGCAGCTTAGCCAGAGTCTGTCGAAAACCGACGACGTGGCGGTCTTTCATATCTCGGTCCCCGATCGCCAGCGTCCTCATCGGCTGGATCGTTCGTCGCCGGATGGATTCCCTGTCTTCCACTGCATCGATGGCGGCCAGTATGCGCGGCAGGCGGACTGGCCCAATCCGTTCCTGCGTCGCCAATTCCAGACGGTGCTTGAGACGTGGCGACCGCAAGTCGTGCACTTCCACAACTACCTGAGCATGGGCGACGACCTGCCGGGCCTGGCGAAGGAGCACGGCGCGGCGGTCGCCTACACGCTGCACGATTTCGGCCTGATCTGCCCCAACCACCTGCTGCTGCGCACGGACGGCGCGATCTGCGGCAAGTGCCAGGGAGACTTCTTCCAGGACTGCTGCCCGGCACCGATCCGCACCGCGGGCGGACGGACACCTTGGCTGCGCCATCGCATTCCCTCCCTGGAACGCTGGCAGTACTTTACGAGCCAGCAGGCGAGTCCACTGCGTCGCTGGCTGCTGCAGGCAGGACTGCTGCTGCCCCGCCTGCTGCTGGGCGAACCGGCCACCGCGCAAGTCGCCCGGAAGCGAGAATTCTTCCTGCGGCAGACGCGGCGGATCTTCGAGCAGGTGGACCTGTTCCTCTGTCCCAGCGTGTTCCTGATGGACAAGTTCGTCAGCTGCGGCCTACCCGCCGAAAAAGCACTCCACATCCGCTACGGCATCCGTCGCTTCGACCCGCGGCCGCGATCGGCTTCGCCCGACGGCAAGCTGCGGTTCGGTTTTATCGGTTCCTTCCACGCGCACAAAGGCCTCTCCGTGCTGGTGCGCGCCTTTGAGGGACTGGCCGACAGGGCGTCACTGCGCATCCACGGATCTTCCTTCGGCAGCCCTGTGACCGAGAGCCACTGGCGTCGCATTCAACAGCAGGCACCACCGGGGATCGAGTTCCACGGAGCGTATCGCAACGATCAACTGGAGGAGATCCTCTCCACCCTGGATGTGGTGGTGGTCCCCAGCCTCTGGTATGAGAACTCCCCGTTCACGATCCAGGAAGCTTTCCAGGCAGGCCTGCCCGTCATCACCAGCAACGCGGGCGGCATGAGCGAACTGGTGCGTGACGGGATCGAAGGACTTCAATTCCAGATCGGCAACGCGGCCGACCTGCGGCGCGCGATGCGATCACTGCTGGACGACCCCGGTCAACTGGAACGATTCCGACAGAACCTGCCGGAACTGCCGACCTTGGAAGGCCAGACGGCCCTGGTGCGGCGACAGTACGAGGCACTCCTGGGGAACCGTTTGCACGATACGACTAACGACT
>CAZUJM010000067.1:0-9272 GCA_964620405.1 uncultured Pirellulaceae bacterium | reverse complement strand
CTCGACGCGCGACATGATCAGCGGCCCTTGACCAGCCCGGTCCAGGCGCGGTTGAGTTGCCTCGACGCGCCTTCCGTCACCATGGCCCATTCGGGCAGGCGGTAGCGCAGGCGGTGAATGAGCGGCCCGACATGCCGGGCCGCCTCTTCACCCTGCGAGACGGCAGGCAGGCCTCCGCCTGTCTGTTCCGCCAGCCAATGCAGGCTCTCCTCGCGAAAGCGGAACAGGTCCTCGCTTCCGCGGATGCAGTCCCCCCCGTCGTCCTTGCGCCACTCCTGCGCGAACGACGCCCCCAGTCGCTCCTCCAACCACGGCACCTGCGCCAACAAACCGTCCAGAAGCGACTCCGCCAAGGACGAATGCAACCGCAGCGGCGAACCAGACATTCTCCCCAGCCGTTCGACCAGCCAGTTGTGCTGCCAATAGCGCCACACGCCCTTCATGCCCTCACGATTCCCGTACCGTCCATAAGCCGCCAGGAACCTCACCGCATCCATGCTGAGCGATTCGTTGACTCGACGAATGCTGGCCGCGTCCAGGGTGATCCCCAGTTGATCGCAGAAATCACGAACCACGCAGCCTTCCGGGAAATTCCTCGGATCAAACTTCCGCACCAGCACCTGGTCGCGTCCAAAGACGCGGTCCAGCGTTTCAATCCGCTGCTGGTAGTCGAGCGGGAACCTGGCCACCGACAGGGTATCCCAGTTGTCCGTTTTGCCGAAAATACAGTGGTGTTTGGCCTGCTGCTGGAAAACGCTCTCGAGGAAACCCTTCCAGGGTCTGACATAGGCAACCACCTGGATTTGAAAACCGTGCGACTCAAAGTCGGACTTGAGACGACTCAGTTCCGACTCCAACATGCGCCAGCACGACTCGCCGGACATGATCAGCGTGGCGCCGGTTCCACGGACTCGTTGCAGGCACCGTTCCCACTTCCGTCGATACGACTGCCTCTGGCGTTCGACGAAGGCGGCATCCCTTCCTCGCGCTCCCCAGAGAAAGATCGGCATTTCTCTTTCGGTGTACTGCGTCAACAGCAGGCGAGCCGCGGACACTTCGCCGCCGCTGAAATAGTGAAAACGCGGATCCCGAAGGCCGAAGAAAAGCGTCTCCTGGATCGACGAAGTGCCCGTCTTCGGCGTGCCAACATGGAGAATGCAGCGATTCATGGGGCGGTTACACTTTGCATGGAGCGCGGTGAGAGGCTGGGCTGAGGCTTCCTGGTACCTGGCAATTCGCAGACTCTCAGAGGCACTCCGAGTTGCAACTCGCCACGGGCTCGTCCGACATCTGGCCATCATCGACCGAGGGGCGCACGAGTTCCCGGTAGAAGGCCATGCACCAGCAGCAGTTTCCCACGAGGCAGGCGGGGAACAACGCCAGGTAGCGCACGAGATATTGCCATTCCGAAAGCAGGCCCAGGGCGATCTTGGGAAGGATCACCAGGGGCGCGAGGAATATGAGCAAGGGAAATCGCAGCACGGGCTTGCTGAACGAGGCCTGCAGTTTCCGCTGGCATTGGGCCGCGGCCCGGCCCATTCGCCCGTTGTATCGAAAGAACTCGCCCCAACCCTCGCGATTCCAGTGTCGTACCTGCACGCGGGGATCGTACACGGTGTCCCAGCCCGCCTCCCGCACCGCATGCGAGAACAGCACATCCTCGGCCAAGGTCCTTGCCGGGAAACGAACGGCTTGGAAAACCGACGCGCGACAGGCGAGGTTGCATCCGAGCAGGAAGTTCGAGTTGCGTTCGGGCGCACGTCGCGAAGGGAAGTGGTACAGGAACTCCAGGAAGTAGACACCACAGCCGCTGAGGTTGTTCGGGTTGCGAATGCCGACCGACCCGCCCACCGCGCCCACACCAGGCTTGTCCAAGTGTTCTTCCATGAGGTCGATCCAGTTCTCGGGAACGACGCAGTCCTGGTCGACGAAGAACAGGGTTTTCCCGCGCGCCGCTTCCGCGCCCTGGTTGCGCGCCTTTCCCGCCGAGGATCGCTCGACCTGCGCCAAGACGCGCACGTCGGGAAACTCCCGACGGATCAGCTCCGCCGTGCCATCCCCCGAACTCTCGACGACCACCACCTCCGCAAGACGACCTTTCAAGGCTTGCAGCACCGAGGTCAAGCAGTCACGGATGGTGTTCAGACCCTGATACGCCGGGATAATCACCGAGTAGTCCAGCGAATCGTCCGACGACCGACCGTCGCCCGACGACGCCTCCAAGCCGAGTTTCTGGTCCGCGAACGACACACGCGTACTCGTTGAAGAAGTGAACACTGCCGCGGAGCCTCCCGCGTTTCCCGGGCAAGTCGGGAACGCCCCGAACCGACAGCCTCGAACAGATTATGGACAGTCTTGTAGTCTATCTTCAGCCCGCAGTGAGACAAGACTCGCCGTCCGATCGGCCATCAAAACGGCGAGTAAAACACCTTCAGGCCGCCTTGATCCGCTCGATGATTGCAGGGTCCACTCGCATGACGGCGCCCCGCGGGCTTGGTCGAAACGGTCGCCGACGCGGGCGGACAGAGTTTCCATGGGATGGGCGGAAGGCGTAAGTCCCTTGCCAAGCGGCGGGTCCTTCACCTTGTTTTGCGTGTGGAAACCTTCTGCGTTCAGGCCTCGACGACGACCGTCTTTCCGCCTCGTCCGAGCGAAACCCCCAGCACGAGGTACTCCACGTCGACGGCTCCGCAGTTCACCATGCGGTGGACTTCGCCAGGTTCCACCATGATTGCATCGCCGCGACGGAGGTCCACGACTTCGCCCTGTACTTCCATGCGGGCTTCGCCCTCGATCATCACGAACGTCTCTTCCATGTCCTCGTGATAGTGGGCCTGGAAGGCGGCACCAACGGGCAGCCGCGCCCAATTGATCATCTGGACGCGTCCCTGCAACAGTTGGTCGTGCGTGGCCAGCACGCGTTTGTAGACGCCGGGCCGCTCCGGATTCTCATGCGAGGCCGCGACATACTCACGCTCCGCCGCTCGAACCACACGCATCGCCACTGCTCCTGCCTGCTGCTTGTTCACTAGGTGGATGCGAGCGATCGACGCTCGAACCGTACCGCATACGCCCAACCAAGGTCCTGCCGGTATTCCGGGTGCGATCTCCAACATGTCCTTCGTCGCTGCGGCGGGCATCAACGCAAACTCCGCGGTCGGTTTTCACCGCGACGCGGAGTAACGAAGGGGCCAGAGCGTACGGTGCCAGCCGGTACGGTGCCAGCCGGTACGGTGCCGGCGTGGACGGTGCCGGCGTGGACAATGGGATCAGGCCGTGGAGCCGGAGAGTCCGCCGCGGGTCGTGATGGGTTTGCCATCGGGTCGGCCGATCGAATAGTACGAGAATCCGGCCTTCACGGCGTCGCGCACCTTATAAAGGTTGCGGCCGTCGAAGATGACCGGATGCTTCAGGCGGTGGCGCATTTCCGCGAAGTCGGGCGTGCGATACTCGCTCCACTCCGTCGCGATCGCCAGTGCGTCCGCTCCCTCCAGCGTCTCCATGGGATCGCTGCAGTAGACGAGTCGGTCGCCGTACAGTTCGCGGACGTTGGCCATCGCTTCGGGATCGTTGACCCGCACGTTCACACCTCGCTCCAGCAGGGCGTCGATCAGCACCAGCGCCGGGGCTTCCCGGATATCATCGGTGCGAGGCTTGAAGGCCAGTCCCCAGAGGGCGACGGTCCGGCCTTCCAACTGGCCTTCGAAGTGCGCTTCGATCTTGTGGAACAGCACCGTCTTCTGCTGGTCGTTCGCCCACTCTACCGCCTCCAGCAGGCGCGGATCGAGCCCGCATTCCTGGAAGGTCGAGGCGAGAGCCCGCACGTCCTTGGGGAAACAGCTGCCGCCGTACCCGACGCCGGGGAAGAGGAACGCGAACCCGATGCGAGAGTCATGACCGATGCCGCGGCGCACATCGTTGATGTCCGCGTCGAACTGTTCGCAGAGGTTCGCCATCTGGTTGATGAAGCTGATCTTGGTGGCCAACAGCGCGTTGGCGACATACTTCGTGAGCTCCGCGCTTTCCGGCGACATCACCAGGAACGGCTTGTCGGTCCGCTGGAAGGGCTCGTACAGTGTCCGCAGGACTTCGGCATCGTCGTCGTCACGTACGCCGACCACGACCCGGTCGGGCTTCGTGAAGTCGTCGATGGCCGCGCCTTCCTTGAGGAATTCCGGGTTGCTGGCAACGCGGCAGTGGCGGCCCGTGGCGTCGCACAAGCGGCGGTAGAGCAGCGCGTTGGTGCCCACCGGAACCGTGCTCTTGGTGACGACGATCGAATGCTCCGACAGGTGCGGCGCGAGCGCGTCGGCGACGGCCCAGAGCGCCGAAAGGTCGGCCGAACCATCGGGTGACGGCGGCGTACCGACGGCCAGGAAGATCACATCCGCGTCAGGAGCAGCCTCGGCGATGTCCGTCGTGAACGACAAACGTCCCGCGGCGATGTTCCGCTTCACCAGATCGCTCAACCCCGGCTCGTAAATCGGGATCTTGCCCGCCCGGAGCGCCTCGATCTTGCGCAGGTTGATGTCGACGCAGATCACATCATTCCCGCTGTCCGCGAAGCAAGTCCCCGTGACCAGCCCCACATATCCCGTGCCGACTACCGCAACTCGCATGCTTAAACCTTTCCTTTGCTGACACGTGACAATGTAGGACGCCCGAAAGCGGCGGAACGCCGGGCCTTCCCGCAAATCGTCCGCCACCGCCCGCTGCGGCGCCAAGACCGTAAGTGCTGCCGAGGCTTCATCCGTGGAGGCAACCGCTGGCATCCCACAGGCTACCCCGAGAGCCTACGACAACTCGACGGCAACGGCCACTCCCAGGCTCGAACCAATCGACACGTCCAATATCGCGTCCTCTTTTTTTCTGCCTTCCGCGACTCCGGTCCTCTGGTCTTACACCGGGTTCTCCCCGGATTTCCCCGGGCTCGAACCCACCGCGGCCAGCCGCGACCCGCTCCCCTCCTTGGGCGACGCTTCCTGCCAGACTGCGTCGGCGTCGTCGTGAAACTCACCTCCCCGAGCCGGCCCACGCGGAGTCCCGCCATCGGGCAATCATACGGGGCGACGAAAAAAAGGGGGCCCCTGGCGAAGAAAACGACGAGAAGCTCGCACCTGATCGGGCGGATTCGGGCGGCAAGAATGGGGGTCTGCCCGAGCAGGTGGTCGGCTCTCGCGACGAACGCCGCCGCCAGACACTCGGCCTGCCCACGCGCCTTGGATTGCAACGTGGCTGGCCCCGGTGCTGGAACCGGGCCCAGGTTTTGGCTCCAGACAGCGCTGCCGAGTCGACGGAGTTTCCTCCGGATGACCGACGAAGGACGACCAGAATCCGATGACCGGAATCCGAGGATCGCCCCGGCCAACCAGACGCCCTCGTGGGCTCCCCGTCGACCCGAGCCATCCCCGGGTTTAGTTCGGCGCGTCGTCGCAACTTGGACGCTACCCAATCGACTACTCGTCGTCCGCGGTCCCCTCGTCCGATCCTGACTCGTCACCGTCGATGTCGCCGTCGGTCTCCTCCTCAATCGCTCGCTCGGGCGACGGGAGAGACAAGGTCTCGCGGTCGGAATCCAGCAAAGCCGCTCCGTCCGGCCCTTCCACGGCCACTTCGCCATCCACGGCCTCCTCCTTGGGCACGCGGACAATCGCCGTGAGCGCGTCGCTTTCATCCAGGCTCATGATCCGAACGCCCTGCGTGTTGCGGCCCACGAGTCGGATTTCGGCGACGCGAATCCGCTGGATCTTGCCACGCTCGGTCATGACCAGCACCTCGTCATCCTCGTCAACGCGGCAGATGCCGATGACGGGACCATTGCGTGTGGTGGCCTTGATGTCGCGCAACCCCTTGCCGCCGCGGCGCTGCGTGCGGTAGCGCGTCGACGACGTGCTCTCGTCCTCCTCCGCTCCGTCCACGCTGTCGACCGGTTCGGCCGCAGGCTCGCTGGCGACCGCTGGCAGGCTGGTATCCACCGCCAGTTCCTCGCCCTCGCCCGGCAGTCCCACCGGTTCTTCGATGGTCTCGGTCGAGTTGGGGCCGAAGTTGGTCCGCTTGCCGTAGCCGTTGCGACAGGCGGTGAGCAACATGGCTTCGGGATCGGCCACGACCATGCCCACGAGGCGATCGCCCTGGGTCAAGCTGATGCCCTTCACGCCGCTGGTATTGCGTCCCATGGGCCGCGCGTCGGACTCCCGGAACCGGATCGCCATGCCGTTGGCCGTGGAGAGCACGACTTCGTCGCCCGGCTTGACGATGGCGACATCCACCAGTTCGTCGCCCTCACGAAGCTTGATCGCGATGATGCCATCTTTCTTGGGCCGGCTGTAGGCGTCCAGCGGCGTCTTCTTGACCAGCCCATCGGCCGTGGCCATCATCAGGAAGTGTCCGGGCAGGTCGAAGTCGCGCACTGGCCGGCAGTCGGCGATCACCTCGCCTTCGTCCAGATTCAGCAAGTTGACCACCGCGCGCCCGCGACTGTCCCGGCCGAGCTGCGGTAGTTCGTAGACCTTCTGCCAGTAGACGCGTCCACGGTTCGTGAAGAACAGCAGGTAAGCGTGCGTGCTGGCCACGAACACATGCTGGATCGGATCTTCCTCCTCGGTCTTGGCACCCTTGAGCCCCTTGCCGCCGCGGCGCTGCGCGCGGTAGACACTCGCGGGCGTCCGCTTGATGTAGCCCTGGTGGCTGATCGTCACCACCATGGTCTCCTCGGTGATCAGATCCTCCATGTCGAAGTCGCCCAGCTCTTCGCCGCTGATCTCCGTGCGGCGTCCGTCACTGTATCGCTTCTTGAGCGTCTCCAGGTCCTCGCGGATCAAGGCGTAGACGTTGGCGTCATCCTCCAGGATCCGCAGGTGCTCCCCGATGGCCGCGAGCAGTTCGCGATGTTCCTCGGCCAGCTTTTCCTGCTCGAGGTTGACAAGCTGCCCGAGGGTCATGCGCAGAATCGCGTCGGCCTGGACTGCGGTCAGCGTGTAGCTGTCGGACGCGCCGCGTTCCTCCTGAAAACGCTGGAAGCCTTCGTCGCCCAGCGCCCGCTCCATCATCGCCGCCGGGCAGGCAACGCCCATCAGCCCCGCCTTCGCCTCCGCCTGCGTGCGCGACGCGCGAATGATGCGAATGATCTCGTCGATGTTCGCCAGCGCCAGCAACAGGCCCTCAACCGTGTGCTTGCGGCGACGAGCTCCGGCGAGCAGGTGCTGCGAGCGACGACGGATCACCGTCACGCGGTGCCGCAGGAACTCCTCCAGGATCGCCTTGATCGTCATCAACCGCGGCTTGCCATCGACCAACGCCAGCAGGATGATCGAGAACGACTCCTGCAGCGGCGAAAACTGGTACAGCTGGTTCAACACGACTTCCGGATCGGCGTCGCGCTTCAGGTTGATCACCAGCCGCACCGGCTCCTTCAGGTCGCTCTCGTCGCGCAGCTCCGAAATGCCGACGATCCGCCCCTCGGTCACCAGCGCCGCGATTCGCTCCACCACCCGATCGCGGTACTGCTGGTACGGAATTTCGCTGACCACGATGCGTGAACGCTTGCCGACCTCTTCGATCCGCGCGCGGGCGCGTACCGTGATCGTGCTGCGTCCCGTCATGTAGCCACGACGGATGCCGCCACGCCCGCAGATGATTCCCCCCGTGGGGAAGTCCGGGCCCTTGATGATCTCCATCACCTCCAGCAGCGACGTATACGGATTCTCGATCAGCCGGATCAGCGCGTCGCAGACCTCAACGAGATTGTGCGGAGGAATCGAAGTCGCCATGCCGACGGCGATGCCGCTGGAACCGTTCACCAGCAGGTTGGGGAAACGCGACGGCAGCACCGTCGGCTCCGTGTTCCGCTCGTCGTAGGTCGGAATGTAGTCGACCGTGTCCAGCTTGAGGTCGTCAAGCATCTGCGCCGAGATCTGCGACAGGCGGGCTTCCGTGTATCGCATGGCAGCGGCGGGCAGCCCCGCGATGGAGCCGAAGTTCCCCTGCTTGTCGATCAGCGGATACCGCATGTTCCATTCCTGGGCCATGCGGACCAGCGTGGGATAGATCACGCTTTCACCGTGCGGATGGTAGTTACCGCTGGTATCGCCCGAAATCTTCGCGCACTTCACGCGGGCCGCGCCCGGACCAAGGTTCAGGTCGTTCATGGCCACGAGGATGCGCCGCTGCGAGGGCTTGAGGCCATCCCGCACGTCCGGCAGCGCGCGGCTGACAATCACGCTCATCGCGTACGTCAGGTAGCTGTCCTTCAGCTCATCCTCAATCGGCAGCTCAATCAGCCGACCATCCGTCACCGGCCCTTCCCCCGCCAGCTCGGCATCGCCGAAACCATTCGGATCCTCAGGGCCGCTGTAGTCGGAATCGTTGTCGTCAGGATCGTTGGAGTCCGATGCCAAGCTGCAATCCTTTCAAGAAATCAGGACGTTCTGCCAGGAACCCGAAGCGGCTGGAAGCTTCGGCTGCTGGAACGTTGGACGGCGAGTAGGTTGGCTGCCGGGGAAGTCACCGGACGCGAGGGATCGACGCCCGACGGCCCCACCCCGATGTCGTGCGCCCGGTTCTCACACCCGACCGCGTGAAGGCTCGTGCCGACCTGCGATCAGAATCCGGACGAAAACGGCTCCCGCACCTCACGCCACGGAGGACCACAAAACACCGTTCGATCCAGCCGGACAGCACCGATCAACGCTTCCAGGCAGACACCATCCACCATGCGTCGCCAAGCAGGCGATCCCTTCGTGGAGGTCCTCACCAGGACTTTCCCAGCCGCGTTCTCCTCGGCCTCACCGGCGACCCCGCAACAGCCCCGGCAAGCATCTGCCGCGACACTCTCTCCGGGCCGCGCAACTGGATGACGAAACAAGTCGCCAGTGTATCATCTCCGGACGCTCGCCACAACCAGCGAAACACGCCGTAAGTCCACACAGTTCCTTGCTTTAAGCGAGCACTGGGCACCCTTTGGCACCCCCAGCAGGAAACCGGGCGCCCAGGGCCGATGGAGGCGTTCACCGAGCCTCGCCAAGAGGGGGTGGCGCGCTTGAATCCTTCCCGTGCGTACACGGTCAGGGACGCGCCCCACCGACACGCCCCCGCCGCGCGCCCGCGGGCCGCCGGGCCCGGCCTCCAAGGCCCCGGATTTACGTCCGCAGTCTGGTTCCCCGTGAGACGCGACTGTGGAAAGGCGTCGACATGCGAGGGAACGTCGGCGAATGCTGAGGCCGTTCGGCACACGGCGTGTGCCGACTACATGTCAGCCGAAGAGCGGCTGTACG
>CAZUJM010000066.1:24496-25853 GCA_964620405.1 uncultured Pirellulaceae bacterium | reverse complement strand
CATCCGTGCCTTCGCAATCGTCTCTGTTCGTTCCCCGCACACCCTCGGCCGCACGCGCCTTGCCGTCCGCCTTGCCGTCCGCGTTGCCTCAATGGGCAATGGGTACGATCGACGTGGTGGCCATCGTAAAGGGGCCGATACCGACCAGCGATGTCAGCAGCGGCGTGTACGACATCTGCAGCCCCACGCCGACGCGATCGTCGTGATAGGCCACGTTGCCTCCATCCGGCCAGAACATGGTGTACTGCACGGTTCCGTTCGGTACTCCCACCATGCGTTGGCTGAGCAACGCACCGACTGGCGTACTCGGCCCGTTGGACCCCTGTAACGTCGCAGGTCCCCAAACTCCCAGTGTCGACGCCTGCGAACCGTGGACCGCCGCCTTCCGCGACAGATACCGCGCGGAGTCGGTCAGCTGGTGGTACCGGAACACGGCCAGCCCAATATCCAGCACGCCCATGACGATGGTCAGGAAGAGGCTCAACGTCAAACTGAATTCCACCAGCGTCGCACCGCGATCGCGTGACCGCCGCCGCGCGCCACGATGCCGGGCTAGCCGCCGGGCCGGGCGCCGCGCCTCGTCCGCCGGACGCTCGATAGCCTCCCCTCCCCCCGTTCGCGCATGCCACCGATCGCTCATCGCACGATCCTCGCGGAAGCACTGCGGACGATGGTCAGGTTGGCGGGGATCCCCGGCCAGGGCACGATGGTCTGGAAGTTGTAGGTCAACTGGATATACACCCGCTCCAGCTGGTAGTACGACACCGTCTCGCTGGTGACCGTCGGCTGCTGGACCGTCAGCTTGGAGGCTTCGTACCCAACGACTCCCTGCATGTCATCGCGAGCCGCGTCCATCACCTCGGCGGTCCACTGGGCGGCCGAAGCGGCCGTGTAGGGATGCATGCTACCGAACCGCACCGCCGCGCCGGCCGCGTTGCTGGTCGCGATGTAGTAGTAGGCAAAGCGGCCGAAATCGATGGCTCCGAGCATGATGACGAGCAGCGTCGGCAACAGAATGGCCATTTCGACCATCGCCGCTCCCCGTCGTCTGCCCCGCCTTGCCATGATCGCCTGCTTTCCAAACACCTGCCAGGAACCCACCCGCCCCAGGGCAGGCGTGCATCGTTTCAAATCGCAAACTCGCCTTTACCGCCCTGCCGCGTGGCCCCTCGCTTGCTGCAATCCTCGTGCCGAACCGTCGAAGGCCCCCGGAAGCGGGCCAGACCGCTGTGCGAGCGGGGCGGGTGTGCGGTTCCCGCGCGCGTCGGGCGTGTCGGGCCGCGCGATCAGGGCTGTTTCAGCACCAACGTCTTGTAGATGTTGATGGCTGCGGGACCCATGATCACAACGAACATGG
>CAZUJM010000066.1:18315-24486 GCA_964620405.1 uncultured Pirellulaceae bacterium | reverse complement strand
ATGCAGAACATCGTGGGGAAAATTACCTTAATCACCGCCTTCTGGGCGCGCTCCTCGGCCGACTGGCTGCGTTTGTAACGCATCGTCTCGGCGTAGACGTCGAGCGCGTTGGCGACGCTGGCTCCGTACCGCTCCGCCTGTCCGACGACGGAGGCGAGGCTGCGGAGTTCGGCGAGGTCGAAGCGATCGGCAAATCCCTTGAGCGACTCCGAGACCCCGCGTCCCATGCGTGTCTCCCGGTCGACGATGGAGAGTTCCAGGGCGAGGGCCGGGTGGGCGCCAGCGAGTTCCTTGGAGACGCGGGACAACGCGCCGGGGAGGCTCATACCGCCCTCCAGGCAGACGTTCAGCACGTCCAGCGCGTCAGGCAGCGCGCGGCGGATCTTCTGCTGCCGAGCCGCCTTGCGGAAGTCGAGCATGAACGAAGGCGCCAGCGTACCCGCCACGCCAGTGACGAAACCGATCATCAGGCAGATGGCGAGTGGCTTGCCGAAGTAGTTCGAGACTCCCCAGCCAATGAGCACGGGGATGACCAGCACCAGCACGCGAAAAACGGTGAAGAGCAGCGCCATCCGCGGATTGTAAAAACCGGCCTGCATCAGCCGGTCACGCAGTTCGTCCTGCTTCTTTTCCTTCGCCAGTCGCCGCCGCACGTCGGCGTCCAGCTTGGCCGCCGTGCGCGGTCCGGGAGGAGGCGGCGAACCGGGGGGAGTCGGTTTGCCAACGGCCATTTCGCTGATCCGCTCGTCCGCGCGCGTGCGGAACCCGCCGAGCAGCAGCATGGCCAGCGTGAGCAGGCTGCCAATCGCGAAGTAGAGGGGCCAGGGAACGTTCATGGGTCAGAGTACCTTCATCCGAAACCGGCCGGGTGGCCCCGGGCCGGACAGGGGGGATACTAAAAATCGAAGTTCGTGATGCTCCGCATCCAGACAACGCCGAGGATTTCGAGGATCGCGGTGATCACCAGCAGCTGCGGATACTGCCAGAGCGTCGACATGTATTCGGGGTTGGTGATCGACACGAAGGTGCCGAGGGCGATCGGCATGGCGGCCAGCACGTAGGCCTGCATCTTGCCTTCCGCCGTGAGCGCCGAGATCTTGCTGCGAATCTTGTCACGCTCGCGCATCACGTTCGAGAGCTTGCCCAGCAGGTGCGAGAGGTTGCCACCCGTCTGTCGGTGGATGGTCAGGGCCACCACGAAGATCTGGATCTCCAGCAGACCGGTGCGTCGCCCGAGGTCCTTGAGCGACGCTTCGGCGGAGAGCCCCAGGTTCTGCTGTTCCCAGCAGTAAGCAAACTCATCGGCCAGCGGCGCGGGAAACTCGTCGGCCACGCCGCGCATGGCCTGGGACATCGTCTGCCCGGACCGCAGCACGCGGGCCATCATTTCATAGGCGTCGGGCAACTGGGTCAGCATCTTGTTTCGGCGTTGCTGCCGGGCGATGGCCACGAAGGCCATCGGCAGCACGGAGACCAGCAGCCCGACGAGCACTCCCAGCGTGACGCTTTTCCGCAGATAGCCCAGGCCGCCCCCCAGGATCAAGGCGCCGAACGACGCGATCAGAATGATCTGCTCGGCCGTGACGTCCAGGCCCGACTGCCCCACGAAGCGACGGAATCGCTCCAGCGGCGAACCCAGGTCCTCCGGGTCAACCAGGCCCTCCACCGCCAACTCATAGACATCGCGATTGGCCATCGACTGGCGTGCTCGCGCGGCCTGCCGCCGACGCGACTCCTGCTCCACGCGCAGCCGCCGCGCCTTCTCGCGTTCCTCGAGGAACTGCGAGATGGCGAGGTTGATGCCCACCACCACCGCGAAGGCGCCGATGAAGGCCATGGCCAGCCAGAGCGACGTCATCATGCGTCGACCCTCCCGTCGCAACGCATCAGCAGGCGTTTCTCGAACAGGTCCGAGGGCAGGCTTTCCCCGTACGCCTCGATCCGCTCCATCAGGTAGGGCCGCACGCCGGTGGCCCAGAAGGCGCCCTTCGCCACGCGGTTCGCGTCGAGCCCCGTCTGACGGAACTCGAACAGGTCGTGCATGCTGATCACATCGCCTTCCATGCCCGTCACTTCCGAGATGCGGGTCACCTTGCGCACGCCACCCATGAGACGCGAAACCTGGAGCACCAGGTGGATGGCGGAGGCGATCTGCTTGCGGATAACCCAGATGGGCATGTCGAACCCGGCCATGCCGACCATCATTTCAAGGCGGCTGATGGCGTCGCGGGTCGTATTGGCGTGGATCGTGGTGAGGCTTCCTTCGTGGCCCGTATTCATGGCCTGCAACATATCCAACGCCTCCGGACCACGGCATTCGCCGATCAGAATCCGGTCGGGACGCATACGCAGGGCGTTGCGGACCAGATCGCGGGTCGTCACCGCGCCCTGGCCCTCGACGTTCGCGGTCCGCGTCTCCATGCGGACCACGTGCGGCTGCTGCAGACGCAGTTCCGCCGCATCCTCGATCGTCGCCACGCGTTCGCTCTCCGGAATCGAACCCGACAAGCAGTTCAGCAGCGTGGTCTTGCCCGAACCGGTACCGCCGGAGACGAGGATATTCGCCCGCGCTGTCACGGCAGCCTGCAGGAACTGCACCATCTCGTTGGTGATCGACTGCGTCGCCACCAGCCGCTCGATCATCAGCGGCTTGGCTCCGAAGCGCCGGATGGAAACCAGGGCTCCATCGAGCGCCAGCGGCGCGATGACGGCGTTGAGACGGCTGCCGTCGGCCAGCCGCGCGTCCACCATCGGATTCGTCTCATCCACGCGCCGGCCCACTTCGGCCGCGATTCGCTGCACGATCTGCACCAGATGCTGGTCATCGTGGAACGTGATCGGCGTCCGCACCAACCGGCCACGCCGCTCCACGTAGATCACCTTCGGACCATTGATCAGAATGTCGGAAACGTCCGGGTCGGTCATCAACGGTTCCAGCGGCCCCAGGCCGAAGGCCTCGTCCATCACCTCGTTGACGATCCGCTCGCGTTCCTCCTTGTTGAGCAGCAGGTCCTTGCGGACGCGGCAGACCACTTCGGCCTGCTTCCGCACTTCGGCCCGCAGTTCGTCCTGGTTGAACTTCCCGACCGCCGCCAGGTCGAGTCCCGCGATCACCTGCTGGTGCAGCTGCCGCTTAAGCGCCACCAGCCGCTCATCGGAACTCTTCTTCAGGCTCTCCAACCATTCGGCCGTCGGATCCTTGGCGACCGCCGGAGGTGCGGCGCTGACGGGACTGATGCCCGCTTCGTCTTGCGGATTGGACGGATCCGAGCCATCGGCCTTTTTCGATCGCAACCAGTGCATACAGTTCCTGTCTATGTTCGGATTCCGCGCGTCGCTCCCGTCGATGGGATGCTCGATTCGCCGTACGGAGCAATTCCCGGACCGGTTCCACGCGCGAGTACAACTCGGGGCACCAACACGCCAAGGCGTTCCCCGACTGCCCCCAATTCTAGAGAACTCCGGGGAACAGTCGATAAGGAACCCGCCGCTGGTAGTCCCGATACTCCGGGTCGCGTGCCAACAACCGCTCCTCCGCCTCGATCCTCAGGATCTGGAAGACCCAGGAGGCGACGAGGACCACGGCATTCCAAAGGGAACGGTGGGCGAGCAGGAAGGCACACTGGGCCAGCCAGTAGCCGAGGTACATCGGGTGACGGACCAGGGCGTACGGACCGCTGGCGCAAATCCCTCGATTGGCGGCGACCAACCCCAAGGACCTGCCCAGCGAAAGTTTGGCATGGATCTGGACCACAAGCCCGACGAAGGTGAGAAAGACGGCGAAGCCCGTCAGAGCCGGAAATCCTGCCCGCCCCGTGGCGATGACCGTGGTCGGAAGCAGCGTGCCGGCCAGGGCCGTGCACCAGTCAACCCAGCGTGTGGAGCATTCGCGGGCTGGACGGCGGATGAGGATCAGAGCCACCACCAGCCCCTCGGACGGCAGCAGCAGCAGGGAGTTCAGGCTGCCCGTCTCCAGCGCCGTCGCTCCCAGGCGATAGACCATCTGGGCATAGGCCACCAGCACCACCGCTCGCTCCAGCCAGTCCAGGAACTGAGCCCGAGAATGAGACGGGGGTGGGGAGTCGCCCGAATCTGCCGGAGGCCCCGTCTGCGTCGCCAGCCCCTGCGCTTCCGGGTCACCCCTTCCGGGGACCCACGGAGGCCCCAGCGGACCGGTCATTCCACATGCCTTCCATTGAGGCTCGTGGACAGCTCCAACAGTCGCTTCGACAGCCGACTTCGCGGCTTGCAGGTCACCACCGGCTGGCCCGCGTTGATGGCCGTGTTCACCGTCGCCGGTTCATCCGGCAGGAACGCATGCAGCTTGGCCCCCAGGGCCTCCTGAGCGTGCGAGGGAGCCATCTGGCGAGCTTCTCCGTAGCGATTCACCACGTAGCGTATCCGGCTCGGATCCACGCCCAGCTCCGCCAGCCGCTCAGCCAGCCGCCGCGCGTTGCGGATCGAGGGAAAATCCAACCGCAGGACCACGGCCACGATGTCCGACTGCACGGCCGCTTCCTGCTGGATCTGATAGTGCAGGCAGCCCAGGTCCATCACGATGTAGGGATAACGCCAGCGTCCCAGCGCCAGTGCTCGGCGAAACCCCTTGGCGGTAATGGTCGACTGAGCGTCGAAATCACCGGGAGCGGCCAGCAGTTGGACGCCACTGGGGTGCGGGGTAAGCAGTTGTTCGAAGACACTCTCGTCGAGCCGATCGATATTCTCGCAGAGGTCGGCCAGGGTGAACTGGGGATCGACATCGAGGAACGCGTTGAGGTCCCCGGCTTCGAGACGCAGATCCATCAGCAGCAGCGGGCCATGCTGGTGGGCCAGCGCCGTGGCCACGTTCGCGGCCACCAGCGTCGCTCCCGCGCCGCCACTGGCCCCCACCACGCTGATGATCCGCGCCGACTCTCGCGAACGCGTCATCGCATCGTGGCGCACCCGGATGCGGATCAACGCCTCCCGCAACGCCGTCTGCCAGATGCCTTCGTCGACGTACTCCTGGGCTCCCGCCTGCATCACGGCCATGATGCGCCGCGAATCCTCCGCAGGCCCGATCGCCACCGCGCAGGCCACGCCCGCCGCACACACTTCGCGAACCAGCGAAACCGTTTCCGCCAGCGAGTCCGGCTGGCGGAGCACCACGATGTACGGTCGCTCCAGAATGGCCCGATCGACCAGTTGCTCCAGCGGCAATACGCTACGGAAATCGCAGGCAATTCCCGCCTGGACCAGCAGTTCCCGGACCGCGGCTCCAAAGGCCGCGTCATCCGAACCGACGATCGCCGTAAGACTGTTCATGCTCAGTTGGTCCCCGAGGAGATCGCGACCACGCCCGAACTGGAGCCCCGCAGGGTCCGAATCGTGCTCAAGCGGATCACCGGTCTTTCCTCTTCCTCCAAGGTACCCGATGGGTCGTCCTGATCCAAGGAAGGACGCGACCGCTTCGGCTTCTTCGAGGAACGTCGTTCGTCGCCCGGCGCGGTCTTCGAGCCACGAGTCGAGGCGTCTTCCGAATCGTCATCCGCCGCCGCATCGCCAGCCGCACCCTCGCGGGAATCCCCCGCCTGATCCGATTGCCCGGCCGATTCCCCCGCCGATTCCGCGGCCGCCCCGGACTCGACACCCTCGCCGCCCGCCTCGCTCATCCCTTCCTCCCGCAGACGGACATCCGCCAGCGTCACCGGCTCCGTGTCCGCCTCCAGAATATCTTCGGGATTCCGCAGGGTCAGCGAGAGCACACCGGCTTTCTGGCCCAGGCCGAGCAGCGAGGCCTGCTTCGGCGTCACCAGCAGCGTCACGGTGCTGAGTTTCGGGTCCGAGCGGTTTTCGGCCTTGGGATCGAGATCCTGGTCGATGGCGAGGATTTCGACATTCTGCAGCAGCGTCGAACTCGTCCCGCCTCCCGTGGGGTCCGCGGAGGACGACTGCACGGTCAGGATCACGTCCACTCGGTCGCCCGGCACAATGAGGCCCGCCACGATACCAGCGGCATTCACCGACTGGATGCTGTAGGCCCGCATGCCCGGCTTGATCAGGTTGCCCGTTCCTCGTCCGGCTCCCGGTGCCGCCAGCTTGCCCTGCAGCATCGGCTCGCCCTTGAAGACTTGCGACAGGGTGACTCGCCCCACGGCCCCCTCGACGGTCGGCATCGACCCCTCCGGAACC
>CAZUJM010000066.1:1556-18305 GCA_964620405.1 uncultured Pirellulaceae bacterium | reverse complement strand
TGTTCTCCGGCCACTTCTCCACCGACAGCATGTCGGCCTGCACCTCGTGGCCGCGCGGAATCGCCGTCCGCGCCATCACCACGTCGACAACCTTCAGCACCGGCACGGCTGCGGCGTTCTGGCCCGAATTGTTGTTCATCTGCCGAATGCCCATGACGGCGAAACCGCCGCAGGCAAGCCCCAGCAGCGTGATCAAAAGCGGTCGAATATTCATCGTCGGTGATCCTGGGAACACAAGGCAACGTCGGAAACGACTCGGCCAGGCCGGACGATGCCCCTGCGAGAATCCAACCGTCCGGCCGCTTTCATCATGGCGGAACCAGGCGACGGTTCAAGTCCGCTATCAGGACCTCGTCTTCAGAAATTCCAAGATGGCCCAACCGCACAGTCCGATGGCGAAGCATACGCCAAACGGAATCAGCCGTTCGTTCCGAGCCTCACATTCCCGCACCTCTTCCACCGTGTCCTGCGCGACCAGACTCCGGCCCAAGGACAACAGCTGGCATTTCGCGATGCGAAAATTCAACAGCATGGAACGCATCCACGCCTCGTTACGAGAGAGGCGGTAGACGGCAACGGCGCACAGCAGCAGCCCGCTGTAGCCGAAAATCAACAGGACGAGGCGAGTCTGGAGCCACGCTCCCATCGCAGCCAGCAACTTCACGTCGCCCGCTCCGATGCCGCCCAAAAGGTAAGGACCCAGTAACAACGTGCCTCCGACCACGACACCCGCGACGGAGAACACCAGACCCGGCCAACCACTGGCCCAAAAGTGATAGGCGACGCCGCCCAGCAGCAGCGGAAATGTCACCAAGTTCGGAATCCGGAACACCTTCGCATCCCAAAATGCGATTGCCAGCGCGGCCAGACAGGCGGCGACAATCGGTATCCAAGGATTCGAATCCATGTCAGTTCCTATTCCATTCCGAAGAGCAACTCACTGCCCGATCAATTGTCAACCAGCCGGGGCCTGTGCACACCGGCATGGAAGACGCGCGTCCACCGCACGCAGACAACCGTCCCCATCCCTGAGAAACTCTTTGCAGCCCGACCGAGCCCCCCCGGCGGCCAGCACGTGACCGTTGTGCCGCCGAAGAACGCCGTGAAGCCGGATCTGCCCCGCGGAGCCTTGAAAAGGCTGCTCCCCGGGAAAACGGTCAGTTCGCCGGTCAGGGCGAACCCTCCGTTACAGGGCCGTCGCGACCTGGTTGAACAGGCCTTCCACGCTGCCACCGACCAGCGTCACCGCGCCGATGCAGACGACCGCGATCAGACCCACCAACAGACCGTACTCGACCAAGCTCGCACCCTCTTCGTTGCGAACCAGACCCGCAAAACGCTTCACCAGATTCTTCATGTCCTGCAACTCCCAACAAAACGGATTCAGACTGAAAAACACTCAAACCCCAGAGAACAGTTGACGGTCAGCTCGCCGGTCAGGGCGAACCCTCCGTTACAGGGCCGTCGCGACCTGGTTGAACAGGCCTTCCACGCTGCCACCGACCAGCGTCACCGCGCCGATGCAGACGACCGCGATCAGACCCACCAACAGACCGTACTCGACCAAGCTCGCACCCTCTTCGTTGCGAACCAGACCCGCAAAACGCTTCACCAGATTCTTCATGACTTGCAACTCCCAACCATTCAGCTTGAAACCCAGGATCTTTTCGCCGGCTGACTGTCGCAACCGGCTAACGGGCTCTGTAAGAAAGCAGATGCCGTGCCAGAGCGAAAAATTCCAGAAAGCCGGAGGTCCCATGTCCTCAAAACCCCACATATAGCGGAAGACCGTTCAAGTTTCCCAACACGGCAAGGATCGCCCAAAGGGGGATCACGGGGCTGACAGTGTAAACCAAGCATTTACAACTTTGGTTTGCGCCAAGCGAAATAGGCTTACAGCAACCCGCAAACAACTGTCCAAAAGTCCATCCAGAGCGTTCGACCCGCATTCCCTGCGTCCACGCGAGTGTGCAGGCGGCAATTGAGAAGAAACGCAGAAGACAGGAAGAACAGGCGCCGCATCCTCCCCGGAGCGGCAAAATGTCACGGGCTGCGGGCTCAATCCGCTCATTGTGGGACCGAAAGCGCGAAAAAATGACACACTCCCTCCTCGTAGGTCCCATGATTGGCGGGCAAGCCCCAAAACTTTTGCGGTGATTCTTTCCCAACGACGGCTCGAGGCGGGGCATCACAACGGACGGCCTGCAAAGCCCGACGCAAAGCAACCGGTCGGGAGAGACACGCCGAGCCGGTCGTTCCGGCACGGCCCGCTTGACGAATCAGGGCGGCTGCGAAGAATGGCCGCCGTCCGCGGACCGAAACGAGTTCTCAACGGCCTAGCCGTCGAGAGACAGCTTGATCGCGGCAGGAGCAAGGACCCGCGAGGATTCCGCAGCGGGAGCCAGGTCAGCCCCTCAGGAGACGCCGCCGGGGGCCATCTGATCCAGCGGGCCAAGCCCAATCCCCAGTCGCTCCAGCCGCTTATAGAGCGTGACGCGGCTGATTCCCAGCTCCGCAGCCGTCTTGCTGCGGTTGTTGTTGTTGCGAGCGAGCGTCGCCAGCAGCAGGTCGCGTTCTGCCTTTTCACGAATCGCCTGCAGCTGATTGCCCCCCGCCAGGGGAGCCGACGCTCCAGACAACTCGTTCGCTTCCAGTCGGCTAGTCCCTGAGACCAGGGGCCCAGTCAGCTGATGCCCAGAGACCAGCGGCCCAGTCAAGTGAGGCCCGGTGGGCTGGGACGCCAGAGGCTGAGTCGGGATCGAGGCTCCCACCGTGACGGCAACCGCCGCAGTCGCTCCGCCCCGGCGAACCGCCTCGGGAAGGTCCGACCACTGCACTTGGGATCCCGTCGACAGAGCCACCGCATGGTCCATGGCATTGCGAAGTTCGCGAATGTTTCCGGGCCAGTTGTAGTCCAGCAGAGCTTGGCTGGCGGCCACCGAAAGCCCCGTGACGGAGCGTCCGTGGCTGGCGGCGAACTGACGCACGAACGCCTCCGCCATCGACAGCACCGCATCAAGTCGCTCACGCAGCGGCGGCACTCGGAATTCGAGTACACTCAGGCGATAGTAGAGGTCGGAGCGGAAACGGCCGGCCGCGACCTCCAAGTCCAGAGGACGGTTGCTGGCCACGACCAGTCGCGCCAGCAGCTTTTCGGATTTTGACGAGCCCACCGGCTCGAATAGTCGCTGCTCCACCGCCCGCAGCAGCTTGGCCTGCACATCAATCGGCAGGCAGTCCACTTCGTCCAGCAGCAGCGTCCCACAGCCGGCCGCTCGCAGCTTGCCCCGCTGGTCGCGATCGGCACTCGTGAACGCGCCACGCACGTGGCCAAACAGTTCGCTCTCAATCAGCGTCGACGGCAACGCGGCGCAGGCCACGTCCAAAAACGGCTCATCCCGCCGACTCGACTGGTTGTGCACCCAACGAGCCAACGTCGTCTTGCCCACTCCAGTCTCACCCGTCAACAGAATCGTGCTGTTGAGCGAAGAAACGCGGGTGAGCTGCGACAGGAGGCTTTGAATCAGCTCCGACTGGAATACCAGTCCCTCCGCAGTCAACCTCCGAGCCTGCTCCGTCACGTGCTGCTCATAGACCTTCTGGCGTTCCAGAAAGAGATCCACCAGCAACTGCACCCGCGCCCTACCCAAAGCGGCGTCGACGCAGTCCACGGCTCCCGCTTCCAAAGCCGCGATTTTGGCTTCCGCCCCAGCCTCCGCGGACGTGACCACAATGGTGGCCAGCTTCGCCTCCTGCAATCGGCGCAGCAGCGCTAAGTCGGCGACACCAGGGTTCTTCCGCCAGTAGACGATCATCACAGCCGCGTTCAGTTCCCGGGCCGTCCCCAGCAACGCGCGTTCATCGTCGACCGCCACCACCTTCGCCGGTACGGCAAAGGTCAGGCCGCCGAGCAGACGCTCGTACTCGCCAGATTCGAATCCCCAGGTCAGCAATGACGTCATCGCTACTCGCTCAGGCGTTTTCAGTTCGAGGCGGACACCTTGTTCGGACAGACGCGACACGATCGATCGGCCACAAACAGCGAACCCGCCACCGCGGGTCGCTTGCAAAAGCCTAGCCCAGGCCAGCCACGCAGCGGACGACGGGACTTGCCGACCAGCTCACCGCGTTACAACACCCGGGATGTTACGAGTCTCTATCGTAGTCAGCTGCGCGAGACACGCCCAATCGTAAGCGGTTTTCCTCACGAGCCTACAGAATATCCCGCCCGCGACGGGAGGAACAGCGTTCCGGCCAAAATACGATCAGCAAGCACTACCCAGGACGACCGCCGCACCACCACAAACTACCCAAACACACAGGCCAGCGACCCCCGAAGGACCGATCCCCAAGCCCCTCCAGCGTGTCCTGTCGTACGAACCAAACCCAACCAGCCAATCGGATAAGGCACGGGTCACGCTTAATGAGACGAGACGATGCAACGCCCGTCAGGAAGCGATCGGACGTCGAGGCGAGGTCCTCGGTCGGCCCTGACAGAGCGACGCACCCCCTCGGGTTCTTGCCCGGCCTGCTACTCAGGGGAAAATAACCGACTAGATTGAGCAGGTGGGAAACCCCCGTGTCGGGACACTTGGGAACCCAGTCGTTCTGACTTGTAGAGAGGTCTTTACGTGACCAGCGACCCAACGCCTCCCGTCGCGAGTGCTGCCCCGGTGACCGGTCTTTCGATGATCCTCGCCGACGACAGCCCGCTCTTCCGCGAACGCCTGGCCCGCGCCCTCCGTGAGCGGGGCCTGCAGGTGCGGACAGCGGCCAACTATGACGAGGCCATGCAGTTGGCACGGGAAGCGCCCGCCGACCTGGCCGTCGTCGACCTGCGCATGCCCGGCCAGTCGGGTCTCGAACTGCTGCGTGACCTCATGCAGGTCCTCCCCGGAATCCGCGTGCTGGTCCTCTCCGGATTCGGCAGTATCGCCACGGCCGTCGATGCGGTGAAACTGGGAGCCGTCAACTTCCTGCCCAAGCCGGCCGATGCGGACGACGTGCTGATGGCGTTCCAGCGATCCAAGGTCGAGATCCCGGAAGTCCCGCCGCCGGACAGCCCCGAGGTTCCTTCCCTGGCGCGGGCCGAGTGGGAGCACATCCATCGCGTGCTGTCGGACTGCGACGGCAATATCTCAGAAGCCGCCCGGCGACTGAACATCCATCGTCGTTCGCTGCAGAGAAAACTACGCAAGCGAGCCCCCGAGTAACGCGGAGCTCGGAAAACGCCCGGGCCCGGGACATAGCCGCGTCCGCCAAGCCGCGTCACTTCCGCAGCCCTCGTGCTCAGCGTCCCGCCTTTTCTTCCAGGCGCGGCAGTTCGACTCGAGCGGTCACGCCGCTGCCAGCAATCGACTCAATCTGCAGTTTGCCGCCCAGTCGTTCGATGACGCTGCGGGTGAGGAACAGGCCCAAGCCCATGCCACGGCCCGGTTCCTTGGTCGTGAAGAAAGGCTCGCCGGCTCGCTCGGCCGCTTCGCTCGACATGCCCGGTCCCTTGTCCTGCACCACGATCGTCACGGATCGACCGTTCCAGTTCACCCGCAGGGAAACCGGCGGGTCGGAAACGGATGGAGCGGTCGGCCCAGCGACCGTCGGCGCGCCCAGCTGCCCTGAACTGGGCTGGCCCGTATGCTGCTGCCCTGCATCCAGTTGAACGGCGTCCAATGCGTTCTGCAGCAGGGCCCGTATCGCCTGCGCGACGCTGTCGACCGGCAGGTGCAGCCGCACACGCTCCGCCCCGTCCGGCAACATCACGGACACGTCTTCCGCATCGACCAGTTCCGCCAGCGTCTGGTCCACCAGGTCACGCACGTTGGTGTCGACCAGCGCCTCGGCCATGAAGCCTCCCGCGCCCGTCCGCATGCGTCGCAGGATCATCTGGCAATGATCGACTTCGGAACGAATCAGCCGAGCATCTTCGCGAACTTCGGCGGGCAGGTCTTGCTGGTTCAAGTTCCTCACCAGTTCGCTGGCCACCACGGCGATCGTCGACAGCGGCGTCGCCAGTTCATGCGCCGCCCCGGCGGCGAACGTCCCCAGCGCCTCCAGCTTTTCACTCCGTAATCGCTCGCGTTCCATCCGCTGCAGCTCCCCCGCCGTCTGTTCCAGCTGGCGAGTGATCCGCGCCACGAAGTGGATGATGACCAGCCCGCAGCCGACCGTCGCCACCATCCGGCCCCACTGCTCCATGCTCAAATGCATGATCGTGGGCGCGGGCCCGACATCGACCCACTGATGCAGTTCGGGAATTGGCACGAAGGCGATGAAGAGCAGCAGCAGTCCACCCGCCGCCAGCGAGGTCAGCGCCCAGCCCCAGCCTTCGGGAAGCAGCATGGCGCAGAGCGTCAGGTTCACGAGGTAGAAGATCGAGAACGGATTCGCGGCACCCCCCGCAAAGTACAACAGGCCCGTGAGCGCGAGGAGGTCCAACGCGAGGACGGCGGCCAGCATGGCCTGGCCCGACCGGCGCCCCGGCCTGCCCTGCCCCAAGCGGATCGCTCCGCTCCCCGCCTCCGATTCCCCCGCCAGCGACTCGTCGCCGGCGCCGACGGGGAACACGCCCGGCGCCGCGATTCGCTCGTCCGGCCTCGCCAGACGCTCCCCATCCGCTCCCGCTCCATCCGCTTGATCGGCCAATCCCGCCGCGCGCCGATGGCGATACTCCCACCAGGCGAACAGGACGTTTGTGAACGCCGTCAGGCTGATGATGGCCAGCAGCGGCGCGAGGGGCAGTTCGACGCGGAGCAGGAACTGGGCGATCGCGATGGTCGCCAACTGTCCCAGCACGGCCACCCAGCGCAGCCGCAGCAGCAGCGCCGCATTGCCTCGCAACGGGTCCAAGTTTTCCACCAGCGAGTTGATCGCCATCGCACCCGTCGCTCCCGGCCTTGCTCGTTCGTTCGCAGTCCGACGTCAGTATCGGCGGTTCCCACGAGGAATCCAAGCCGCCCGCGACGGGACGCGGAAGCAGCCCGCGCGCTGTCGCGCTGCACCTCGGCAGATTCTGCCGCCTGATGGCCCGCATCGCGGGTCGCCTGTCCAACGCGTGGGCGGACGGGGCGGAACGCGGCGGTCGTTGCAGCGCGGACGTCCGGAAACTTGCGGCCCCGGTCCGTCGGGCCTATCCTCCAGTCATGGATCCCAACCCCCTGAATCTTCGTGCGCTCCAGCCTCCGCGAGGCTCCGGCGTTTCCTCCCCCGGCCAGTCTTCCGCCGCGCGTGTCGTGCATGTGCTCGCCGCCACCGTGGCTCTGCTGGTCGCCGCCTACTTGACCAACGAGAAGTGGCAGGGCCGCATTACCAACCTCGCGGGCTGCGGCGGAGAGGAGGGCTGTTCGCAACTGCTGGGCGGACGCTGGGCCAACTGGATGCTCGTGCCCGTCAGCTTCTGGGCTCTCACCGTCTACGCGCCGCTGCTCGTCCTGGGACTGCTCGGTATCACCACGCGGCGCCGCGTGCAACTGGCCTGGATCGGCTCGGGAATCCTCGTGGCCGCCGCGCTCTGGTTCCTCGGCCTGCAGCTATTTGTCGAACATCGCTTCTGCAAGTACTGCTTCGCCATGCACACCTGCTCGGTCGTACTGCTCGTCACCACCGCCCTCCACGCCCGCTCCCTTGCCCTGCGGGAAACCAACACGCCTCCGTCCACCGCGCGCCCCGCGTGGATCGCGGGAGCCACCGCTGGCATGGCACTCCTTCTCGGACAACTGTTCGGCCCCCAACCGGCCACCCACCAACTGACCGAAGGCCCCGCCGCCGTCCCGTCCTCCCCGACTCCTCCGCCCGCCGCCCCAACATCCAGCCGCGTTCCACCGGAAACCGCGCCCCCCACCACCAACCGTACCGAACCGGCCCACACGGCTGGGCCTGTGTCTGCGACCGCTGGGCCTGCGTCTGCGACCGCTGGGCCTGCGTCTGCGACCGCTGGGCCTGCGTCTGCGACCGCTGGGCCTGCGTCTGCGACGGCTGGGCCAGAACTGCCCGATCTGCCCGACTTTCCATCGGAGGCCGAGCCTGCCGCGTCGGCCGACCAGCGTCCCGCCGCAACTTCCCAGGCCACGGCCGACTCGGCGAGCCAGGCGACAGGCAAATCCTCGCCGGGCACCAGCGGACGCCCGATGCGGTTTCTCGATGGAGCCCTCGTCTTTGACCTGCTGGAAGTGCCGGTGATCGGCAGCACGCAGGCGACGAGTGTCGTGGTGAAGTACTTCGACTACACCTGCAAGAGCTGCCGAACGATGCACGGCGAATTGGAGGCCATCCAGAAGCAGTATCCGGGCCAACTGGCCGTGGTCATGCTGCCCTGCCCGCTGGACCGCAACTGCAACCCGCACGCGCCCCCCGGTCCCGCGCACCGTGACGCCTGCACCTACGCGCGCCTCGGACTGGCCGTCTGGCGCGCCGATCGCTCACAATTCGCCCGGTTCCACGACGAGATGTTCCAGCTGCAGGGCAAGCTTACGCCAGCCATCGCGAGGCAGAAAGCCAGCGAACTGGTCGGTGAAGCCGCGTTGACGCGCGCCGAACAGGATCCTTGGATCGGCAAGACGCTGGACCAGACCTTCTCGATCTACCGCATCATGGCTCGCCAGAATCCCCGCATGCCGAAAGTCGTCCTCGGCGGCACCGTCATCCTGCATGGCGTCACGGTCAGCCAACGCGACCTCGTCGACGCACTGAAAAAGTATGCGGGACTCAAGAACGCGGCGCCCGCCACGCCGTAGCCGGCACACGGCGTGTGCCGGCTACTTTCACGCAACGCGTAGTCGGCACACGCCGTGTGCCGAACGTGTTTGTCCCGGCGCGTAGAGACAACCGCGGTGTCACCCTCGCGAGAAAGCCTTTCGCCACATGGATCCACGCGGCGACGACCTCGGCCTGTGGCTTAGGGCCAACCGGCCTGCGTTCACCGGCTAGGTTCAGGCCTTGGCCAACTGCTTGTGGACGCGTTCCAGCAGTGCCTTGGTGGCGCGGATGCCTTCGTATTCGCCCAGCTTGTCGCCCTCGTACTCGATGCCCACGAATCCGTGGTAGCCGGCTTCGAGGACGAACTGCATCATCCGCAGGTAGTCGGTGTGGGTCTCATCGCCCTGGTCGTTGAAGTCGTGCGACTTGGCGCTGACCGCCTTGGCGAAAGGCATCAGTTCGATCACTCCCTGGTAGCGGTTGTACATCTGGCCGTTGCCGATGTTAAAGTTGCCGAAGTCGGGCAACGTTCCGCAGCCGGGGTGGTCGACCGTCTTCATCACCGCCGCCAGCCACTCGCCGTTGGACGACAGTCCGCCGTGATTCTCGACAATTACGCCGATGTTGTGCTGGGCGCCGAATTCCGTCAGCGCCCGCAGTCCGTCGGCCGCGCGATAGATCTGGTCCTGGTAGCTGCCGCTGCTCGCCGCGTTCACGCGAATCGAGTGGCACCCCAATTCCTTCGCCGCTTCCACCCACTTGTAATGACGCTCCACGGCTTCCATCCGCTTCGCCAGATTCGCGTCGCCCAGTTCACCTTCCCCGTCGCACATGATCAGCAGGCTCTGCACGCCCTGGTCCGCGGCCCGCTTCTTCATCTCGGCGATGTACGTCTTGTCCTTTGCCTTGTCCATGAAAAACTGGTTCACGTACTCCACGGCCTCAATCCCGAAATCCTGCTTGGCCGTCTTGGCGAAGTCGAGGTTGTCGAGCTTTCCGGAACGCAGCGTGCGGTGCAGCGACCACTGGGCGAGCGAGATCTTGTAGAGCGGCTGGGAGTCGGCGGCGAAGGCGTTGCCCGCCAGCGGCAGCAGCGCCATGCCCGCTCCCGCGGCCGCGAGAGTGCGAGCGAAACCACGACGCGAAAGGACGGAGTCGGCATGAGTCGACATGGACGGTTCCCCTGGGATAACACGAGGTCCTGAGTGTGAGAAGCAGCGGATGAATCGACACGCGGCGGGACCGCGCGATGGCGTGGGATAGCTCCTGCGCTTCCCGCACCATTCTCTCGTCCCGCGGCAGCGGCCCATTTAAGCAGGAGCCGGACGCCGATGCCACCGGTGCGTCCGCTAGCCCGCCTCGCCTTCCCCCCTGTCTTGACGACGCGCGAACAGCTGTCTCGTCGCGGCTCGAGCGGCTGGCTCCCGGTACCCGCAGCTGCCGAGGCCCGCAATCCGTTCCGCGTCCGCGAGCAGCCCAGCCCGACAGGTTTTTTTCTGGTCTTTTGGCTGACTCCGCTTGAGGCCTCGCGAAGGCCCTGTTCTTCACGCGGCTCCTCCGTGATTCCACTGCGGTCACAGGTGACCACCGCCAGACCGTTCCCCTGGCAGCGTCTCCTGCCCAGGGATTTGCCCTGCGATCGTACCCGCCCGGGAGCCTTCAGGCGGGCACCACGGACGCCCGGGGCAAAGCCCCACCCAGGTCAGGCCCCCCGCGGCGGAGGCCCGGCTGTCAAAAAGACGAATCGTGTTTCGGAGATGAATCCAGAGGAGGCCTGCCTGGTCGCTATATTTATCCCACAATCTCTGTTGTTGGCATTTTAACCTTGGCGTGCCTTCGGGTACTCTAAAGGGCGGCCGCCCGGGGTTCGCGCGGGGCGTGAGCTTTCTTGGTGGCACAACCTGGGATAGGAAAATAGACTAGAGCATGCGGGTCCAATTATTACCGTGGCGGCATCGATTCCATGCACGCCCGGAGGCTCTTCTTCTCGCGGAACAGAGTCGGGCCTCGGTCTTCAACTCACTCGAGGGAGTTTGTTTCATGTCCAAAGTGCGTCGCGTTGCAATGGGAGTCCTGGTGCTGGTCATGGGCATGACCGCAGGGGCTCAGTCGGCGGAACAACCGACTGCCACGCTCATGACCTTCGATAGCAGCGAGGGTCAGCGGTTTTTCGCGTTGAGTCTGGCACCGACCGCTCCGGTCGCTCCGCCCGCCGCGCGAGACGTCGTCGTGCTGGTGGATACCTCCGCGAGCCAAACGGGCGCGTACCGCGAGGACAGCTTCGAGGCGCTGCGGACGCTCGCGAGCCAGTTGGGTTCGCAGGACCGGATCCGCGTCGCGGCGATCGACCTGAAGGTGGTGCCGACGACTGACGATTTCGCGGCCACCAGCAGCGTGACGGGATCGATCGAGAAGCTGTCGGCCCGCACGCCGCTCGGATCCACCGACCTGGTGCAGGGCCTGCATGAAGTGGCCACGTGGTTCCGCCGCGACGCTTCCGTTGCTCGCCATGTCGTCTACATCGGCGATGGCATCAGCCAGGCCGATATCCTCTCGGGCAAGCAGGCCGTGGAACTGGTGAAGCATCTGGCCGACCAGCACGTGACGGTGACCAGCTACGCGATTGGCCCCTATCGCAATCTCCAATCACTCGCCGCCCTCGCGAACCAGACGGGCGGACAGGTGTTCGTCGATGGTGAGTCGATCTCGGGCCAGCAGGCCGGGGAAGCGATCGCCCACGCGCTGCACGAGAGCGTCATCTGGCTGCAGGCCAAGGGCCTCGAGAACCTCGGCGAAGAGCGTTACCCGGTCGCCACACCACCGCTGCGTGCGGATCGCGACTCCATCCTGCTCGGCCGTTTCGGCAGCAACGCCGCCTCGGCGCCCACGTCCTTGGAACTGCAGGGCGAAGCCAACGGACAGGCCGTGACATTCAACTGGCAGCTGAAGAGCCTGCCGCCCAGCGACGACTTCGCCTTCCTCGCCCAACTCGTTCCCGCCGCTCGCGCCGACGAAGGCTCGAGCCTCCCGACGCTGAATACCACGGCCCTGGAAGAGGTCCGCCGCGCGAGTGTCGCGGAGGCCGACCAGCTGAGTCGGCTGAGCAACCAGGCCCTGGCCACGGGCAATGTGGCGGGCGCCCGGCTGCTGGCGGACGAGGCCGTTCGTCGCGATCCGACCAACACCGAAGCGGTCTCCGTGCGACGGGCCGTCGAGGAGCAGCTGAAGCAGACGCCTGCGGCCAAGATCGAAGCCCAGGGTCAGGCCGCCGCAGCTGACGCCAAGGCTCCCGCACCCGCGAACACGGAACCTGCGAAGCCCAAGAAGGTCGAGAAGAAGAACGAAAAGAAGACGTCAAGCCTCGCGGACCTGCTGGAAACCCGCTACGTGCAGACCGAAGAGCCCCTGCGACTTGCTCCGGCTGACGAAGTCGTCAATGAGGATGTGGCCGGTGGAGAGGTCGTCGTCGAGGGAGAGGCGGTGACGGGCGAGTTCATTCCCGGCGAACAAGTGGTCGGTGAGCAGGTCATCGGCGAACCCGTGGCTGGCGGCGAGGTGGTGGCGGGAACTCCCGCCGAAGCGCCCAGCGGCCTGCTCGACGAAGCCATGGAGACGCGTCGGCTGAACATGGAGTTCATCCGCAGCGAAGTGCGTCGCGGCCTCGAGAACGCTCGACGGTCCATGCGTACCGATCCCAGCCAGACCATCTCGGACCTGAAGTCGCTGCGTGAAGCTGTCCAGCAGGCTCCCGATGTCGATGCCGACATGCGAGCCCGCCTGCTCGGCCAGATTGACTCGGCGCTCCGCCAGTCGAATCAGCAAAAGCTGGTCAAGGATCGCCGCGACCAGGAAGCCCGCGAGAATCTCGCGATCGCCCTGGAACAGCGCCGCATCCTGGACCTGGCCCGCCGCAAGGACGACCTGATCACGACCTATGTCGAACAGTTCAACTCGCGGATGGACGAACGCCGTTACGACCTCGCCGCCGATGTGGCCCAGCGTGCGTATGACGTCGACCCGAACCGCGTGATCACCACGTCGCTGGTGACCAACGCCGAACTGGCCACGAACCATGCCGAGATCATGGCTCTCCGCGCCCAGCGGCAGGAAGCCGTCCTCAACACGCTGCTCGCCGTGGAACGCTCGCTGATGCCGTTCCCGGACGATACGCCGCTGGTGTATCCCGAACCCGAGACGTGGCAGAACCTGACCGAGAATCGCAAGAAGTACAACCAGGTCGACTACTCGACCACCAACAAGGCCGAACAGCGGATCATGGAGGAACTCGATCGTTCCACGAACATCGACTTCGTGGACGAGCCGTTGTCGGGGGCGATCGAGACGCTGGAACAGCTGCACGGCATCCAGATCGAACTCGACCAGCCCGCGCTCGACGAACTGGGCCTCACCTCCGACTCGCCTGTCAACAAGCAGGTCAGTGGCGTGTCGCTCCGCTCGGCCCTCAAGCTGATGCTTCGTGACCTCGGCCTGACCTACATCATCGAGGACGAAGTGCTGCAGATCACCTCGCCCGAACGTGCCGAACTCGAAACCGTCACCAAGGTCTACCCGGTCGCTGACCTCGTCCTGCCCATCAACTCCATGGGAGGCATGGGTGGCATGGGAATGATGGGAGGCATGGGAATGATGGGTGGAGGCATGGGTGGCATGGGTATGGGCGGTATGGGCGGCGGCATGGGCGGAATGGGCATGGGTGGCATGGGCATGGGTGGCATGGGCGGCATGGGGATGGGCGGAGGATTCTTCGCCGTCGAAGATGTCCCGGCCAAGCCTGCCGTGAAGCCTGCCGCCAAGCCTGAAGCCGCCAAGACGCCGGCCACCAAGCCTGAGGCGGCTGCCAATCCGACCGGTCTGGCCCTGCCGGCCGGCGATGCCGACATGGCCGCTTGGGACCGCTTCTTTGCCCAGGACGCTGAAGTCATCAACGAGGCCAACGTCCGCCAGGTGCTTCGCGAGCAGATGAGCGCCCACCACTTCAAGCAGGTGGTCGACATCCTGCAGTCGGCTCTTCGCCAAGGCTTTGTGCGTCCCTGGATGTACGAGGCGTTGACGCTGGCCATGCAGGCCCAGGAGGCTCCGGCCGAGGAGCTGGAACGAGCCCTCATGTCGGCGGTGGACCTGAGCAGCCGCGAGGAAGACATCCTGCTGGCGGCGATCTTCCTGACGCGGGCCGGGCTGGACGCGCGAGCCTTGAAGGTGCTGCAGGAGGCGTCCGACCTGAATCCGCTGCGTCCGGAGCCCTATGTCCAGGGTCTGGAGATCGCCCGGCGTCTGAACGATCCCGCGGCGATCCGCTGGGCCACGACCAACATCCTGCGACAGGCCTGGCCGGCTGAGCAGCGGCACATCCAGCAGGATGCGGTCCGCACGGCCGAGGCCACGGTGGCCGAACTGACGAAGACCGATCCGACTGCCGCGGACGAGTTCCGCACGGCACTGACCAAGGCTCTGAGCCGCGATGCCCAGGTCACGGTCAGTTGGACGGGCGATGCCGACATCGACCTCCTGGTCGAAGAACCTTCCGGCACCGTCTGCTCGCTGAAGAACCTCCGCACCAGCTCGGGTGGCGTGCTTCTCGGCGACTCGTTCTCGGACGAAACCAAGAAGGAAAGCCTCGTCTCCGAAACCTATGTCTGCCCCGAGGGCTTCACGGGCCAGTACCGCGTGCTCGTGCGTCGCATCTGGGGCCAGGTGGCCGGTGACAAGGTGACGGTGGACCTCTACCTGCATCGCAATACACCGCAGGAAGAGCACATCCGTCGACAGATCCCGCTGTCCGACAAGGACGCGATGATCCTGTTCCAAGTCGCCGATGGCCGTCGCACGGAGCCGCTGAAGGATCACCAGATCGCCACCGTGGTCAACACCCAGACGGCGATCAACCGCGCGATCCTGGCCCAGCAGTTGAACACGATGTCCGAGTCGGAAGCCGTGACGTCGATGGCCATCGCGCGAGCCCGTGCCGGCGAAGGCCGCTTTCCGCTGCTGCCCCTGCGTGGCGGCGCGGTCGGCTACCAGCCGGTGATCACCCAGTTGCCGGAAGGTGTCAACCTGATGGCAACGGCCGTGGTGTCCGCCGACAAACGCTACGTGCGTTTCTCGGGCCTGCCGTTCTTCTCGCTGATCGGCGAAGTCCAGACGTTCAACTTCGTCACCGGCAATTCGACCACCCAGCAGGGCGGCACCAACACCGGCACCGGTGCCGGTGGCGTCGGCGGCGGTCTGGGCGGCGGCTTCTAATCGCCGGAAGCCAGTTCGACCCAACAGCCAAGGCCGTCCCCCGGGACGGCCTTTTTTCATGCGCGGAACGGAAAAGCCGATCGAACACGCGTCCCGTCAGCGGAGCTGTCCGGGGACGATATCGAGATCCAGTGACGCGAAGTCGCCGGCCCGCCAGTGCTCCACCGCGATCGCTCCCATCACCGCGTTGTCGGTGCACATGTCGAGGGGAGCGATGAGCAGTTCCCAGCCGTGTCGCGCGGCGGCCTCTTCGAACCGTTGGCGCAGCCGTCGATTGGCGGCCACGCCACCGCCGACGCACAGGCGCGAGTGACCGCAGCGTGTCAGTGCCTGCTGCGACTTGCCCACCAGGCAGTCGATCACCGCTTCCTGGAAACTGGCAGCGAGGTCGGCCGCTTCCGCCGGTGGTATCCGCAACTGCTCGAAGTCGGGACGCCCTGGCCCGGCGAGCGCGTAACGCACGGCGGTCTTCAGGCCGCTGAAGCTGAACTGCAGGCGGTCCGGATCGTTCAAGAATGAGCGAGGAAAACGATGGGCCTTCGGGTTGCCCTGCTCCGCCAGCCGCGCCAGCGCCGGTCCGCCCGGGTAGCCGAGGCCGAGCATGCTGGCGACCTTGTCGAACGCTTCGCCAGCCGCGTCGTCGATGGTCCCGCCCAACGTGCGGAACTGCGTGGGCGATTGGCAATCGAACAGCGTCGTGTGCCCGCCGCTCACCACCAGCCCCACGCAGGGAAACACCGATCGCCGCGCGGCGACCTGGCAGGCGTAGACGTGCGCGTGGATGTGGTTGATGGCGATCAACGGCCGGTCCAGCACCAGGCTCAGCGTCTTCGCCGCCACCAGCCCGACCAGCAAGGAACCAGCCAGCCCGGGCGAAGTGGCGACGGCCAGCGCGTCGATGTCCGCGAGCTTCAAGCTCGCTCGTTCCAGCGCCCGGTCAATCACCGGCAAGATCCGTTCCACATGGGCCCGCGCGGCGATCTCCGGAACCACTCCATGAAACCGCTCGTGCAGCTCATCCTGCGTCGCGACCGCCGATCCCAGCACCGCCAGTTCGTCCGTCACCACGGCCGCCGCCGTCTCGTCGCAGGTGCTCTCCAGAATCAGGAAGTTCGTCATGTCGGCCGCGGCATCCAGCAGTAGGGTCAGGTTTCGCTTTTCTGGCGGGGCTTTTTTTTACCACGGAGAGCACGGAGATTCTTCCTGGCCTCTGAGCTCTCTGAACTCTCTGTGCTCTCTGTGGTCAACCTCAAACTACCCGTCGTGAAAGTCCCACATCCTGCAACCGACCTGCCCTCATTTTTACGCTCAATCGTCCTGCTTCTTGGCCTTGAGGTATTCCAGCGCCTTCTGCAGTTGCGTATCCTCCTGCACCGCGCGATCGCGGTCGGCATCCGGAGGCGCGACCGCATCGCTGGGGGGCTTGGGAGCGAGAATCTCCTGGGACTGCTGGACGGAGAGCAGCCGCCGCGTATCGGCGGGCTCCAGCGGCAGCAGAAAACCTTCATCGGGCCGCACGCCCCAGTCGTCGGCTTCGGTGGCTCCCTCGAAGCGATGGATGTTCTTGCCGCTCGGCCGCTGGTACCCCGCCGTCGTCAGCTTCAAGGCGCTCTGCCCGCCCTCCAGTTCAATGATGTTCTGCACACTGCCCTTCCCCCAGGTACGCTCGCCAATCACCACGGCTCGCTGATGGTCCTGCAGGCAGGCAGCCACGATTTCGCTCGCGCTGGCGCTGTAGTGGTTCACGAGCACCACCAGCGGAAAGTCGCCGAAAGTCCCTTCCTCGCGGGCGGCCCC
>CAZUJM010000066.1:0-1546 GCA_964620405.1 uncultured Pirellulaceae bacterium | reverse complement strand
ACGATCGTGCCTCGTTCCAGGAACAGGTCGGCCACCTGGATCGCCGACGAAAGCAGGCCGCCGGGGTTGAAACGCAGGTCCAGCACCAGTCCGCGAAGGGGCGTCGGGCCGCGGGTGAGCGTTTCCAAGGCGACCTGCAGGTCCTCATGCGTCTGGCGGCTAAAGGAGCTGATGCGAATGTAGGCGACGCGGGGATCGGCCAGCAGCTGGAAGTCCCAGGCATCATCGGCCTGCCGCCGCACGCCAAGCACCGTTTCCATCCGCACCAGTTCGCGCTGCAGCTTGACCGTCTCCGTCGGGCCGTTGGCCTTGTGCCGCACCGTCAGCTCCAACTCCGTGCCGATGCGGCCCTTCATCCGCTGGATCGCGTCTTCCAACGCCATCCCTTCGGCCGCGGCGTCGCCGATCTTCACGATCTGGTCGCCCGCCTGGATGCCAGCCCGGTACGCGGGCGTCCCCAGCAGCGGCGTGATCACCGTCAGACGCCCGTCGATCACGCCCACCCGAATGCCGATCCCCCCGAACTCGCTCTCCACTCCCGTGCGAAACGAATCCAGTTGCTCCGGCGGAATGTAGTCTGAATGCTCGTCCAGCTTCGACAACAGTCCCTGGATCGCCGCCTCCATCAACTCCCGGCGACTGACTTCCTTGACGTAGTTGCGTTCGACCTGGTCGAGCGTATCGGCAAATAGCGTCAACAGCTCGTAATACTCCCGCTGCTCCGCCGCCGTCATCGGATGCGGAAGGCCCTCCGGAGCCAGATCCATGTCCGGCGCAGCGGCCCCCGCGGGCGCGGCAGATTCGGCGATAACGGGCGCTTCAGCAACGGGCGTTTCCGCAGCCAGACTCGATGCTTGGGACGGATCCAAAGCCGCCGGGCGATTCTCCTGGGCTGCCGCCCTGGTTCCCATCGCCAGCCCCATCGTCGCACAGACGCCGATAACCGCCAGCAGTCGTCGGCAGCGGTCCCAGCCCTGGAGACCGCCGATACACCCGGCCTTGATTCGGCGCACGCTGCCTCCCGCGAACAAGGGCAACTCGCGAATCCCGGGCGTCTCGCTATCATGAAGCAGCGGTGGAGTCGCGTGGCGCGGCGCCCCCTGCCTCGGCGGTTGCTCGAAAGAAACCGTCCGCTGGTGGCACGGGAGCCCGCGTGATCGGGAGACACCAGCAGGAAGAGCCGTCCGCGTTGAAGGGCCGGTGGCTGAAGGGCCGGTGGATACTAGAAACGTCCATCCCGCTTCGATGCGCCTGGCCATTCCCCGGGATCTCCACCATCCGCACGCTCCGTCACGCGTCAGGCCAACCCCTCGGCAGCCATTCCCCCCCGCGTTTTCGCTGGCAAGCCCGCGTTTCCCCGGGCCAGTCCGTCGACAAGTATAGGTACGCCCACGACCGCGAACAAGTCGCAACGCCTGCGACCTCACGTCGGTGAACCCGCGACACGTGCCGCGCGAGCCGCGGCAAGCCCGCGACACGTTGCCGCGCGAGGCGCGGCAAGCCCGCGACACGATGCCGCGTGTGTCGCGGCAGACCCGCTATCTTG
>CAZUJM010000065.1:25868-26154 GCA_964620405.1 uncultured Pirellulaceae bacterium | reverse complement strand
GGGCGTGCTGGGATCCGACGTTCAGGCCCAATGGGGCGATCTGTCGGGGCAGTTCATTCTGGATGGCGATGCTCCGAAGGCGAACGCCGTGGTCGTGACCAAGGACCAGGAAGTCTGCGGCAAGCACCCGCTTCTGGATGAGGCCCTGACGGTCAATCCCGACAATAAGGGAGTGTCCGGAATCGTGTTGTTCCTGGACATCGCTCGCGGGAAGAAGGCCCCCGCGGCCCATCCGGACTATGACGCCACGAAGGACGCTGAAGTCCGGGTTGACAACCTGAACTGC
>CAZUJM010000065.1:23364-25858 GCA_964620405.1 uncultured Pirellulaceae bacterium | reverse complement strand
CAATAAGGATACAGTCGGACACAACACCAAGGTCGACACGGTGAAGAACGTGCCGATCAACCCGATCATCCCTGCCGGTCAGGACATCAAGCAGAAGTTCCCGCAGGAAGAACGCTTGCCGACGAAGATCAGTTGCTCCATTCACCCCTGGATGACGGCCATCGTCGTGATCAAGGACACGCCGTACATGGCGGTCACGGACAAGGACGGCAAGTTCGCCATCAAGAACCTGCCCGTCGGGAAGTGGACTTTCCAGGTCTGGCAGGAGAAGGCAGGGTACATCGACACCGCGACGGTGGGTGGGAAGAAAGAGAAGTGGAGCAAGGGCAAGTTCGACATCGAGATCAAGGATGGAGACAACTCGATGGGTGAAGTCAAACTCGACCCTGCCACCTTCTCCAAGAAGTAAGCCTCTCAGGATCAGTTCGTTCGTGGCTCGGAATGGAAGCCACGGATAACGGTATCGACTTAGGAAGCCGGCGTGCCCGCCGGCTAAATCCCAAAAACCGGGGTCGGAAGATGACTTGTTTCGGACGAGCGAAAACGGGATTCGCATGGCTGCTGCTGGCCAGCGTGGTCGGCTGTGGAGCATCACAGAGCAACCCGGAACCTGACATGGAGGCAGTGGCAGCAATCCGCAAGTCGCTATCGGCTGGCAGCGAGGGCGGTGCCGCCGCAGAGACGACCTCCGCTGCCCAGCCCACCGGCTTCGGCACGCTCCGCGGAAAGTTCATCCTAGAAGGAGACGCCCCGTCGCTCCCCACGGTAACGATCTCGAAGGACAACGAAGTCTGTGCCCCTGGGGGCAAGACGATCTACTCCCAGGACGTGGTAGTGGATCAGGCCTCGAAGGGTTTGGCGAACGTGCTGATTTTCGCGGAGAACGTGCCCGTCGAATGGGTCCACGAATCGGCCAAGCCGGGGAAGACGGACGAGGTAGTCTTTGATCAAAAGGAATGCATCTTCCTAACGCACGTGCTTGCGATCCAAACCTCGCAACCCTTGCGAGCCCTGAACAGCGATCCGGTCGGGCACAACCTGATGGTCGGCTCCTTCAACCAGACGATTCCGTCGGGGGGCTTTGCGATCTACAAGCCTGCCAAGGAAATGCGAATTCCCGCGGAGATGCGGTGTGCCATTCATCCCTGGATGAAGGCTTGGTTCATCAACCGGGACAACGGCTACTTTGCCGTTACCCAACCGGACGGCAGCTTCACGATTCCAAACCTACCCGCAGGAGTTCCCTTGGAGTTCCGGGTCTGGCAGGAGGCCCTTGGGGCCGTGAAGGACGTGACCGTTGATGGTAAGGCGACCACCTGGCCCAAGGGGAAGTTGACGCTGACCCTGGAACCAGACGGCGAGACAGACATGAGCGTGACGATCAACGCCGCTTCGTTCAAGTGAAGCATCGGGCATCATCACTCCGAAGAGTTTTCCCGCTCTTTCCTGATATTACTGGGGTCTAGACGGATGTCATTCACTGGATTGCAGAGCAACTCGAGTCGCGAAGCAACCGGCCGCGTCTGGTGGACGTGCCTTCTGCTGGCCACCACGCTAGGCCTGACCGGTTGCGGCCAGCCTACGGCCAGTTACTCCCTCAACCAGGTCTACCTGCGAAAGCAGGAACATGACCAGATGAACGGGGATCGGGTGCCGGCGACGCAGATCAAGGACCTCGCGAACGTCCTGACGGCGCTCTACGGAACGCCCGATGACCCGCACATGCCGCCGGGAGTCGAGGGGATCGACTCGGTGCTCAACATGACGCGGGTGAAGGCCGCTGCGGGCCCGGTTGCGAGCGACGAATATGGCAAGGGCGAGGGCCTCTACCGGCAGCACTGCGTCCACTGCCACGGCATCACCGGCAACGGCAAGGGCCCGACTGCCACCTTCCTGAACCCGTATCCGCGTGATTTCACGGCCGGTATCTTCAAATTCGACTCTACCCCCATCGGTTACAAGCCGACCCACGAGGACCTGCGTCGTGTCATCATGGAGGGCATTGCCGGTACGGCCATGCCTTCCTTTAAGCTTCTTTCCGAGGGTGAAGTCGAGGCCCTGATCGATTACGTGAAGTTCCTTTCGATCCGCGGCGAGACCGAGCGAAAATTGCTGGAGCAGATCGGCGAGTTCGTTCCGGGCGAGCAGGACGATGCCGCTGCCATCGAGAAACTGCGTACCGACTTCACGGGTCGTGAACTTCTCGTCGACGGCGTCCTGACGGAAGTCATCGAGAGCTGGAATGCGGCCAAGGACAACGTGACTGAGATTCCGGTCCGCCCAGCCACCTACGATCGGTTTAGCGCCGAATTCGACGAAGCGGCCCTCAAAGCTTCCGAAGAGCGAGGTCGCAAGCTGTACTACACGAACGTCGCCAACTGCTACAGCTGCCACGGCCCATCGCAACTCGGAGACGGACAAGTCACGGACTACGACAAGTGGACCAAGGAGTTCTACGACTGGACGAAGAAGACCGAGAAGGACTACCCGGAGC
>CAZUJM010000065.1:7950-23317 GCA_964620405.1 uncultured Pirellulaceae bacterium | reverse complement strand
ACATCTTGCCGCGAAATCTTCGTGACGGGATCTATCGAGGCGGTCGCCGGCCCATCGACATCTTCTGGCGGGTCCACAACGGCATCGACGGCACGCCGATGCCGGCGGCCAACAAACAGGCCCTGCAGGACAGCGACATCTGGGACATTGTGAACTACGTCCTCTCCCTTCCCTACGAGCCTGTCAGCCGCCCCGGCCTGGATTCCTTGACCAATGACCGTGGGGTCCGTTAGTCGAGGACGACGACCAACGTCCGCGAACCGATCACTGATGCGAGCACGAGAAAGCATCTAACCTGGAGACTGTGTTGTGGGACGATTCTGGAGCATTCTCTTCCTGCTGGTTCCCATCCTGGGAGTGGCGGTATTCGTTGTCTGCATGAATGCCGACAGCGGGCCGCTGCATGGTCACTGGTTCCCCGATGACATCTCCTCCACGGGTTATGTGATCGACAACCTGTTCTACACGATCATGTACCTGACCGGGTTCATCTTCGTGGCGACGGGCATTGCCTTGTTCTGGTTCCTGTGGAAGTACGACGCCGCGAAGACGCCCTCTCCGGTGAAGTTCATGCATGGCAGCCACACGCTGGAAGTCGTCTGGTCGATCCTGCCTGCCGCGTCGCTGCTGTTCATCGCGATCTACCAGATGAATGCCTGGGCTGACGCGAAGATCCTGCGACCGGCCAATGCCGACGGCACCCTGAAGCCGCCGATCGCGGAGGTCATGGGCCGTCAGTTCGAATGGCGGATCCGCTACGCCGGCCCGGATGGCCAGATCGGAACCGAGGACGACATCCACACGGTGAACGACCTGCACCTGCCTCTGGAGGAAGACATCGTCCTGCAGATCAAGAGCATGGATGTGCTGCACAGCTTCTTTCTGCCCAACGTACGCGTCAAGCAGGACTTGGTTCCAGGCATGAAGCAGTATGTCTGGTTCCGCCCAATGCGGTCAGGCGACTATGACATTGTCTGTGCGGAGCTTTGCGGCTGGGGACATTACAAAATGAAGGGCCGTATGACGATTGAGTCGCGGGCCGAATTCGACAAGTGGTTGGTCAAGACCCGTCAGGAAAACCAGCAGGCTTCCTTCGCGAAGCCGGCCGAGGAAGAGGGAGAAGAATAGACATGAGCAGCATTCCAGCCGGCAGCCATGCCGCCGACGCATCGCATGCTCACTCCGAAGCGTCCGTGGGTTCCTTCCTTTCCACGTACGTCTTCTCGCGTGACCACAAGATCATCGGCCTGCAGTTCCTGTTTTCCACGCTCCTTTGGTTCCTCATCGGCGGTCTGCTGGCCCTGGGGATCCGTTGGCAACTCGCCTATCCTTGGTCGAACATGCCGTTCATCGGCAAGATGCTGTTCGCGAACGAGGGTGGGCAGATTGCGCCCGAGTACTACACGGTGCTCTTCACGATGCACGCGACGGTGATGATCTTCTTCGTGATCATCCCGATCCTGGCCGGCGCATTCGGCAACTACCTCATCCCGCTGATGATTGGCGCCGACGACATGGCCTTCCCCACGCTCAATATGTTGAGCTACTGGTTCATGTGGCCCGCCTTCGTCTGCATCGGCTTGAGTTTCTTCGCGCCCGGCAATGGAGCAGCGGGGGGCTGGACATCGTACCCCCCCCTGTCGGCAATCAACGAAGCGGCACCTGGCAGCGGTCCCGCCCAGACTCTCTGGCTGCTGGGCGTCACGTTCGTCGGAATTTCATCGATGATGGGATCCGTCAACTACATGACGACAATCATCCAGATGCGGGCTCCGGGCATGACGATGTTCCGCATGCCGCTCACCATCTGGGGCATGTTCATCACCGCCATTCTTCAGGCGTTCGCGTTGCCGGTTCTCACCGCGGCCGGGTTCATGCTGCTGATGGACCGCATGCTGGGTACAGGCTTCTTCCTCCCCGAGGGACTGGTGGCGAACAACTCGCTACCGGCCAGCGGCGGTGGACAACCGCTGCTCTGGCAACACCTGTTCTGGTTCTACTCCCACCCGGCCGTGTACATCATGATCCTGCCTGCGATGGGAATGGTCTCGGACATCATCAGTTGCTTCTCTCGCAAGCCGGTCTTCGGCTACAAGCCCATGGTGTACTCGATCTCTGCCATCGCGGGCCTCGGCTTCATCGTCTGGGGCCACCACATGTTCATTTCGGGCATGCATCCGATCCTCGGCATGACCTTCATGGTTTCCACCATGATGATTGCGTTGCCGAGCGCCGTGAAGGTATTCAACTGGCTGGGAACGATCTGGGGCGGAAAGATCCAGTTCACCACCCCGATGCTCTTCGCACTGTCTTTCGTCTCGATGTTCATCATCGGCGGCCTCTCGGGCATCTTCATGGCGGCGACCCCCGTCGACATTTTCATCCACGACACCTACTTCATCGTCGCCCACTTCCACTACGTGCTCTTCGGTGGCACGGCGATGGCCGTCTTCGGTGGCATCTACTTCTGGTACCCGAAGATGTTCGGACGAATGATGAACGAGTCGCTGGGCAAGCTCCACTTCTTCCTTACTTTCATCTTCCTGAACGGGACTTTCTACACGATGCACATCCTGGGAGCCGCCGGTTTCCCACGGCGACTGGCCGATCCGTATCACTACGAGTCGTTCCAGCAGTTGCTGGGAATGAATCGGTTCATGACGTGGTGTGCGATCCTGCTGGTGGCCAGCCAGGTCGTGTTCGCTTGGAACTTCATCTACAGCATGTTCTTTGGGAAGGCCGTCGGCCGCAATCCTTGGGGAGCGAATGGACTGGAGTGGTCCGCCCCGAGTCCCCCGGGCCATGGAAACTTCGACTTCCAGCCGGTGGTGTACCGCGGTCCCTACGAGTATGGCTCTCCGGAGTCGGACAAGGACTTCTACCCGCAGATCCAGCCGCCCCCGGAGAAGAAGGGCTAAGCCGATCCAAGTTAAGCTGGGCCGTTGCTCTTTCGTAACGACAACGACCCTGGCGGAGTGGGATCCGAATGGAGCGATTCAGCCATGCAACGAGCGTCGTCCAATACGAAAGCGGTCGGTGGGTGGCCGCACCGGACGGCGCTCCTGCTTGTGTGCCTGACCTTTCCGCTGATCTGGGTGGGTGGCCTCGTCACGACCTATGACGCGGGAATGGCGGTGCCAGACTGGCCCAATACCTACGGCTACAACCTGTTTCTCTATCCGCTGTCCACTTGGTGGGCTGGCCCCTGGGATCTCTTCATCGAGCACGGCCATCGACTGCTGGCCGCCCTGGTTGGCTTGGTGACTATCGGCTGGGTCTACCTCGTCTGGCGCTTTGACCCGCGGCCCTGGATGCTTCGCTTCTCCCTCCTTTGCCTGGGACTGGTCCTGTTGCAGGGGATGCTTGGCGGAGCCCGAGTGCTGCTGGACGCTAGTTTGCTGGCCCGTCTGCATGGCTGCCTGGGTCCACTGTTCTTCGGGAGCTGCGTGGCGGGAGCGGTCTTCACTTCGAAATGGTGGCACTCAGGCGAGGTGGACTTGCCGCCGATGCCAGACCGGGCGAAACTGTCGCGAAGCGTGCGTATGGCGTGGGCCGTGTTTGGCTTGGCCTACCTGCAATTAGTCCTCGGAGCGCATCTTCGGCACCTGACTCCAACTTGGCCTCCCTTGGTCTTTCGTTTGATCGTGTTCGCACACTTGGCGGGAGCTTTGGCGTTGCTTCTCCAAGCGGCGGGCCTCAAGTCGAACCTTGCCCGCCTCGGGGCAATCGGAGTCGCGAGTCGGATCGCGACCTTGGTCACCGCGCTGGTGGCGGTCCAGATCGTGGCGGGAAGTTTGGCATGGCGAGTAAAGTACCAATGGCCGGCTTGGGTTCCACAACCCGACTGGTTGAGAACCCATACGGTCGCGGCCGAAGGCATGCCCCAAGTGCTGACGGTGACATCGCATGTCGCCATCGGGTCGCTGATTCTGGCAACGAGTCTGCTTCTGGCTCTACGGCTGACTCGAGCGGCGAGTCTGGCGGGTACGGCTTGCAGGCGCCCCCATACGACGCACAGCGTCTCACGGGAGGTGATGGCATGACCTCTCCAACCGCCATGAGCATGGAGCAGATGGAAAAAAGCAGTCGATGGGTGGCCCGCTGTCAGGACTACGTCGAACTGACCAAGCCTCGAATCCTGATGATGGTGCTCGTCGCCGTGACCCTTGCGGCCTTGAGTGCCACCTGGGGCCAGCCCGATGCATTTCGGCTGATTAACTGCCTGGTGGGCACGACCTTGGTGGCCGCCAGCGCCAGCGTCTTCAACCAGTGGCTGGAGCGTGATACCGACGCCCGCATGCGGCGCACCGAGCGCCGCCCGTTGCCCACGAAGAGGGTAGGGGGGGTGGAGTCGCTATGCCTCGGAGGCGTCACCGTCCTGGGTGGCTTGGCTTACCTTCTCAACACCTGTGGATCGGCGGCCGCCACCTGGGCGGCTGCCACGTGGCTGCTTTACGTTGGTGTCTACACACCGCTGAAAACTCGCACTTGGCTGAATACCTTGGTGGGAGCGATTCCCGGAGCGATGCCTGTGTTGATTGGATGGTCGGCCGCCGGGGGTCCACTCGACGCGAGAGCGTGGAGCATGTTCCTCATCCTGTTCCTCTGGCAGTTCCCCCACTTCATGGCCATCGCTTGGCTTTACCGTGCCCAGTACGGCCTTGCCGGCATGCAGATGCTGACGGTTGTCGATCCGACCGGACATCGAGCGGGCCGTCAGGCGTTGCTCACCGCCGTGTCACTGCTGCTGGTATCCGTGCTGCCTGCGGTGTTCGTTGCCATGTCGTGGTTCTACCTGCTGGGTTCAATTCTGCTCGGCGCATGGCACCTGCGAAGGGCCGTGGACTTTCAGCGTCAGCGAGATGACCGAACCGCCCGCGACCTGCTGCGGGCTTCGATCATCTACCTGCCGATTCAACTAATGCTTGTCACCCTCCTGAACGTCCGGCTCATCTGAGCCCGACCAAGCCCATCAAACCAGTTCTCGCGAACTCAAAGAAATCAGACGACAGGGTCCATCCTCATCATGTCTCATGAAAACGACCACCAAGGCGGGCACGGTCACGTGCATCTCGAGTACCAACCGGCACTCCCCTTGCCGAATGGGAAGCTCTGCCTCTGGCTCTTCCTTTCGACCGAAATCATGTTCTTCGCGGGACTGATCGGGACGTACATCGTCCTTCGGTTCGGAGCTCCATCCTGGCCGGCTCCGGCCCAAGTGCATCTCGTCGAACAGATCGGAGCCTTCAACACCTTTGTTCTCATCTGCTCCAGCGTAACGATCGTCTTGGCACTTGAAGCATCGAAGGCCAACCGAGCCGCACAGGCCAAGCTCTGGCTGTTCCTCACCCTGGCGCTCGGTACTCTGTTTCTGCTCGTCAAAGCCTACGAGTACAACTCAAAGTTTTCCCATGGCATCTACCCCGCGAAGCCACGCAGCCTGATCCACGAGAAGGCCGACGTGCATTATGCGGCCCACGTGCGAAAGGTGCTCCGAGACCAGCAGGACCGCATCTCCGCCATGAAAGGTGAGAACCAGGAACTTGGTCAGGCCGAGCAGGAGCGACTCAGCACGCTGGTTGCCATGGAAAAGGGGCTTGTACAGTGGGCGGAGGAGCAGGCCGCTCGAGGCGAACCGCAGGCCATCGCGAACTTGGCCAACATGATCTACCCGGGGGGCCATGGCGCTGCCTCGGCGGAGGAGGAGGCGAAACGCGTCGATGCGATCAATGCGGAGGTCTCGACACTGAAGACTCGGCAAGACGAGTTGGTGTCGACACAGGCGAAGCGCCTTGCCGACCAGCAACGCCTGCAGCAGGAAGTGGGAGCAGGAAAGGCGGAAGCGGCCGCTGAATTGAAGTCGGTCAATGACGAACTGGCCGCGATCCCCGAACAGCTGAATGCCGTGGGAAGTCGCATCAAGTCCCTGGAACTGGTGAAGGGCGCCCCGAAGGGCCTGAACGATCTTTTCGAGGAGCAGCATGCGAAGATCACGCTGCCCATGATGATTCCGGGTGGCAACATGTGGGCCAGCACCTACTTCCTGATGACCGGCTTCCATGCCATTCACGTGCTGGTGGGCCTGATCCTGTTCGTCCTCGCGTTGATGAAGCGACTGGATTCCAAGATGTCCCACTGGCTGGAGAACGTCGGCCTCTACTGGCACTTCGTGGACTTGGTGTGGATCTTCCTGTTCCCCTTGCTCTACCTCTTCTAAAGACTCCGGCGTCGCAGCTACTCGACCCCACGGTTACCCCAAGAACGAGAAAAGCGAATCATGTCCAACTCGCACGGATCCTCACACGACCACGATCACTCGCATGGCAGCGTCCGCACCTACATGCTGGTGTTCTTGGGCCTGATCGTCCTGACCGCCATTTCATTTTGGCTTGGCAATTCTTCCTTGAAGGATACGATGCCCGCCAGTGCTTGGGCGGGCATGATGGCCGTGTCCAGCGGCAAGGCATTGTTGGTCATCCTCTTCTTCATGCACCTGAAATGGGAAGCCAACTGGAAGTATGTGCTGACGATCCCGGCCATGATGATGTCGGTGTTCCTAGTATGCATGCTCATCCCGGATGTTGGGCTGCGTCTGAAGCGTTACTCCGAGGAACGGATTGTCCGAGCGGCACAGGCACGGGCGACTGCTGAGCAAGTGGAAAATGCCCACGCGAACGACGCAGCCGGTGGCCATTCCGATCCTGCGGCAGCCCACTAAGCCGAAATCCTCGTCGAAGCGTCTCGCGGCGAACGTGGGCGGGCGGTGTCTGGATCGGAGCCTCGATGACGAACGGCAACGCCATAGAAGTCGCAGGGCTGGCTCACCGCTATGGTCCGCGCGTTGCTTTGGAAGGGATTGAATTCGAGGTCGCTGCCGGGGAGGTGTTTGCCTTCCTCGGCCCGAACGGCGGCGGTAAGACGACGCTGTTCCGATTGCTCTCGACGTTGATGCCCGTGCAGGCTGGCCGCGTCCGAGTGCTCGGCCACGACTTGGCCTCGGAGCTGTTCGAGGTTCGCCGACAGATCGGCGTGGTCTTCCAAGCTCCGAGCCTCGACAAGAAACTGACCATCGACGAGAACATCAGCCAGCAGGCCGCTCTGTACGGGATCGGGGGCGAAGTGCTTCGCCAACGGCGCGAAGAGGTGCTCTCCCAACTTGGGCTTGCAGACCGTCGCAGCGATCGCGTGGAACTGCTGTCCGGTGGCCTGAAGCGCCGCGCGGATCTTGCCAAAAGCCTGATCCATCATCCGAGGCTTCTGCTCCTCGACGAACCCTCAACCGGCTTGGACCCTGGCGCTCGCGGAGACCTCTGGCAGTACCTCTATCGCCTGCGCGAGGAAAAGGGTTTGACGATCGTGCTCACTTCCCACCTGCTGGACGAAGCTGATCGCGCCAACCGCATCGCCATCATTGACCGCGGCCATTTGGTGGCCAGCGGCCCTCCCGGCGACCTGCGTTCCAGTATTGGCGGTCACTGCGTGACGATTGAGACGGACAGTCCGGCCGCCGTCGTCGAGGGCTTGAAAGCCAAGCTGGGCGTTACCGCAACGGTCGTCAACGGCGAAGTGGTCGTGGAGGGAACCCGTGATGCGAGTTGGTTGCCGAGGATTTTGGAACTGTTTCCAACGCAGGTGCAGTCCGTGAAGTTGGGACGGCCGACCCTGGCGGACGTTTTCCTCCAGAAGACCGGGCACCGGTTTTGGCAGGAGTCCGTTTCCCCAACCGGTGTCAAACGCGCATAATCCATCATCGCCAATGGGACCTCGATCACCGGCGACATGCCACGAACTGGACCCCTGTCCATGGACACATCTTTCACATCCGCCACGTTTCGATGCGTGTATTCGCTGGCATGGAGGGAGGTGGTGCGGTTCCTTCGCCAAAGGAACCGAGTGATCGGCGCCGTTGGCCAACCCCTTCTGTTCTGGCTGCTTTTCGGAACCGGTTTGAATCAGAGTTTTCGCTTTCAGGGCGCGAGCTTCAGCGAATACTTCGTTCCGGGCACCCTTGTTCTCATCCTGCTCTTCACCGCGATCTTCGCAACGATATCGATCATCGAGGACCGGCAGGAAGGTTTTCTGCAGGCGGTTTTGGTGGCTCCGGTTCCCCGAGTGGCGTTTGTCCTTGGCAAGGTCGCCGGCGGTACACTGCTGGCCGTGATGCAAGCATTGATCTTCCTGCTACTCTCACGGGTCGGTACAAACTCCTCCGCGACCTGGGCCACCGCCTCACTGCCGGCCCTGGTGGCCTTGATGACCCTGGTGGCGATCGGATTCACCGCGCTCGGGTTCTGCATCGCCTGGCGGCTCGATTCTACCCAAGGTTTCCATGCCATCATGAACCTGCTGCTGATGCCGATGTGGCTGCTGTCGGGGGCTTTTTTTCCGGTGCCGCGTTGGCAGGATGGAACCTGGGGGGAGCGTTTCTTGAATCTGGTAATGCGATGCAACCCGGTAACCTACGCCGTAGCTGGCCTCCGTCGCATGCTTTCAGCCACCGCCGAAGCCGCGTCGATGGCTTGGAGTCCGCCGCTGGCCGCCAGTTGGATCGTTGCCATTTTGTTCGCGGGTGCAATGCTTCTCATGGCGACGAGAATGTCGCGCGTTCCCGCGTCCGGAGACTATCGATGAACCGACTGTTGCTATTCTGGATCGCCGCGGCCCTGGTGTTCGCCGGCGTCATGATCCTCAGGTCCGCTCGTTCCGTGCCCGACACACCTGTGGCCGAAAGCGAGGTTGCTGCGGTCAGCACCGAGGCTACGACGAAAGGCCCCAAGCTCACGGAATTTGAACTCCTCGACCAGACCGGTCAACGAGTGCACACGGATTCGGTGAAGGGCCGGGTGTGGACCGGCAGCTTCTTCTTCTGCAGTTGCCCATCCACCTGCTACAACCAGAACATGAAGATTGCCGAATTGCAGGCCGAGTATGGCCCGAAGGGTCTTGTCTCAATGAGCATCACATGCGATCCCGCCAACGACAATTCCGCCGCACTCGCGCGTTACGCCTCTCGATTCAATGCCGACTTCCGGTCGTGGAAATTCCTCACTCCGATCGATGGCGATGTCGGTTACGTCCAGCGGATCGGGAACGACTTCTTCAACGTCATGGTCGGCGAAGAGACCCATACGGATCGCGTCATGGTCGTGGATCGGCAGGGTAAGGTACGCGGTGCCTTCAGCGTGCTGAAGCCGGAGCAGTTCGCGAAGTTGAGGGAGTTGGTCGCTGAGTTGATCGCGGAAACGCCCTCGGAGGATCAGACCGATCCGCAGCCCACGGACGCCTCTCCCGGCGACACCGTCGGTGACGAGGCGTCCTCCTGATAAGTTTTCGCATTCGCCCACACGGAAACCGTCAGCCGAAAGGAACCGCTGCTTGGACTGGGTTCGGACTCTACCTCATGTCAACGCACTTCTGAACCTGCTGGCAACCGCCCTGTTGATCACGGGCCTGCGGTTGATCAAGCGAGGTCAGGAGGATGCGCATCGCCGCGTGATGCTGGCGTGCTTCGGCGTTTCCACCCTGTTCCTTGTGAGCTATCTGGCGTACCACTTTCAGGTCGCCAGCGTCAAATTCCCCAGTTACCCGGGCCCTTGGATCAGGACTTTCTACTTCGGCATTCTGGCGTCCCACGTGGTGTTGGCCATGACGGTCCCGTTTCTGGCAGTCGCTACCATCTACCTGGGCTTGCGAGGTCGCCGAGCGGCCCACCGTCGATTAGCCCGCTGGACGTTTCCGATCTGGCTGTACGTCTCCATCACGGGAGTCGTGGTCTATCTGATGCTCTATCAGATCTATCCGCCCCGGGGGGAGGGAGCTAGAATGCCAGGGGCGATGGGACCTGGAAAGATCGTCGCTCATCGGTAGCCATTGGACCTTGAAGCGACGCCAGCGACTCGAGTGAAAACGACCTGCAGAGGAAAAAGCCAAGTCCCTTCTTCGGTCCATGTGAGGTGGTGTATGCGACTGACACGATTGCTGGTCTTGGCCGTTCTCCTGCTCGTGTTCCTCGGTTCGGTAGTGGAAGCCTGTCCGACATGCCGGCAGGGCCTCGCGGATGGCCAGCATGCGAACATGGTGCGTGGCTACTTCTGGAGCATCGTCTTCATGATGTCGATGCCATTTCTGATCTTTGCCAGTCTCGCCAGCTACTTCTACTTCCAAGTCTCGCGTGTCCGTCGTTCGTCGTCGAACGGCCTACCGAAGCGAGTTGGAGACGTTCCGGGCGGTGAGTATGGCCAGCGTCCGACCCCAGCATGACAAACACGGTCTCGTCCGCCACGATCACCACGGAAGCCCTCCGAGCGTGGCTTCGGACGGCTGAACCTGGCGCCCTGCTGGTGCCACCGAGGATCCTCCGTCGCGTTATCCGCCTGGACCGGCGACTGGAACGACTGGCTTTCGAAGTACCGCATCGGAAGTCCTACACGATCGAGCGTGAGCGACTGCTGGCCTTCGCGGACCCCGTGGAACTCGGGCTGCCGTCCTTGGACGCGATGGACCGAACGGAGTCGATCGATCTCCCTCGCACCTTGATCCTTCTCTCGACACCGACCGACGATGAGTCCCTGGACCATGTCCCGGTGAGGCTCGCCGTGAGGCGGTACTGGCGTCTGCTATTCCACGCAGAGATCCACAAGACGCTTGAGGAGCAGATCGAACGATCGGAAAACGCGAGCCAGTTTGCAGCCCAACGCCGCCGCGAGATCGGCGAGTTGGAGTTCGCCGAAATACGCTCGGTGCTGCTCAAGGACGAGTATCTGTTCCCGGATCCGACCGATCTGGAGACCTACATCGAATTCGTGGCCGTGTACCTGGAGCTCCGGCACTTCGCTCCTTTGGACTTGGAGAAGTACTTTCCGGCCATTCGCGACTGGCAGTCGCTGGCGCGCATGGTGGAGCGGGACATCGATCACCGTGAACTGCTTCGCCGCTGTCGTCCTCCCGACGACTGGACGGGCTCCACGAACGAACACCCCAGTGCGTCGCCGCTCCACGAGGCCCCCTCACGTTCGCCAGGGCGATCATGGTGGTCCCCCGGTCCGACCAGTCGCAAGGCGAGGGCTAAAAAGGCATCCGCCATGGGCAACAGCGTGCAGGCCGCGATCCTGCAGGCTCGGGCGGCATCGCAGGAGAGTCTTTCGAATGGCTCGCCCTTTGATTTCGCCGCCCAGGAGTTGCGAGCCATGGTCCTTCGCCTGCAACCAGTGCTGCAAATGAACAGCACCGAGGTCGAGGACTGGTGTGAAGCGCTCGGCCCGCTGCTGCTTCCGGCATCGATGGGCATCTGGCCGGTGGAAGCCCGACTGCTCTACGACCTGCAGAAGGTCTGCGTAGAGTACGAGCGGGGTGTTTTCAAGCTGGATCTCGTCGAATGGTTGCTGTCGTATGGACGCGTACCGCTGAGACGGCCGCTTCCGCTGCTGCGCGAGGTGTTGATCACGAAGCACCTGCGATCCGCCGCACGACGCCTCTACGCCACGCGCCTCGATACCGTCGCCAGGCAGAGGCTGGAGCAACTGCTCGATACGACCGTGAAACGGATCGAGCAACGTTCACGGGAACGGATCCGGCCCGTGCTCGCGCAGGTCCTCGATGACGTAGGCCTTGTGCCGCGAACGATCGCGGAGACCATTTCGCGGAAGAACGCGATCGAGGAATTGCTGGATCGGGTCGTGGAGCACGGGGCACTGAACCTGGGGAACCTCCGCGATGCGTTGTCGCGTAGCGACCTGAAGCTTCCGGATCTTTCCGGGATCGGCGAACTCATTCGCGGTGATCGCCTTCTTCGAGCCGACCGGCTGCTGGGACGAATGCTGGATGGTGTCTACCGCCCTGGCGCCATCTACCTGCGTGGAACCCAGCGTCTGAGTTCCCTGGCTTTTGGTACGCGTGTCGGGCGATTCATCACCCAAAACATGGCATTGCCTTTCGGCGGAGCGTGGCTGGCCATTGAAGGCATGCGGCACCTCGTGGAAACGGTCACCGGCGCGGGAACTCCGCAGGTGCCCGGAGCTCCACCGATCCCTCCTGCAACGGCGGACACGAGCCGATCGCCATTGTTTTTCGCCATGGTGTTGATGCTGGGAGCATGGATATCCCTGCTGATGCACCGTCCTGACTTCAGGGCGTGGTGCCTGAGGCAACTCCATTCCGCCTGGCTTCTCATTCATGAACTCGTCGTCGGCCTTCCCACGTCGCTCCTGCGTTCCGCTTGGATGCAACGAATCCTGCGAAGTCCGTTGTACGCGGCCTTCCGACACTATCTGCTACGCCCGCTGGCGGTGACCATCCTGGTGTACTGGATCGCGCGACTCTTCGGACGCGTCCTGACTTCGCACACGCAACTGGACATCTACCTCGCCGCGGCCCTGTTCTTGAACTCTCCCGTTGGCCGTTACGCGGATGAATGGTTTGGTGACTTCCTCGTTCGCGCATGGCACGGACTCCGCATTCGCGTTTTTGCCGCCGCCTACCAGTGGATCATGGAAACCTTCCATCGGCTGGCTGTGGAACTGGAGCGAATCGTCTACGGGGTCGACGAATGGCTGAGATTCCGCGCAGGAGACGACCGCAAACTGGCCTTGGTCAAGCTGTTCACGGGCACCTGCTGGTTTTTCATCTCCTACCTCGTGGTCTTCGTGTTCACGCTGCTCGTCGAGCCGCAGATCAACCCGATCAAACACTTTCCCGTCGTCACCGTCTCGCACAAGCTGCTGATTCCCACGGCTCCGAAGATCATTGAGCAGTTGGAACCGCTGGTCGGGAAGGCTCGTGCCCATACGATCGTGTGGTCGACCATCTGGCTAATTCCAGGCGTCATTGGCTTCTTGGTCTGGGAACTCAAGGGCAACTGGCAGTTGTACGCGGCGAATCGCAGCCATCATCTCACACGCAATCCGCTCGGGCCCCATGGCGAGACCGTTCTCGGCCTCCTTCGTCCCGGCTTTCATTCGGGCACGGTCCCCAAGAACTTCGCAACTCTCCGGCGTGCGCTTCGCAAAGCTGAGAATACCGGCGACTCGACATCCGTACGAAAGAAGCAGGCGGCTCTGCAACAAGTGGAAACGGCGATCCAGCGGTTCGTGGAAAGAGAACTGCTGGGACTACTGCGTGAGATGCGGCCAAGCTTCCTTACGACCAACAGTCGCGTCGACTCCCCGCGACTGGCAACCAACCGGATCGAGGTGCTCGTCTACCTTCGCGACGAGGGCACGCCGCTCAAGATCAGCTGGGAAGAACTGGATGGCAGGATGACCGCTCGCGTGAACCCTGAGCAATGGCTCGGTCAATCGAGCAGCACCGATCGCGAACTACTCGCATTGGGACTGACGAGTCTTTTCCATCGGTCGGGTGCCGATGGCGTCGCGGCGCCACTGGACGTTCCCTACCCGCCCCCCATGACATGGCAGCAGTGGAACGAACGACTCGAGCGTTGGGAACCCCGCCAGGAAACCGTTGTGACCGGCAGTCCCACCTAGCGGTGAGACTTCTCTACCTGGGACAAGGCTGCGGCTCGCTGCTCGCGAACGGCCTGCCAGCGTACCTTGGCCAACTCAAACAGCATGGGCAGCACGGAGAAACCGATGATGCCAAACACCACCAGGGTGAATCGCTCCTTGACGAACGGGATCTGCCCCAGAAAGTAGCCAGCGCCGAGGAACACGCACATCCAGATGAGGGCACCGATCACATTGTAGACGAGGAAACGCGAGTAACGCATGCTCCCAATCCCCGCGACGAACGGGGCAAACGTGCGGACGATGGGCACAAATCGCGCCAGCACCACGGTCCTCGCGCCATATTTCTCAAAGAACTGCTCGGTCCTTGCCAGATGCTTGCGGTTCAGCCATCGCGATCCATCTCCCCGCAGTACCCGAGGGCCCAGGTACTGGCCAATGTGGTAGTTCAGCGCGTCACCAAGAATCGCGGCGACGGTGAGGAGGACGGCGAGAAGCCTGATATCAAGCCCGCCTTTCGCCGCGAGGGCACCGACGGCGAACAGGAGTGAGTCCCCTGGAAGAAACGGAGTGACGACCAAGCCGGTTTCGCAGAAGATCACCAGAAACAGAAGTCCATAGATCCACCCGCCCGCCCGCTGCGTGAGGTCGGTCAGGTTCGTGTCCAAGTGCAGGAACCAGTCAATGAAGTGTTTCATGTCCTGATTATAGGCCAATCTCCCCGCACCGGGCGACGCGGGCGCTGACCGTCTCCTCAGCTTCCCCCACCCTCGTTCGGGCCCGGAACTTCCTTCTGGCCTGCGGCCTGGGCCGCTGGCCCGGCTGGTCGAGCAAGTCCCCGCAGCAGGGGCACCAAGGAGTTTCGATCATCGGTCCAGAGTACTTCGCGTTCGTCTTCGGCATCCAAAACATCCGGTGGCCGCATCGCGACCACCCGGTCCAAGAAACCGCGGTTCGCCGAAATCAATACCCATGCGCTCGCTCCCGGAATGCCACGGCTTGCATCCTCCGGCGGCAGGGCACGAGTTACACGGAGAGACTCCTTTCCGAACAGCCTTGCCAGGGTCCTCACCACGGGCGTCAACCGCAGATGGCGATTGGTAACCTGCACGGCAAGCACTCCATCTGCCCGAAGGCTTCTCCAGTACAACTCCATGCTCTCCTGAGTCAACAGGTGGGTGGGCACGGAGTCGCCATTGAACGCATCCATCACGAGCAGATCGAATGGATCTTCGCCTCCTTCGTTTCGCTCCTGCTGCAAACGGATTCGAGCGTCCCCCTGGACGACCTGAATCGCGACTCCACGGGCCCGCGCCTCGGTGAGGAAACTGAAGTGATTCTCAGCGAACTGGACGACCAGCGGATTGATTTCGTAGAAGACAAAGGTGTCCCCAGGCTGACCATAGGCGGCGAGCGCGCCCACTCCGAGGCCGATAATTCCCACGCGCCGCCCCCTGGGGTGCTGTGCCTCCTCCCCCAAAGCTCGCAAGGCGAGTCCGACACCGCTGTCTTCAGCGAAGTACCCGGTGGGCAGGGGACGTCGCTGGGCAGACTCATACTGAAACCCGTGAACCGTGGTTCCATGGACCATCGCGACTCGACCATGGACTCGGTCATCGGAATCGAGTCGCACCACGCGAATGGTTCCGTAAAAATTCCGTCCGCGAGCGACAAGTCGTCGATCCTTGTCCTGCGTCTGCGTGGACTCGGCCAAGAGCCAGAGTGCAGACGTCGCCAGCAGGCAGCCAGCGGTCAGGACCAGGGTTCTTCTGAGAAAGCGGCGACGAGCAAGAAAACCGTCAGGCGGCAACCTGTCCACTCCCTGGCAGAACCACAAGAGGACCGCCGTGCAACCTAATGTCGCATAGAACTCGTAGAACTCCACGAACAATCGCGGAGCCAACAGC
>CAZUJM010000065.1:589-7940 GCA_964620405.1 uncultured Pirellulaceae bacterium | reverse complement strand
ACAGCGTCACGACACAGGCTCCAGCAACTCCCCCGGACGCCATCCACAGGTAGAATCCGGCCGGACTGCCCGCCCGTGGTCGCGCCCGGTACAGTTCTCCGTGACAGATCCAGCCGACAATCAGCTGCACGCTCAAGAGGCAACTGATTTGCAGAAGCAGGTTCCGGAGCACGGAAGCGCCGGCGACAAGCGTCCATACGACAAGGACAGCGGCGAAGCACAGACCGGGCCAGGCAAGTGATCGACGGTACCATCGGTCGCCCAGGAAGCAGGCTGCGTAGGTCACGAGGTAGACGGTCAGCGGCAGGATCCAGAGCAGCGGTACCGGCGCGACATCCAAGCACAGCAGGTTGGATGTCGCGAGCAGCATGGCGGATCCGCAGGCGCTCAGCAGGAACCACTGCGTCTTCGACAAGGCATCCGGCCCCATCCCTCGATCTTCCGTCGCCTGCCGCGGATCGACCTGCCCGGGAGGCGTGAGACGCCCGACGACGCGACCAATGCCAAGAATACAGGGCGCGATCAGGACAAAGCCGGCGGCCCAGAGAAATCGCTGCCAAGGCAAGGAGAGAGTCGCCTCGAGGACCCCGGGGTAGATCCAAAGCCCGAGCAGCGACCCGAGATTCGACGCAGCGTACATGCGGAAAGGAGTGGTGGATTTCGACCAGGGCGCGCACCAAGTCGCGAGCAGGGGAGAGGTAGCCGCCAGGACAAAATAGGGCAGGCCAATGGTCCTCACCAACACAGCAAGGATCTGCCAGGTCGGATCGTCCGCGCGTCCATCGGGTTCCGGCACGGCGTGCAAACCGACGACCAGCGTGCCAGCGGCTACGATCCACAAAAGGGCGTGGACCCGCCATTGGCCTGCCACCGGGAGGGACCTGGACAGGACCACCGCGTACGCGTAACCGCCCAGCAGAGTGGCTTGGTAGAAAAGCAGACAGGCCGTCCAGACGCCGGGCGAACCTCCGAAGACGGGAAGGACCGCCCTGCCCATCATCGGCTGGACCACGAACAGCAGCAGGGAACTGACCAACAGTCCCAGCGTTGCCGCGACGCCCACCCCCGCGCGTCCTTCGAACCAGACAGAGGCCGCCGGTGCCTCCGATGCCTGCATCCAGCCCTGGTCAGGAGTGCGGATCATGAGGTCCCCGCCTACTGCTGGGGATCGATGAGTTCATCGAACCCGAGCCACAGGCTGCGAGCGAAGCGGAAGAATAGCAGGGGAAAGAGAACGACGAACGCGAGGCATCCCCAGAGGGCCGTGCGCTGGGGCAGCATGCCCGAGACGGTCAGGATCGGGTAGGCGAAGGTGACCGCCATCGCCGTGAGCCCGTAGTTGAAGTAGATGGCCCCCAGGTAGAAGCCGCTCTCCCTCTCGAAGTTCAAGCCACAGGAAACGCACCGTTCGTGCATGTGAATCCACCCCGAAAAAAGGGCCCCTCGGCCGCAGCGGGGGCACCGCAACCTGCAACTGCGGGAGAGAATCGATAGAAATCGCATGGATTCGGGATCCCCGGTAGTGCGCGACGAGCCCGCCAGGGGCCTCGCAAAATCGGCGTGCATCCGGCCCTTTTCGTTCCGCCACCGCGGGCGTAGATTCGGAGTAGAATCAGGCTCGGCATGGGCCGGCAGCTGAAGTCCGCTTCGGCGAACTCCCAGCCGGCTTCAAGTCAACGCAGGACAAGGCATCGCTATGGCTGCATTCCAACTGTTCGGACGAACTCTTCAGACCCTCGGTCTCGTGGCGCTTCCCGTGGGCATGTTCTTGGAGATTACCGGACGCCTGGGCCGCCGGTCCATCGCCGACCTGCTGCTCATCATGATTTTCGGGTTCGCTGCGTTCCACCTGGGCCGCATGCTTGAGGGCTTCTCCAACTCCCCAGGCTCCCGGCAGGGCTGAAACACACTCCCGGCAGGGCTGACACACATCGGTCAGCCCGTCACCGAATTTCCCGTCGCTCGTCCGGGAAGCCACCGCGGGCGATGCGTGCTGCCATGAGGAGCACGCAGGCGGACCTGATGATCCGCCCCGGACCATTCGCCCCCTGATCGCGGCGGATCAGGCTCCATACTTGCCGAGTCGCCCCGCATTGGCCAACGCGAGCGACATCAGGTATTTGGCTTCGAAAAGCCCCAGCCCTCCCGTGATGCACTCTCGCTCGTTGAAGGCTGCCTTGCCATCCGGGCGGCAGCAATCGGATGCGAGCAACGTGGGCACAGGGTGCCAACTGTGACTCTTCAGGTAACTCGGCGTGCTGTGATCTCCCGTTATGATGAGCACCGTGGGATTCAAGGCCCTGATGCGCGGGATGACGGCGTCGAGTTCCTCGATCCGCTGGATCTTGCCCTGGAAATCTCCATCTTCACCGGTGCTGTCCGTGTATTTGAAGTGGATGAAGAAGAAGTCGTAGTCGTTCCAAGACTGGGCGAGTTGGTCAATCTGCTCGCCGAGCGTCTGGGCCTTTCCGATGGTCTTCATGCCCACCAGTTGGGCGAGGCCTTTGTACATCGGGTAGACGGCGATCGCGGCGGCACGCAAGCCATACACCTCCTCGTAGGTAGGCAGGGCAGGGCGGGCGGCGAAGCCTCGCATGGTCAAGCCGTTGGCGTGTTCTTGGTCCGAGAGTAACTGCTGGGCTTGGCGTACGAACTCATTGGCGACATCGGCCGTCCGTTGACTGGTAGGATTCGCAGCCTGGGCGGGAAGGGGGGCGGCGCCGGTCCGTTGGGGATCCGTATCCGCGACATCCCCGGCGAGTCCCGCGCCGCGGAACACCACCACGAAACGATGCTCCTTCACGGGTTCCACGAAGACTTCGACGCCGGGAATCTTCACCTGATTCAACCGGCGAGCAAGCGGCGCACTCTGGTCGCTGCTGATCCGGCCAGCCCGGCGGTCGATGATCAGGCCCTCGGCGTTAAGCGTGCAGAAGTTGCAGCGCACGGCGACATCGCCATCCTGCAGGGCAAAGCCGATTCCGGTTGCTTCCAGGGCCCCACGACCGATGACGTAACGCAGGGGATCGTATCCGAAGAGGCCGAGGTGACCGGGACCGCTCCCGGGACTGATCCCCGGCTTCACGGGAATGGATCCCCCCTGGACTCCGTTCTTCGCCAGGTCGTCAAGGTTCGGCGTCTTGGCCGCCTGCAGTTCGGTCGGCCCCCCCGGGGTAATCGGCAAACCACCCAGACCATCGGCGACAAGCATCACAATCTTGCTGTCACTGGGCTGGTGCAGAGAACGTGTCAGATCGTGCAGGTCCATATGAATCATCCCCTTGCCTGGGCCCACTTCGGGGCCGAAAATCGAAGTGTCACATTTCCTATCAGAATGGACGCTGGAGGCAAGGAGGGCTCTCGGATCTCCGCATAAAAACGCCCGGTTTCCGTCCAACGCTCCCCCGTCAGTTGCTTTTCACCGCTGGTCAAAAAGGACACCAACCGCTATCCTTGGCGTCCGGCATGGACGGCCGAATACTCCGGACGCTGCATCGGGGCACGCTCCGTGCTCTTGGGGTCCGGCCCTGCTGAATGCACGCGGCCGCGACCTGGATGCGGGGCACGAGCGGCGGGCCATCGCGATCGTGAATCGGGCTCCGCCCGGAGAGGCGATATCTCCATCGGGCGGATGTTGCTGCCTCTCTTCCGCCAAGGAGTGGACGAACTATGAGCGACCGGCAAATTGCTCCCCTGAGCTACGACTACCGCCTCTCGCTTCTGGAGGGTACAGGCATCTCCCAGCGAAGTCTTGCGGAGCTGTCCCCGCGACTCGAAAAGGCGCGAGCGGAAGTGGCGATCGAGGACGAGCAACTCTTCCAGCAAGGCACGGGGATTCCTCCGGAAAAACAACCGCTGGACGCCGGCTTCCTGGGCCTGCCTGAACGGCTGCTGCGGGAGTACGAGCAGTCGCGGGACTCCAGTGAATTGGGCAAGATCCTGGCGACAGCCAGGCGTCTGCAGGATACCGTGGACCGAGTCGTCGTGTTGGGGATCGGTGGCTCCTACATGGGGGCCAAGGCTCTCATGGATGCCTGCTGCCATCCGTACCACAACGAGTTGACGCGGGCGCAGCGGGGCCGTCGCCCCCGCGTCTACTTCGACGGTAACAACCTGGACAACGATGCCACGCAGGCCGTTCTTGACATGCTGCCTCGATCGGGCGGATCCAAGGATCCCGAACAGCGCTGGGCGCTGATCGTAATCAGCAAAAGCGGTGGAACGCTGGAGACGGCTGCCGCGTTTCGAATCTACCTGGATGCATTGCGGCAGTCGGAGGGTGGAGACCCCAAGGCGATTTCCGAACTCGTGGTGCCTGTTACGGGAGCGAGCGGAAAGCTGCACGATCTGGCCGCGGCCCTGAACTGCGGCATCTCGTTTCCGGTACCGGAGGGAGTCGGCGGTCGTTTCTCCATCTTGTCCGCAGTCGGCCTGCTCCCCGCGGCCATTCTCGGCCTGGACATCATTAAACTGCTCAAAGGTGCGGTCGCGATGAACGACCACTTCCGATCTGCGCCCGTGGGGGAGAATCTGGTATTGAACTACACGGGCGTCAACCATTTGATGGAACGCGATCGTGGAGCGCACATCCGTATCCTCTCGGTCTGGTCCAAGACCCTGGAAAGCCTCGGCCTCTGGTACGACCAACTGCTGGCCGAGAGCCTCGGCAAGGCAGAACAAGGGGCGATGCCCCTCACGGTGGTCAATACGCGAGACCTTCATTCGCGAGCCCAGCAGCATCAGGAGGGGCGTCGCGACAAGATGATCAACAACGTCGTGGTGGACAATCATCGCAGGGACCCGCTGCGACTCCAGTCGAGCGACTTGGACCAGGACGGGCTCAACGTCATGGCGGGCAAAAGCCTTCCGGAGATGTTGCGGGCGGCCATCAAGGGCACGAACCAAGCTTATCTTTCAGACCATCGCCCGACCGCCGACATCCATCTTCCTTCGAACGACGAGGGATCGCTCGGTCAGTTCCTGCAGATGATGATGCTCGCGACCGTCGTTGAGGGACGACTTCTTGGCATCAATCCCTACGGACAACCGGGCGTTGAAGCCTACAAGCGATTCATGAAGCAGGCCCTGGACGTTAAGTAGGCCCTTTCGGTACCCCAAGCGGGAGCGAAACCTCACCCGTCCATGAGCGGAAAACGAGATGACCATGGCACGCGAACTGATGTGGCTCGGACATGGCAGCTGGTGGCTTCGCATGCCGGGCCTCCGGGTGCTGCTGGATCCTTTTCTCGACGACAATCCGGCTGCCCCCGTGAAAGCGGCTGACGTCGACGCGGAATTCATCTTGGTGTCTCACGGCCATTACGACCATGTCGCAGATGTGGCGTCCATCGCCAATCGTTGCGGAGCGACCGTGGTTGGCTGTCATGAGGTCGCGGAGTGGTTCCGCACGAAACACCACGTGCAGGAAACCGTTGGCCTGAACACGGGCGGTGGCATCCAGTTGCCGTTCGGCCGCGTGCAGTTCACCCAGGCTTGGCACTCGTCCCAAATGCCCGATGGCTCGTACGGAGGCCAACCGGGCGGCTACCTTCTTACCCTGGGGCAGCAGCGAATCTACTTCGCCTGCGATACGGGTTTTTTCGGAGACATGGAGCACATCGGTCGCAAGGGCATCGATATCGCGGTTGTCCCCATTGGCGATCGGTACACGATGGGACCGGAGGAGTCCATTGAAGCCGTTCGATGCCTGCGCCCGAAGCAAGTACTGCCAGCCCACTACAACACATGGCCGATCATTGCGCAGGACGCGGAGGCATGGGCTGAACTGATCCGGACACGTACGGACGCGGAACCGGTGGTACTCCAACCGGGGGCCGTCTTGTCGTTTTAGGACCTCGAGGGATGGGCCGTCGAGGGTACGAGCGTGAGCGTCACGGGACTCCGCCCCGGGTCAGGCCTCGGCGGCAACGCCAACTTCGATCTGTCCTTCTCGGACTCGCACCGGAAAAGCGTCGATCTTGATCTTGGGGTTGTCGCACCAAGTGCCGTCGCAGATGCGAAATCGCCAAGCGTGCCAGGGACAACTGACGACGCCTGCTTCCAGATAGCCCTCGGCGAGGGACGCCCCCATGTGAGGACAGAAATCGTCGATGGCCTGGTACTCATCTTCGCCGAGGTAGAAGACTGCGATCATCCTGCCTTGGACGGGGAATGCACGCCCAGATCCCTGGGGAATGCTCCCTGCGGGAGCCACGGCCACGAAAGTCAAATCCGGCATATCAGGTCCCCTCAAAAACCGACCGGCCCGCAAAGCTGCCAACGGCTGCCCCGGGGCGCTCCAGGTCGACTCGTCGCGTCCCCAGGCACGGCGGTACCGGACGACCGAGCGTCCTTCCGGCTCCTCCCGAAACACATCGTTGAGCCTGGCATTCGACCGGGACGACAAGGACTGTCCCCGGAAGCGGACAAGTGCGATAATCCGAGTCGCTGCTCCCCTGGGAGCATCGTCGTAGAAACCTTGCCCCGAGACAAGCGGGATCCTTGATCATGCTCAACCAAGCCCTGAAAGACCAGGTCACTCGCCTCGTCCTGCCCCATGTCCTGCAACCGGCCCAGTACGTCGGCGGTGAGTTGAACATGGTGCGGAAGGACCACCAATCGGTTGCCGGCCGACTCTGCCTGGCCTTTCCGGACACCTACGCCCTGGGCATGAGCCACCATGGGCTCCAAGTGCTGTACAGCCTGATGAACGGCCGGGCTGAATGGGCGTGCGAGCGAGTGTTCACCCCCTGGGACGACATGGAAAGGATGCTCCGCAAGCACGACCTGCCGCTCTACAGTCTGGAAACATTCACCCCGCTGAGCGACTTTGACGTCGTAGGGTTCTCCCTGCAGTACGAGGTTGGCGTCACCAATGTGCTCACGATGCTCGACTTGGGGCGTATTCCCCTGCATGCGGATCAACGCACTCTTGCTGATCCCCTGGTGATCGCAGGAGGTCCTTGCGCCCAGAACCCGGAACCGCTGGCGGATTTCATCGACGTGTTCGTCACCGGAGATGGTGAGCCGAGCCTCCCGGAGATCTGCGACCTTTGGATTGCGTTGCGCAAGGAGTTGCTGTCGGGCGAAGCCCTCGCAGCAGGCGTTGCGGGACAGCGCCAGCGGGAGGAGTTGCTCGCAAAACTTGCCGCGCGACTGCCTTTCGCTTACGTGCCACGGTTTTACGCCCCGGAGTACCGTGATGGCCGCCAGGTGAGCCTGTGCCGTACACGTCCGGATGTCCCTGAAACGATCGCCCCTTCGGTCATCTCCGATCTCGACGCGATCCCGCTCCCGACCAAGCCCATCGTGCCTTTTGTGGAATGCGTGCATGACCGGATCGCCATTGAGA
>CAZUJM010000065.1:0-579 GCA_964620405.1 uncultured Pirellulaceae bacterium | reverse complement strand
CACGATCCTGCGGCGCACAGAGAAGATCGGGTTCGAGGATGTCCTTGGCAGTGCCGTTTCTGCCAGAGCACGGTGATCAAGAGGCCGCTTCGAGTCCGCAGCGTCGAAACGATCGTCAACGCAGCCTTGGAAAGCTACTACAACACCGGCTTCAACGAGATCTCGCTGCTTTCGCTCTCCAGCAGTGATTATCCACATTTTGAGGAACTGGTGCGTGCCCTGAAGACGACGTTCACTCCGCTGGGGGTCAACATCGCGGTTCCGAGCCTTCGAGTGAACGAACAGTTGCGGACAATCGCTGAACTGATCGGCAACGATCGGCGATCCAGCCTCACGCTTGCCCCGGAAGTGGCCCGGGATGACATGCGCGAACAGATCCGCAAAAAGATCAAGAACGAGGACTAAGACTAGGACCAGGGCAACATCAAGAAATAAAACATGTGCTATCGACGGTTCCCAGGTCGGTGTCGGTGTAGGCGCGGGTGCGGGTGCGGGTGTGGGTCGGGCCAACCGTGGGCGAAAAAAAAGAAGTGACAATACTAAAAAAATAGAAGGTAAAGAAAAACACAGAGTGAAAGA
>CAZUJM010000064.1:9654-26276 GCA_964620405.1 uncultured Pirellulaceae bacterium | reverse complement strand
ACGCCGCAGACGCCGTGTACCGAGATGGCACCGACCGGATCGTCGATCTTCGCGACCTGATCGAAGAAGATCACCGACAGCACCACCAGGATGCCCGCGATGCCTCCGATGATCATGGCTCCCGGGATGGTGACCCAGTAGCAGCTGGCGGTGACTCCCACGAGGCCAGCGAGGACGCCGTTCAAAGCCATCGTGCCTTCCCACTTGCCGAACATGATCTTCGCAGTGATCAAGGCGGTGATGCAGCCCACGGCTCCGGCCGCGTTCGTCGTGCAGGTGACATGGGCGATGTCGACAGGGATGGCCGCCATCGTGCTGCCCGGGTTGAAGCCGAACCAGCCAAGACAGAGGACGACCAGGTTGTGGCCGGGGATGGCTCGAGCCTTGCCCGTGACCGGATCGTACTTGCCGATGCGAGGACCGATAATGAGAGCTCCGATCAGGGAGAGCCAGCCGCCGAGGCTGTGGACAACCGTCGAGCCGGCGAAGTCCCAGAAGGCCGTAGGAACCGAGGGAACGTACGTCCCCAGGTTGGCTAGCCAGCCGCCGCCCCAGATCCAGTGACCCGAGATCGGATAGATGATGAGTGACACGAAGAAGCTGTACACCATGTACGACACGAACTTCGTGCGCTCGGCCATGGCTCCCGACACGATCGTGGCTGTCGTGGCGGCGAACACCAACTGGAAGAAGAACTTCGCCTCCAGCGGTACGTTCGCCCAGGCGAGCGAGGCGTAGGTGACATTCGGATCGTCATGCTGCAGCATGAAGCCCGTCTGACCCATGAAGGCGGAACCAGCACCGAACATGAGGCCGAAGCCGACTAGCCAGTAAGCGACCGTGCCAAAGCAGAAGTCGAGCAGATTCTTCATGCAGATGTTGACGGCGTTCTTAGCCCGCGTGAGTCCGGTCTCCACGAGGGCGAAGCCGGCCTGCATCCAGAACACAAGGAACGCGGTAACCATGACCCAGACGGTGTCCAGGGCCTGGGCTTTGGTGTCGACGAGCGTTTTGAGCTCCTCGATCGTGGGGGGAGCGGGAGCCGCTGCAGCCGCTGCTTCCGTAGTTGCGGCCGCCTCTTGGGCCCATCCAATGTCGCTGGTGCCGACGGCAACGGCCGTCCCCAGCAGCAGCGCCGCCAGAATGCGATAGGGTTTGCTGATCATGATCATCTCCGCTTCTTGGAAACAGGTTCTCTCCGGACACCACTCGTGCCTGGGACCGCTTGGCTGCCTAAGCACATGGCGTACCACGGCTCAAGAAAGAAAATTGCAAGAACGCCTGTTAACTCGCGCATTTTCAAAGTGGGCAGGGGTTTAGAGGCGTTTTCGCATGTCGAGTCGGAGGAGCATCTCCGGGCCAGTTTTTCTTGCCTGCCAGCTTTGCGCGCAGGGTCTGTTCAGAACACGCGCAGCGTCTAGACGAACCAACGGCACCCGACGAGGGCCGCTTTCAGGGACGGATCGGCTGGGAAAAGAGTGAGGTCGACCGGCGGACGACCGCCTGACATCCGACGCCGAACTGGGATGCTGCCTGCGATCGGTGCGCGATCGCTAGAATGAAGCCGGACTTGGCTCGGTCGATGAAGTGCGGGTGGCGTCGCAGGGGTGCGGGTCGCGAGGCGCTCGAGTAGACCGGCTTTTGTCGGCGGGGACGATTGTAGCGAGGGGAGGTTGAGGTGAGTGACAATCGCAGGTTGCCGGTGGTGGGACTGACGATGGGGGAGCCCACGGGGGTAGGTCCGGAGCTGTGCCTGCGTGCGCTGGCGGCTCCGGCGGAAACCTTGGGATGTCGGCCGGTCGTCTTTGGAGATGCGAGCGTGCTGGATCGGGTGGCGGCGTGCGTCGGCCTGCCGCCCGCGCCGCGGCGCGTCGCTTGGTCCGATTGGATGTCGAGCGAAACGATTCCCACCGAACCAACCGTGGTGGACCTGGCGCAGGTAGCTGCCGCCGAGATCGAGCCCGGGTGTTTTGGACCTTTAACGGGGAGGGCCAGCTACGCCTACATCCAGGCGGCGATGGATGCCGCTGCGGCGGGACGTCTGGACGCCATCACGACAGGGCCGATCCAGAAAGAAGCCCTGCACCAGGCGGGGATCCGGATGCCGGGCCACACGGAGATGTTCGCCGCACGATTCCAGGCGCCGCGCTGGTGCATGATGCAGTACTCCGACGCCATCACCTGCACTTTCGTGACGGTGCATGTCGGGTACGCCGAGGTGCCGGGTCTGCTGACCAGCCAGCGTATCCTGGACGTGATTGAATTGACGGCGGAGGCGTTGCAGCGGATTCGACGACGGTCCCCCAGCCTGGTCGTCTGTGGGTTGAATCCGCACGCGGGGGAGCATGGACTGTTCGGCCAGCGGGAGGAGGAGCGGCTGATCCAGCCGGCGATTGACGCGGCGCGGCAAGCGGGACTGCGGGTGGAGGGCCCCTTGCCGCCCGACACGGCCTTCGTCCCCGCGAAACGCGCCACGACGGACGCGTTCATTTGCATGTACCACGACCAGGGCCACATCCCCGTCAAAGCCCTGGCCTTCGACTCGGCGGTCAACACCACGCTCGGCCTGCCGGTCATCCGCACGAGCGTCGACCATGGGACCGCCCTCGATATCGCCTGGAAAGGTCTCGCTAACCCGGGCAGCCTGTTCTCCGCCCTCCGCTTGGCATCGCAATTGAGCCGGGATGGAGAGACCCCGTGACTTGCAAAGATCCGAGGGAACGAACAAAATTTGGAGACAAGGGGTGCACGAGTTCGCGGCTTGCCGCGGGGCATGGCCGCTCGGTCGGCAGCCGCTCGCGCATCGCCATGTTTACGTCGCTGTGTTTCCATCGCTGGGTTCGCACGGCTGGTTGGTCTAGCTGATCGGCTGGCTAAACAGCTGGCTAAACAGCTGGCATGGTCCCTGTCTTTACGTCGCTTGATGTTCCGCTTCGCGCGCCAGTGGACTCGTTGGTTTGTTAGCTTGGGTCGCCATCGCGGCGGCCGAGCGAGCCGGGGAGAAGGTGGAGGGCGGCAGGTCGTCCTCGATCGTCTCGGGCGGCGTCTGGATGTGGGCAGGGCTTGAAGGTCGCGCAGACGTCGAGAGAGTGACGTCCAGAAAAGGGGATGCCAGAACAATGAAGCTGGACGCGCAGGCTTTGGGAGTTGAAGGCACGGTGGACCAGTTGCGACAGCTGCTGGTGGCGAAGTTCGATGTGGCCTCCTCGACCGATGCCATTGATCCGCACGAACCGCTGTTCGCCGCAGGCGTCGGGCTCTCGTCGATGGAGGGCATGGAACTGCTGCTGGAGATCGAGCGGGTGTTCGATGTCGAAATCGACGACGTCGAGGCCTGGGTAGACGATTCGCCGACGCTGCTGCGCGTGGCGGAGTACATTGTCGATCGCTCGCAGCGTGGCTCGGGCGACATGACGGAAGGACTGGGACGCCCGGGAATGGGTGGAGTCGACCGGCCTCGCTAGGTCGTCGTCTCGCGGAGTCACGAGGCGTGGCGTGCCGCTGGATTTCGGGGCATGATGGTGCCGCGTGTTCCAGCCTTTCTGCAGGGCTCTTGATGGCAGGGCGGGGAGGAGCGACCGCAGGATCGGATTTGCGTCACCGTCACCGTTCAAGACACGGCAACCGACACCTTCCACTGTGTCGTACTCGCATGGAACGATCCGCCGATCCTGCTATTCCGCCTCCGACCCGCAGCAGACGGCTGCTGGTCGTGGCGGTTCTCGCCGTCGTCATGCTGCTTGTCTTGCTCGCGGTGCGCGACCGGGTGCAGTGGGACGAGCTGGCTCGTCGCGAGTCAGAACTGCGCCAGCTGTACGCTCTTTACCCCATTCGTTTTTATCTCAGCGCCTTCGTGATCTATGTGGTCGTCACGGCGCTTTCGCTGCCGCTGGCCACGACGCTGACGCTGGCGTATGCGTGGTTGTTTGGCTTCCTGCCCACCGTGCTGCTGGTCAGCTTTGCGGCGACGGCCGGCGCGTCGCTGGCGTTCTTGTTGAGTCGCTATCTGCTGGGGGATCTGGTTCGTGACCGCCTGGGCGACCGATTGCGGGGCATGGACGAGTCGATGCGGCGGGACGGCGCGTTTTACCTGCTGGCGCTGCGACTGCAGCCGCTTGTGCCGTTCTTCGTCATCAATCTGGTGATGGGCCTGACGCAGGTGCCGCTGTGGACCTTCTGGTGGGCGAGCCAGCTGGGCATGTTCCCTGCCACCTGTGTTTTCGCGTCGGTGGGCGCGGCGTTGCCGAGTTTGGAACGACTCTCGCGCGAGGGGCCTGGCAGCTTGGTGGATGGACGCATCTTCGTGGCGCTGGCCCTGCTGGGCATCTTTCCGCTGGCCATTCGCTGGCTGCTGCGACGCGTGCGAAGATAGCCGGCACACGCCGTGTGCCGGACTGGGAGCGTGCTCGGCATTGGGCCGTGTGGGACTGGCTTGGCGGTTGCCATGGAATCGCGTGAGGCTGTGGAGCGGCTTGTTCGTTCAGCACACGGCGTGTGCTGACTACATGCGAGTGCTGACTACTTGCTTCCCGCGAGCTTTAGCACCGTATCGAATTCGCGCGGCCGCACAGGCTGGACCGACAGCCGCGATCCCTTTCGCAGCAGCTCCATCTCCTTCAGTTCCGCATGTTCGCGCAGGTCCTGCAGCGCGAGCGGGCGGGCGAATTTGCGGACGAGCTGCACGTCGACCATGTACCACACCGGCGAATCCTCGGTGGACTTGGGATCATGGTAGTCATGCTGTGGATCCCACGCGGTCCAGTCGGGATAGCCAGCCTTGACGATCTTTGCGAGGCCCACGATGGCGCTGGGATCGGCGTTGGAGTGGTAGAGCAGCACTTGGTCGCCGATGCGCATCTGGTCGCGCAGGAAGTTGCGGGCCTGGTAGTTGCGGATGCCGTGCCAGTAGGTGCGTTTGGCTTTCTCGGCGGCGAGGTCGTCGATCGAGTAGGTCGAGGGCTCGGTCTTGAACAGCCAGTACTGTTCGGCGATCTTGGCCATGGAACGCTCCTGTCACCCCATCCACGTCGCGTGGTGGCCGCGAAGCGCCCCGCGCGCCATGCTCACGGGTCCGCAGCCCATGGCAGTTTCCTGCATTTCCTCGCGGAAGGACAGGGGGTTCCGGCGATGCCCGGCGTCCGCTCTGGCCGCGCGAAACGGCGAACGGCTCGTGAACGCTGCCATGTTGAGCCGGGCCGCGAGCTTCTCCGCGATCTACTCGGCCGATCCTGCGGCGAACGGCTCGTGGAACTCCCCGCCCTGCTCTTCCGCCAGCGTCTGTTCGAGGTCTTGCTGCGCGTCGAACTCACTCCAGGCGGCCAGCGCCAGGTCGCAGACGCGAGGTTCGCAGGAAACGGGCACCGCCTGGGGACCGGGCGAGTCGTCGGGCTTCGCCGTGGCCGGCACGTCGAACGCGGGAAATACCTCGCCCGCGCCGCGAGGCGCGAGGGCCAGGGCCGCGTCGACGAGCTTTGCCGGGTGGGACGCGGTAGAAGACGGTTGCTCCTCCCCGCGTGCGGCGCGCGGCACGCTGCTGGAGACGTACGTTCCCTCCTGGAAGGCCTTGATGAGGTCGGCTGAAGTGAAGTCGCCGTCGCCGTTCCAGTCGCCTTCCGCATACGTCGCATTGGCGACGATTCCGTCTTCGTACTTGCCTGCCTGGAAGACAACGACCAGATCGGTCGAATTGAACTGGCCGTCGCCGTTGACATCGCCGGTGACGGTCGCGGACGTTGCCGATCCGGGCGAGCCCCCGATCGCGTTGCTTGCCTTCCACGCGGCGGCGCGCGACCAAGCGGTCAGGTCGTTGGCGGCAGGGTCGATGACTTCCAGCGAATAGCCGGGGCCATCGGTCGAGGGGTTCCAGGCGTCTTGGTAGGTAAACTGCTGCAGCAGCGCGTCACCGGTTCGCACCGTGATGGTTTCGGAGCGGTTGCTGAGCGTCCCCTGCCACTGGCCGGCGATGCTGATGTTGGCCAGGGGTCGATAGCGTTCGCTGAAGGCCGCCAGGTCCTCCACCACCACCACGCGCTGGCCGGGAGCGAGCAGGCGGACGGGGGAGGAGGCGAAATCGAAGTCGACGCCCTGCTCTTCCGCGCCCACGATGATCGTCGCCAGCCGCGTGTTGCTGAGGTCGATTGTCTCGCTGGAGATGTTCACCAGCTCGATAAACTCAAAGGCATCGGCGTCTCGGAAACCAGCGGCAATCTCGCGGGTTGAGGGATCGGCCGGATGGTAGTGGACTTCGGAGATGCGCAGGTTGGCGGCAGTGGCTGGCACGACATTGACCAAGAAGTCGGCCTCGTCGATGGCCGACCACTCGGTGCCATTCAGCACGCGCACGCGCACCTTGCCGGACTGCTGCAGCGTGATGGGTCCTTCATAGAGTCTCGCCGTGGGGCTGACGCCGCCGCCGATGGAACGCGGATCGGAGTTGTCGAGCGTATAGTAGATCGCGCCGGTCGCTGCCTGCAGCGCGACCTGCTGGCCAGGTGACAGGACACCGCCGCGTTGGGCGAAGGTGGCGGCCGCCGTCTTGGGATAGAGGCCGAGCGTACGGAAGAGGCCAACCAGCTCGTTGGTGCGCGTCGGGAACCATTGGGCAAGCACCTTGCTGCGTTCGGCGTTCCATTCGACATTCCGCGTGTAAGGCGTGGCGCGATGCTGGTCGCCCCACCGCGCCGACTCGGCAATCAAGCCCGACGCGACGCGATCGGTGATCTCCACATAGCGGGCTGCTGGCACGTTCCGCTCCGGGTAGGCCGGATCCCACTTGCTGTTGGCCGGATCGACGTACAGCGCGCCGCCATTGAAGGCGTGCTTGTGCACGCGGTCGCCGAACAGCGTACGGAACTCCAGGCTCGTGCGCAGGTCGCGGAACGGCAAAGCCACGCCCTGGGAGTCGGTGATCAGCGACTGCGTTCGATTGCTGCGCAGCAGCAGCGACCATTCCGCGTCCCAGACGAAGAACTTGAAGCCATCGCTGTCGGCGCTGTTCTCGCGTCCCAGGTAGAAGTTCTTGAAGGGCCAGTCCGCGTTGCCGCCGTAGTAGTTGGCGATCAGGTAGTCGGAATAGTTGACAGGATCCAGATAGCGAGGCGACTGGGGGTTGTCGGAGCCGTCGGGGTTGAGGCCCTGCGCTTCCATGTAGTACGCGGTGCGGGCCTGTTCGGTGGTGGCGGTGCGGATCGAGGCCGTCATCCGCGTGAGCGTGCTCCAGGCCGTGCGGCCGCGCGAGGCCCGGTAGCTGTCGCCTTCCGAGTTGGTGGGAGTTCCCGAGTTCTGTCCGTCCCAGGCATAGCGGTCGGATCCGAAGTAGGCGGCACCGAACGAATCGTCCGGGCGTTCCACGACGTTGTACATGCCCCAGTAGACGCCGTTGATGTAGAGGTGGATGTTCCGACCGCGCGGCGCAGGCTGTCCCATCGCCAGTTGCGTGCGACGCATGAACTCGTCGCGCGCGTACTGCGGCTGCCCGCCCGCGTCGCCCCACTGCCATCCGTCGTTCGACTCCATTCGCAGCGTCAACGTGTCGAACTCCTGCGCCCCGCCCGCGCCGAAGATCGGGTACTTCACCGTACTGTCCCCGTACTTCGTCTTGAACAGCAGGCGGAACGACTTCTTCTTGGTCAGTCCATAGTCGCGGAACGCGCCACCTTGGATGCGCACGCCGGCGTCCGTCTGGAAACCGTCGGTGCCGTCCGGATTCACCCACTCCACCGATGTCGGTCGCTCCCAGGCCGTGCCGCTGCTATTTGGGTTGGTGTAGATGCCGCGGGCGCCGAACATATCATTGATGTTCATGACCAGGGAGATCGAGGGAATCGCCACCAGCGACTGCTCCACCACCGCCTTCGCCTCCGCCAGCGGCAGGGCCTTGTTGCCGGCAATCAGCGGGAACTGGTCGTCGCTGTCGAGGCCGTAATCGGGTGGTGTCGTTCCCCAGCGCGCGGGGAAGCCGGCAGCGAGTGTCGTCGCGGCCGTCTGGTTCACGACATCGGCCGTGAAGAAGTACGAGTGCGTGTCGACGTTCGTCGGCACCAGTCCCGGCGCGAAGGCCCGCGCGCGGATCGTGGTCGTGCGATCGACGGTGATCGGTCCCGCGTACTGCGTCCCCGTGCTGTCCGTCGGCACCGAGCCGTCGGTCGTGTAACGGATGACCGCCCCGGGCGTATCGGTCAAGATCTCCAGCGGGAAGGGAGCCTTGAAGAAGCCGCGGTCCACGCTGAAACGCGTATCGGCCACGAGGCCCGGCAGTACCGTGCCGTTGTCGGCGCCCGGCGTCGCCGTGGTCAGGAAGCCGGGCGTCAGCTTCGCATCGAGGCCGTATGCCAGGTCGGTGCGCTGCGCCGGATACTCCGGCCCGTACGCGTGGATCGCCTCGCCCGATGCCGACATCAGCGCCAGGTACTCGCCCGTCTCGGAGAGTTGGAAGTTCGTATGCAGGCGGCCCGTCTGGTCTTGCGATGGCTTGCGGATGTCGAGCCCCGAGGCGTAGACCACCAGGTGGCCCAGCGGCGGGATCGTCGTTTCGCCGGGGAACGCCCACTTCGTCGGGTTCCACGGTTCGTCGGTCAGGAAGAGTCCCGCCAGCGACACGGGCGAGTCGACCAGGTTGCGCAGCTCGATCCAGTCGGGCGTGAGCTTTTCGCCGACGAAGGTGCTGGTGGCCGGATTCAGCACGATCGTCGTGGGGCCGGTGGCGTTGGAGGCCATGAATTCGCTGATGACCAGCGGTTGCGTGGTGACGTTCAGCCGCACTCGCACCTCTGCCGAATTCGCCGTTCCATCCGAAGTGCGATAGGTGAATCCGTCCACGCCACGATATCCAGCGTTCGGCGTGTACGTGAACGCGCCCGACGACTCCAGCGACAACGTTCCATACTGCGGGCCCGTCACCAGCGAGGCGGACAGCGGCGAGCCCTCGACGTCGGAATCGTTGGCCAGGACGCCAAGTTCCGCCGTGACCTGCGTCGGGCGATCGGCGATGGCGAGATACGAATCGGGTACTGCCACCGGACTGTCATTCACCGCCGTCACGGTCAGCAAGACGGTCGTCGGTCCGGATGTATCCACGCCGTCGGTCACCCGGTAGCTGAACGTATCGGGGCCCGCATAGTTCGTCTCGGGAACGTACACAAACGAACCGTCCGCCTGCAGCGTCAGCTGGCCGCGCGCGGGGCCGACGTCCAAAGTGACCGTGAGCGGATCGCCGTCGGCATCGACGTCGTTGGCCAGCAGGCCCTGGGCGGCGTTGACCGATAGTGTGCTGTCCTCGACGGTCGCATACGTGTCGGCGACCGTCTGCGGCGCGGTGTTCACCACCAGCGTCACCGTTACCGGCGCGGAAAGAGTCGCCGCATCCTTCACGCGATACCCGAACGTCGCCGTGCCATGGAAACCCTGCGGATCGTAGGTGAACGAACCGTCGGCCCTCAGGTCCAGGGATCCGGCGGTCACGGGCGTGTCGAGCACCGCCTGCAGCTCGATCCTGTCAAGGTTGATATCATTCGCCAGCACGCCTTCCGCGGCAGCAACCGTCCGCGTCACGCGCGGCTGCGCCTTGTAGCTGTCCGCCACAGGCACGGCGGCATCGTACTTCGGCAGGACACGCAGTCGCACCGTCGCGAGTTGCGGCGACTCCCGCAGGTCCTTCGCGCGATACGTGAACGAGTCCTCGCCGAAAAAGTTCGGGTCGGAGTCGTAGAAGAACGAACCGTTGGGCTGGAGCGTCAGCTTTCCATGAATCGGGGGCGTCACCAGGACGGCGGTCATGGCGTCGCCATCGGGATCCTGGTCGTTCGCCAGCACGCCCGGAGCCGCGATGGCGAAGAAGGGTGCATCCTCGTCGCTAGAGTACAAGTCGTCCTGGACCACGGGCGGCCGGTTGTTGTAGTAGTTCCGCAGCGATTGGACGCCGGCCTGCACTTCGCCTTCGGACAGCGGGCCGTTGTAGATGCGGATCTCGGCCAGGTCGCCCGTGAAGGGATTGTCGCCGGTCAGCAACTGGCCGAACGCCATGCCCAGCGACGCGCGGGGCTCGCTGCTGACATCCGAGCGGCTGGCGACGCGCTGGTCGTCGACATAGAGCGACAGCTGCGATCCGCTGCGCGTGAGCGTCGCCACATGCACTTGTCCATCGTTCCAGCCGCCGGTTAGGGAATAGATGGTCTGCGAGGGTTTGCCGAAGCCGCCGCCCATGCCCGCGGCGATCTGGCCCGACGCATTGATGCTCAACCCCCAGTCGGTGGCAAAGCCCAGGTTGCTGCCGTCCACGAGGCCCGTGTTGCGGAACCACTCGGTCGTACCGCCCTGCAGGTTGGTGGCGCTGGTGGCGAAGGTGGCCATCACCGTAAAGTCGTTGGCACGCGACAAAGGATTGCGCGGCTCCGCCACGACGAATCCATCCGCGCCGTCGGCCGGCGCGAAACGAATGGCCGCGCGGCCGCCCAAGGCCCCCTCCACCAGCTTCGGCGCTCCACTGGCCATGGCCGGAATGCTGGACTTCAGGTCCACCCACGTCGACACGGTGTCCCCCGAATTCAGAGTCGCCGCCAAGTCCTCGGCGCGCCATTGAGCGACCAGGTCGCCAGCCAGCAGCGCGCGAGGCTCCAGCGTCTCCATGCCCGCCGCGATCGCACTGCTCGCGCGCCAGCCACTTCCACGCGCGAAACGACGCCGAGTCGGCCACTGCGCCGGGAGTGTCTCGGAACGCCACGCCACCAACCGACGGACGAGATGACCGATCGAGGATGCCGACGCCGCCGAGCCGTCGGCTGCGCGGTGCTTGGAGCTGGGTTCCGTGGTGCCGTGGTGGTTCGCGTTCCGCACGATGGTCGCCTTCATCTGGGAAGTTCAGTTCGAGAAACGTTTTGGAGCGATTCGATCGCAGGACCTCGACTCGCCTGGTATCGGCCCGTCTTGTCCTGACGCGCCTTACCCAGCGCGCAGCTAACCCGTCGAATTGCCTCCTCTTCGATGCTCTTCGGAAAGGCCTCTATCGTAGCCCAGGATGCACGTTTCTCCTACATTTTTCGCCGCCTTACCGACGGCCTGTCAGCGGATGACGGGACCCACGTGACCTGCGAGGTGGCCGATGCCAGCACGGAGCCCTGCGGTCGAGGATTCTGCGGTGCCAGCGGAGGCCGATTTCACGGGCCGCTGCGGACCGGTTCAGGAATGACAACATCCGGTCCGTGGCCGCGTCTGCGGAAGCGGTCCCGCCACTTGTGGAAACCCGCGTGTTCAAAGGGTCGCTGGACGCCGCGAGGATTCCCGTCGGAGGGATCCTCACGGCGGTCGGTATGGCCAAGGAACCGTGTGACATGGGATACCAACCGATGGGTGGCGGCGTAGAAGTGTTGGCGACCCTCGTCGTTCTGTACCTATAATGGAGTCGATCCCGGGTGATGAGGGGCGGAGGTGCAGCGTGAAAAAAAGAGCAACCAGCAGGACCGCGGTTCTGAATCGGGGAGGCCAGGGAGTCTCGCGGCTGGCGATGACTCTGGTCGTGGCCGCGTTGGTCGCTGCATGGTCGGAGAAATCCCTGGTGTCCGCCCAGGACGTTGCGCGGGTCATCCATGTCAGCGTGGACGGCCTGCAGGGCAAGGAACTGGAAACGTTGATGCTGGAAACGCCCGAGCGGTTTCCCACGTTCCATCGTTTCGTCCGCGAAGGCGCGTATACCTTCAACGCGCGCAACGACTTCTTCAGCAGCTGGACGCTGCCGAATCATACGACCATGCTTACCGGCCGTCCTGTGCTGCAACCGGAGGACGATCCGACCGTCCATCACGGCTACACCCAGAACGTGGATCCGCGCCCCACCACGACGCTGAACAACGCTGGCAATCCGCTGGCTGGCTATATCGCCAGCACGTTTGATCGCGCGCACGACCACGGCCTCTCCACGGCACTCTACTCGAGCAAGTCGAAGTTCTCGCTCTACAGCCAGACTTGGTCGATTACCGCCGAGTCGAACGGCGGGCGTCCGGACGCTTATCTGGCCAATGGTGACCAGGGGCGTTCGAAGATTGATCGTTATCTTTACGAGAGTGGCAACGGCACTTCGCAGAAGCTCGTCGCGACCATGCTCGAGGAGTTCAAGACGACACCGTACAACTACGCATTCCTGCACCTCGCCGATCCCGACAGCGTGGGACACGACATGGGGTGGCGCACGCCGGAATGGATCGACAGCGTGGCGCTGGTCGACAAGGTCCTGGGACAGGTCGTCGACTTCGTCGGCTCAGACCCGCGATTCCGCGGGCAGACGGCGATCGTGTTGACGGCCGATCACGGCGGTTCCCTGCTCAATCATGGGGATACCACGGAGTTCGCGAACGTGAATATCCCGTTCATGGTGTGGGGCCCCATGGTTCCGCCGGGCTACGACCTTTATACGCTCAACGAAATGACGCGCCGCGATCCGCAAAACACCATCCCGAACTATCGAGTTCCGCTACAGCCGATCCGCCACGGCGACTCGGCCAACCTCGCCATGTCGCTGCTGGGGCTGCCCGCCGTCGAGGGATCGTACGTCAACGCGCGGCAGGACCTGCGCGTGGAACTGCCGGTGTCCCTCGTCTGGGATGGAACTAATGGGCAGGCGGGCGTCGCGGGGGACGGCACCAGTTGGAACGATCCACGAAACTGGACGCGACGCGGAAACGTCGACCGCATGCCGATCGCGGGCGATATCCTCACCCTGCCGCAGAACTCCGGAGCGACGACCATCCAGGTGCCGTCGACGTTGCCGCTCGATTCGATCCAAGCGGCCGGCGTGTACGAACTGCGCGCGGGCGACCTTCCGATCGCGATGCGCATGTCGACGGGGACGATCGACGTGGCCGAGGGAGGGCACCTGACCATCCACGGCTCCATCGACACCACGCGGGACATCATCAAGGGCGGCACGGGAACGCTGGAACTCAACGGCAGCGTTCCCATGATGCTGGTTCGCGCGGGAGTCGTATCCGGCAACCTGCGCGTGGATGGCGACCTCACCAGTCGCGGTACCTTGTCGCCGGGCGACGGCATCAACACGGTCCGCGTCGCGGGGAACTACCTGGAAGCGGGTCGAGGCCAGATGATCGTCGAACTCGGCCCGCCGACTGCGTCGTCCGACAAACTGGTCGTCACCGGCGCGGCATCCTTGTGGGGTTCGGGCCTGCTGGATATCGACGCCAAGTCGCGTCCTCGCGATGGGGTCGTCGCAGGCACCTTCGTTCGCGACGACCTGATCACCGCGCGAGTGGTGGTGAACAAGTTCCGCCAACTGCGCTGGGACGGACGGCTGCTGAAGTGGCTGGACTCCTCGACGCCGAGCGTGGACGTGGCGGAAGTGGACGCGGAGAACCAGCCGGGTCGCATGGTGCGTCTGGAGTATGGGGACAGGACAAAGGTGACGCTGGTGGACTACCAAGCGGTTCCCGGTGACGTGGATGGCGATGGCGCGTTCTTGGCGAATGACCTGGTGCGGATCTTCAGCGAGGGCCGCTACGAGAACTCGCTGGTGGGCGATGCACGCTGGATGTCGGGCGACTGGAACGGTGACCGGGAGTTCAATTCGGGCGACCTGGTAACGGCCTTTGCCGCCGGTCGTTACGAGAAGCCGTCGATTTTCACGCCGGTGGCTGCCGTACCGGAGGCGAGCAGCGTGACGCTCCTGGGAGCAGGTCTCATCACCCTCGCCGGCTGGCGACGCCTCGGTGGCCCTCCGTGCAAACTCCCTGTCCTCCGTGGTTAAATCCCCCCCGGCATCGACAGAACTCGTGGCAGGATTCTTTTTTTTACCACGGAGAGCACGGAGAGCACGGAGAGCACGGAGGTGTAAGTCGAAACGCTGCCTCCAAGGTTAATCTCCCTCGAGTGTCGGCTCCTCCCCCGGCAACTCGCGCTCCTGCGCCGCACAGCCCACGTCCGCGAACAGTGACTCCAGTTCGAGCAGGTGCTGGCCCGTGGCCGTGTGGATGATCATGGCCCGGCCGCGTCCGACACTTTGCACCTTGCGCACGCCGTTACCGAATCCCTTCAGCCGTCGACGCGTCTGCGATGCGCCCAGGTTGACGTACAGGTGCTGGCCCTTCCACTCAGGCATCGCGCTTCTCCTTCCAGAATACGGCCAGCCAGATGGTCGGTTCCTCGGGTGACGTCCATTCGACCCGGTGGCGTCGGTGGGCTCGCAGGTCCACCCAGTCGCCTGCGTGCATCGTGATCGTCTCGTCCGGATCGGCCAGCTTCAGCACGGCCGATCCACGCAGCACGACCACCCACTCACGCTCGTCCTGGTCGTACCAGAACCCGTCGGGCGAAGATTGTCCCCAGGAAACGATGCGTTCCACGCGTACGTCCGCGGCGGACGCCAGGACCTGCATCAGTTCCTCGTCCATCGCGGCCGGCAGGTGCTGGAAGAGATTTTCCATCGGAACGATTCCGCAGGAATGGGGACGGAGTGCAGGCCTCGTTGGTGGTTCGGCCCCAGCGCGGACGATGGGGCCCTGTTCATTGTAACGCGCGCGGGCCTTGGCGACTTGCGTTGGTTCCACCGGTTTCGCACCAGGCGGCAGTCCGTGCTTGGCACATGGGCGGTCCGTGTGTCCAATGGACGGTGCTATGCAGAAAACAGCGACAGGAGCACTTCGCCATGCGGTTCGGACGCTATCGCCACTACAAGGGCAATGAGTATACGGTGGTCGACATCGCGCGACACAGCGAGACGCTGGAGGAGCTGGTGGTCTATCGTGCGGAATACGGCGAGCGCGGGCTGTGGGTGCGACCGCGTGGGATGTTCGAGGAATGGTTGGAGAAAGACGGCTGCGTGCAGCGGCGTTTCGCTTGTGAGGAGCTGCCCCGTGCATGGCCCGAGTCGCTGCGGCTGCACGTGGCCAAGCCGGGCGACGCCGCGGCGGTCCGCGCGATCCACGAGCAGGCCTTCGCGGTGGCGGGGCAGGCGACAGGCGGTCGCGCGGAGGCGCACCTGGTCGAGGAGTTGACGGCGGGCGGGTGGTCCGTCCTGTCGCTGGTGGCATCACTCGACGGGCAACCGGTCGGGCACGGGCTGCTGAGTCGGCTGGAGATACGCACGGCCACGGAGCCGCAGGCTGGGTTGGCGCTGGCACCGGTGGCGGTGCTGCCCGCCTGCCAGCGCCAGGGCATCGGATCGGCGCTGGTCCGCGCGTCACTCGACGTCGCGCGGCAGCAGGGATGGCGCCGCGTGTTTGTGCTGGGCGACGCGAGCTTCTATGGGCGATTTGGGTTCCGTCGCGATTCGGCGCGCGGCCATGCGTGCGTCTACCAGGGCGAGCACTTCTTGGCGGCTGAACTGATTCCCGGCGGACAGGTCGACGCATCCGCGGAGATCGTCTATCCAGAACCGTTCGCGCGCTGCTAGGGATCGCCGGGCGTCTCGCGAGCTGGTAGCCCGATTGCCCTAACGATCGGCGTTCAACGACCGGCGTTGACGACCGGCTTTCAGCGCAGTGGTGGTCGACGGATGGTGGGCTGCGCGCTGACGGAGGCCGGGGTGGAGGCCGGCACGAGGTACGCGAACAGGTCGATGATCTCGTCCGGTGTCAGCGGGTTCAGGAGGCCTTCCGGCATGGCCGAGACGCGCGCCGGTTCGATCGCTTCGACCTGCTCCTTACGCACGATCTGCTTCTGTCCCGTCGAATCCAGGACTGTCCAGCTGCCGCCGTCCACTCCCGCCGCCACGATTCCCGTGAAGGTCCGGCCGTCGGTGGTCGTGACGACGCGAGCCGCGTACTGGTCCGAGATGACGCGCGACGGATTCAGGATGCTGTCGACGATCTCCTGCTTCAGGAATCGCTTGCTGACGGTGGTCAGGTCGGGGCCCATCATCTCCCCCTGGTCGCCCATGCGATGGCACTTCGCGCACTGGGCTTTCTCGAACACCAGGCGGCCCCGTTCAGGCGAGCCGAGCCCCGCCTGCTCACCTCGGTTCAAATGTCCCATCACGGCATCCATGGTCCAGGCAGTGTTGTTGGGTGCGGTGGCGTTAGCGATGGACGGAGCATTCGCGGTAGGAATGTCGAGCGATTCGCCGGGGAAGGTCGCGGCGAACCAGTTCTTCCATGCCAGCAGGCGGCGATCGAGCGGCAGGGCGTCGTCCGACTTGGCGAAGCCCTGCCACGCTTCCAGCAGGTGGATCGCGTCGTCTCCACCCTCCGCTCCCAGTCGCTCGGCCAGCCGGATCAACTGACGGTGCGACTCGGCGTCGCTGGGCCAGCGCGAGAACTCACGCAGCTTCACGACGACGGCCTGGGCGTCACGCGGCGAGAACAGCGACAGACTGCGTGTGACATAGGTCAGGCTTTCGGGCTGCAGGTATTCGGCCAAGCCGAGCGCGATCTCCATGCGACGCGACGCGTCGCGATCGTACACTTCGCGCAGGTAGGCGTGGGACGCGGGCTGGCCATCACGGGCCAGCACGGCCACCAGCGTGACCTGCAGTCGCTTGACGGCTTCGGCGGGCGCGGCGCCACTCCCCGTGGTCGGCGTGGCGGACAGGGAGCGATCGAGCTGGACAAGCTGTTCGCGCTGCAGGTCGTTCAGTTTCTCGGGCAGGCGCAGCACCACGGCGGTCGCCGCGGCGGGGTTCTCCG
>CAZUJM010000064.1:9033-9644 GCA_964620405.1 uncultured Pirellulaceae bacterium | reverse complement strand
GCTCGCCAGCGACTGCGCGAGTTCCTCGTCCGACAGCGAGTTGCCAAACTGGCTCGCCGCCATCTGGAAGTAACCGGGCACGCCGTTGCCGACGCCAGCAGGGGTCGTGAGGTGGCGGAAGAGTCGCTGCTTCTGTTCCGGAGTCCATCCGGTCTGGATGAACGTCAAGTGCAACGCAAGATGGATGGCGTCCGCGGCAGGCAGCCCACGATCTAGTTCGGCCAAGTAGCGTTCGCCGATCGACGCGTTCTGCAGGTAGGCAAGCGTCCGGATCAGCTCGCGATTGAGGATCGGATTGGTCGACGGATACTCTTCGGCCAGCATCGCGCTGAACTCCGGCACGTCGGCCGCGTGCAGGGGTCCGCGATGCAGAGCGAGCTGGTGGACTCGCAGCATGACCAGGAAATCCTCGTCGGCCAGGTAGCCTGTCATCCACTGCGAGCAGCGATCGAGAACGGCGCGGGCGGTAGCCGGATCGGGGTGGGCTTGCAGGAGGGCGATGGAGCCGTGCAGGAAGACGCGTATCTGGTTGTCGGTGAGGATTGCCGAGGACAACGCTTCGGGGGGCGCGAGTTGCAGCAGGTTGCGCGCGGCCCAGGTTTCGGCGCGAT
>CAZUJM010000064.1:0-9023 GCA_964620405.1 uncultured Pirellulaceae bacterium | reverse complement strand
GGCGCAGCGATTCCAGTGGCACGGCGTCGCGACGGCGGGCGAGTGCTTCGCACGCTCGGCGGCGCACGCCGGAGTCCTCGTCTTGGAGCAGCTCCCGCAGTCGCTGCGCCGAAGCCGGATCGGCCTGCAGGCCCAGGTAGAAGGTCGCTTGGCGGCGCAGGGCCGGTCGGGCGTCGGCGGTGAGGCCGATCAGGGTATCCGACGAGAGCGGCTTCCCGAGCGTCTGTGCCAGGTACAGGGCCTGCAGGCGTTCGGCGTCGCCACGCTGCGCATCGACGATGGCTTTGACCAGCGCGCTGGACCAGGCGATGCCTGCTTCGCGCTGCATCTCCGCGGCCTGTTGACGAGCCCAGGCCGAGTGGATCTGCGGCAGGCGCAACGCCCGCTCGACGCCGCGCGCCACGGCGGGCTGGGGCGTGGGTTGGGTAGCATGGACGCGGTAGACGTTGCCTTGCGAGCCGCGTCCGCCCGTGGCGACATACAGCGAACCGTCGGGGCCCACCTCCAAGTCGGTGACGTTCAGCGGCGAGCCTGACATGAAGACCTCCGCCTTGGCCCGGTACGATGCGTTCTGTTCGGTGCAGCGGAGCACCCAGATGCGTCCCTCGGACCAGTCGCCTGAGAAGATCGCGTTGGCGTAGGTGGCGGGAAACTGCCGGTGGTTGTAGACGACCATGCCGGTGGGAGAACCGCGGCCCGTATCGGCGATGCCGGGAACCCCGTCGGGGTAGTAGTCCGGCCAGGTCGACCAGCCGCTACGCCAACCGATCTCGGCGCCTGGCAGCACATGGAAGGCGCGGGTGGGACGATACCAGGTCGTTCCCTGGTCCGATTCCATATCTGAGTCGTGGGCGAAAAGCTCGCCTTGCGCGTTGAAGGCCAGGTCGTATGCGTTGCGGAATCCGCCCGCGAAGTACTCGACCTGCTGGCCGTCAGGCCGGAAGCGGACGACATAACCGCCGGGCGCCTTGATGCCGACCGCGTGTCCGCCCGGATCTTCAAAACGGGGTGTCAGCAGGTCGCCTTCGTACGGATGTCGATAAGGACCCTGCCACGCTTCGCGGTGAGCGGACAGGTCGAGCGGACTGTGATTGCCCACCATGGCATAGACCATGCCGTCGGCGCCGAGGGCCAGCCCGTGCGGCCCGTGCTCCAGGTTGTCGCCACTCATGCGCACCACGGGCGTTGCCTCGTCCAGCAGCCCGTCGCGGTTGGTGTCGCGCAGTCGGTAGACGCCAAGCCCCTGGGCTCCCTTGCCGGAGACGAACAGTTCGCCCTGGTGGGACAGCAGGCTCTGACAGGTTTGTGTCAGCTGGCCCAGCTTCAAGGTGCCCTCGTACTTGCCGTCTCGATTGTCGTCGACCAGGGCGAGCAGCGTACCATCCTCGCGGGCAACCATGAGCTGTCCGCGCTCGTTGAAGGTGAAGGCGGTGATGGAACCGACCAACCGGTGCGTGGCCACCTGCTCGACGGCGAATCCTTCCGGGACGCGCAGGTGCTGGACGGCGGGCGAACCGCCCGGCGCGCCGGCTCCCGTCGCAGCCGCCAGGGCCACGGGCGAACCGGCGCCGTCGTTCGCGGCGTCCACCGTTGTAACCGCCGATTCGCTGGCCAGCGCGGCGGCGGCCAACGCGGCGGTATCTTCTGCGCTGGCGGCGGGCGGCTTGGAGGGCGACGCAACCGACCCGCGCAGCGGCGCGGCGTTGGTGAGGTTCGCGGGTGCCGCCGGTGCTGCAGATGCTGCAGGCACCGCAGATGCTGCAGGCGCGGTGGGCGGCTGCGGTACGTTGGCGGCCTGGGCTGCGGAAGGCACCAGGGCTGGCGGTTGCCGCAGCGTCTCGTTCGCGGCATCCACCGCGGGGTTCTCGAGGGATACGGACGGAGCGTTGCCGGCCAACATATCGGCCTGTCGCTGGTCCGCTTCGGTCTGGCGCGCCACGAAGTCCGGATACCGTCCGATCGACTTGGCCTGCGGCCAGCGCTTATCCGAGAACGACGGCCGTTCCCAGTTCGTAGCCGACGTCGCGAAGGACCGCCAACTGGCGTCGGTCACGATCACGGAACTCTTCTGCTTCTTGTCGATGACCACCATGCGAATGGCCAGTCCCGCCTTGGTGCCCTCGCGATTCGTTACGGCCACGGCCAGCAGGTTGCGGCCCGAGCGCAACTGGCGACTCACGTCAAACGTCTGGATGCCCTGCGAGGCGGCTCCTCGTCCCACGTGCACGCCATTGACGTACAACTCGAAGGCATCGTCGGCGGCGATGGCCAGGTGTCCCGAAGTCGTGGTGGGTAGTGAAACCGTCTTGCGGAAGTAGCAACTGGTCTGGGGCACATGGCCCGCCGCATGTTCCGGCGACCAGATCCACTCCGGCGTCGCCTCGGCGTTCTGCCAGGCGAGCGTGGTTCCGCAGGCGAGCAGCATCCAGAGGATGCCGCCGATCATCCGGCCGAGGTGGCCTCTATTTCGTGCCATAGCAACTTCCCTGAGGCATTCATTCCGGCTCGCTCGACGTACGAGACGACGAGGCCGGTTGTCCATGAGTGTTTGCATGGGATCCTGGCCAGGGGACGCTTCCTGCGTGCGCCGCTTGTCGTGCGCGGACACTCTCCCAGGCAAGGGATCCCAAGGCCGCGCGGACCGTACCAATCCGGTCGCCCGAGAGCAACAGCGAAATCGGCGTTGATGCTGGCAACGCAGTCGCTGCGCGTTGTGGGGCCGTTCTTCGAACGCGGCCGCGTCAGGCCGTGGCCTGCTCGTCCGCTCCGGATCCGTCGCGAGGCGACCAGCGGGAGTCGCTGGCGAAGAGATCGTCCACGGCGGCCGCTGGCAGGATCGCCGCTGGCGCGAGAGACGCGATGGCCGGAACGGGGATGCGCGAGGTCATGCGGCGCAGGATCTCGGATAGGTCGGTGCCGGCCACGCGTCCGGTGCCGTTGAGGTCGCTGCGGGGGTTGTAGCCCGGCGTGCCCGCGCTGCGGGCGACGCTGGCCATGGCCAGTTCCAGGTCGGCCATGGTGACCACTCCGTCACCGTCGATGTCGGCGGGCAGAACCGCGAAGGAAAACTCGAAGTTGCCGCCCGGGATGCCGTTGCCGGAGGGTCCGCGGGTGGTGCTGCTGGCCCATTCGCCATCCAGCGGCAGGCCGTCCGTCGCGGAGATCGAATCGTCGACGAGCAGCGTATAGCGATCGGCGAGCAAGGGATCGCGGAACAGGAGTGTCAGCGTGTCGCGTGTCGGGTCGTAGGCGAAGTCGTGTACCGCGACGGGCCCCGCCGTCGCTCCCAGCAGTCGGAAAGCCAGCGGATCGAGTGACGCACGGACGTCATGCGTGAATTCCAGCGTGATCCGATCGACCTGCGTCCAGGGCAGGGGCTTCGCCTGGGCATCGGTCGTGGAGACGAGATAACCTCCCGCTTGCGCAGGATCGAGCGCGCGAAGCATGGCGGTCGACCAACGCGAGGAACTCGCGCGGACGGAGGCGATTCGCAGCGTATCGTCATCGTTGACGATCGTGCCTTCGGCGAAGCTGTCCGCCAGGGTGGCGTCGACGGGCGCTGAAAGCACGACGCGGAACGTTTCGTCGGGCTCCCAGACCGCGTCCGCCACCACGGAGACGACGACCGTCTGTTGAAGCGGCCCGTTTTGCGGGAAGTCCAGCACCCTGGTGACGGGCGTGTAGTCGCTGCCTTCGCTGGCCGTGCCCGCTTCCGTGGCGACGGTGACCTGCAAACTGGACGCCGCGTGGGAGCGCGTGACCGTGAACGCGAATTCGGTCAAGCCACCCGTGCCCTCCAGACGCTGCACCTCGTCGATCGAGACGCTCGGCGTATTCTTCAGTTCCACCGCATGGTCTTCAACTTCGCCATCCATCGCGATCCCAAACGGATCGGACAGGGGAGCGGAACTGATACGCAAGCGGGCCACGCGTGCGCCGTCGGCGAGTCCTGACGGGACGTTGAACGGCAGCGTCTTGCTGCCATTGCCCACGGCCAGGTTGCTCGCGATCCGCTCCTCGTCGGACCACTGCAGGTCGCCGTTGAAGTCGATCCAGGCGTTCACGAAGGAGGTGTCGGGACTGTTCTGCACGCTGAAGTGCAGGGTGGCTCCCACCTGGCCAGGCATCCAGGTCGTGGCGCCGACCACGCCATCTTCGTCGTCCCGCGGACCAGCCACGTCGTCCCCCAACGCATCGGGGGTCGGCTGACCATCGGGCTCCTGGTCGCGGCGATTGCCGAAGCGGGGTCCGCGGCCGACATGCCGCGCGCCGCCCGTGGCGACCGTGGTGGCGTACGCATCGGGGGCGTCGCCGTAGTCGAATTCCAACGCCTCCACATCCAGCCGGTACTCGCCCTCGCCGGTGGAGCTGATCACTTGGATCGTGACGGTCTGCGCGTCGTCGACGAGGAACGCGTAGCGAGGATCGCCCGCATCCGACAGGTCCAGCACGGTGTTGATCAGCGTGCCGTCTGCGGCGAGCACTAGCACTTCGGGCAGGAGATCATTGGGCGGATTCGCGCCGGCGTCGGCCAGCAGCGGCGTCACCGCGATCGTGGCGAAGCGATGGGCAGGCAGCGGCCAATGGTAGCGGTCTTCGTCGCCGGAGCCCTCCAGATAGCCCAGCGCGGCAGCCTTCACCGCGAGGCTTCGCAGCGGATCGTCCGGGCCCTGGTTGGGCTCGATCTCCAGCATCGCCGCACCCGTCACCACCACGCCGTACTCGCCGACGATGTTGCTGCTGACTCGGAGCGTGTAGTTGCTGTCGCCGGCGTTCGGAACTCGCCAGCCCGCGATGGCGAGCGAGTAGTTGTCGGAGGTCGCGCCGAGTGGCTGGCGGGTCGCTTCGGCCACAAGGTTGCCTCGCGAGTCGAGCAGCTGCAGTTGGGCGGAGCGGAAGTCCTGTCCGCTGGTGCCTGCCAGCCCGATGTCAATCGCCTTGCCTCGGAACGCATCGAGGTCGACGGTATAGTCGTCGACGTCGGGCAACAGGATCAGGTCCACCACATCGCCGTTGGCCACCGGTCGCGTGGGCAGGAAGTCGGACGAGACATCGGCCGCTCCAAAGTTAAACTCATACGCCTCGCGCTCATTGACCTGGTAGCCGATCGTGGCGCTGGCGCCAAAATCCAGCAGCGGATCGCCGAATTCCACATCGGAATAGACAAAGCGGGCCAGCGTGCTGCCGGTGGCGAAGACCTGCAGCTGGAACGTAGCATCGCCAATGGCCGGATAGTGCGGGCTGTTTTGCCACTGCACGATCAACGTATCCACGCCGTCCACCTGCCGTTCCGCCCAGTACACCGGTTTGCTGCTCTTGCCCAAGTCGTCCCAGTAGGCAAACAGCGCGCGGCCAATGTCGGGCGCGGGCAACGGCAGGTTCACGAAGTACAGGTTGAGGTCGATGCCCGCCAAGATGCCGCCGTTGTTGGCGACGGTGATGTAGCCCGCTGGCATCACTTCGTTGCCGACCGTCGTCTCGATCGTCACCTCGCCGTCGTCTGCCAGCTCCAGGGGCGTGCCGGTGCCCGAGATGTCGACGAACCGGCCGGGATCGTTCGTCTGCTGGAATCCGAAACGCTTCTCGGTCGTCCCGACCACGGCCAGCCGATCGAGGCCAAGGGCGATGAGCGAACCCTGGATCGAACGCGCGGCCTGGGGCGTGGAATCTGCCGTGAACATTTCGACCGACGCGTTGCGCACGACATCCAGCTGGTAGGCCGCGCGATCGCTGGCGGCGATGCGGAACTGGTAGACACCGGTGGCTTCGAGCAGGATCGAATCGGCATGGATGGCGGCACCGGCCGCGGCACTGCTTCCGAGCAGACGCGGCGCGTTGGGGCCGATGAGCGTCAGCGAGGCGGCGACCGCGCCGCCCAGCGCGAGCCTCGCAGTGATCTTCTCGCCGGCCTGGCCGAAGAAGGTGAACTGATCGAGGTCGGCGCTGCTGTTGATGTAGCCCATGTTGCCCAGGCTGCGGCTGACCAGGCTGCCGAGTGGTGCGAGACGCTGGAAGGGCTTGAGCGTCTGGCTGTCGGCATCCACCACGAAGGTCCTCGTGTAGGCCCCGCCCTCCACTCCGTTGCCGGTGACGGTGCCGTCGAGGTTGGGACCGAGGGGTTCGCCATCGAGGTTGTTGCCGGCATCGTCCTGGAATGCTCCGGGCCCTGAAACCAGCGTCAGCTCGTAGTTACCCTCCGGCAAGCTGTCGTAACGCGCTTCGAAAAGGTCGGTGGCGCGACTGTACTGGACGAAGGACTCGTCGATGACCTTCTGGGTGTCGGCATTGCGGAGCACGATGTCGTCGACGCCCGGAGCGAGCGGTCCGCGGCGGGCACTGGCCAGCGTGAAGATGTCCTCGTTGAAACGCGCCTGGAACGAGAAAGGGCCCGGCAGGAACGTCTGGCTGGATGGCAGGGAGCCGGCGTTCCAGAGCGTCTCGATGATCCGCGGTCCCGCCGTGTCGATTGAGAAGGTTGCCTGGTAGGCTGTCGCCAACAGCTGTCCCTGCAGATCCTGCACGGCGCCGACCGGCATGGTCACCTGGTAGGTGCCGTCGCCGACGTAGATCGCCGGATCGAGTGTGTAGACAAGCGAGTTGCCCTCACGGCGAACGGAGGTGGCCGGGACGTTGTTCACTCGCAGGTCAGAGGCTTGGATCGAAGCCGTCGCGATCGTCTCCGAGAACGACAGGCGATAGGTCGTCGGGAACGCCTTCAGCGACCTGCCGGCCGCAGGCTCCGCGGCGACGATCGAGGGTGGCGAATTGCCGCCCGTCGCGCCGGTCACGCGCAGCACATAGGCCCCGTCGCTCTCCTGCGCCTTGACGGCCACGCGATAGGTGCCGGCCTGCGTGGCGACAAACTGGATGCGAGCGTTCCGCCCGTCGCTCATGCTGTTGTTGTCCGCCGCCAGCAACGCCAGGTTGGGGCCGTACAGCTCGAGGCGCGCGTCGAGGCCATTGGCGGCAAGCAGCGGGCCGTCGAAAGGCGTGGACGTCTCGATGTTCAGCACGTCCCCGGCCCTCGCCTCGAACTTGTAGAAGTCCGATTCGGGCACGGACGCGAGACGGAAGGATGCGATGCGCGTGCCCCACACGCCGACGCTCGTCGCATACTCGTTCATCACCCAGAAGGTCGTGTCGTCCTCCGGGTCGACCACCAGTCCGCTGTAGTCGCCCCAGCGATTGCGTCCAGCGCTGTCGCGGAGCGTATAGCTGGCGCGGCCTTCGGCGAACACCTTGGCGGCGCGCGTGATCGTGCCGGGCGCGTCGGTCGCCAGCCGGCCCATGAAGCCCGCGCTGGCATACAGGGAGTTCCCGCCCATCGAGAAGCCGATGGCCATGTTGCCTTCGCCGTCCACGGCCAAGCCGGGCATCCACGCGTGCACGGCCGGACCCGGGTCCGCGTTCCCGTACTGCTTCAGCACCGGCGTTCCCAGCGGAAACGATCGTGTCTCGACTTCGTACCAACGCGCCACGTTCTCGCTGTCGCCCGTCGCCGGGTCCATGATCCCATGCGTGAACCATGCGGAGCCATCGCGCCAAGTGCCGCCCATGATACGGCTGCTGACCGGATCCAGCAGGGCACCACCACCCAACTGGGGAACGCGGACCGGTTCCAGGTATCTCGGCACGGTCAGCAGCGTCGTATGCCGCTGCGGGCTCGTCGTGACATTCGATATCGCGTGCAGGCGGATCGTCGTGGAGTTGAACGCCTCCGCGAAATACTGCGTACCATCCGGCTCGGCCTGCTGGATCGGGAACACCGAGAAGCCAGTGAAGTACTCCTCGTAAAGCTTCCGCGCCGGTCCGCCCTCCAGCAACGGTCCCTTTTCGATGGCGATGATGCCCGAGTAGACCCCCGACCCCGCGGCGATCGGGAAGTAGTTCGAGGAGACGAACAGCGCGTCCCGGCTGACGCTCATCTTTGGATAGTCCGGGAAGTGCGCCTCCAAGCCCAGGCCCAGCGGTTCCGGATAGTGCGTGAAATCGAAACGGTACTTGTGCCAGGAGGCACCGTCGGTGGGCGTCGCGGAAGTCGACACGGCCACATACATGCTCGACTCGGTGCGCGATACCACGTCGATCGAAATCAGGAAGAAACGCTGCGTATCCCGATCGAAGACTACCCAGGGATCGAACACCGTGGTCGTCGCGCCCACGGTGCCGAAAAAGCCCTGCGCGCCCGACACGGATTGCGTGAACAGCGCAGCATTCGTCTCCTTGTCGAAGATGCTCAACGTCGTGTTGACCATCGCGACCACCTGCTTGGGGCCGACCGCCAGGATCGGGTCGGGCGGAATGAAACCCGTGAATCCGGGGCCCGCGAACGACTCCAGCACCTCATGGGAAGGCAACGGCTCATCGCCGACGTAGCCCAGGACCGCCAGGTCGGGACCCAGCGTCTGGGCCCGCGACAGGCTGTCGTTGGGCGACGCGTCGAAGGTGCTGTTCCGCGTTACCAGCAGCGTGTACTTCTCCGCCGGTTGCAGCACGCGCAGGTAGTAACTGGCTGGCACGCCGTCCGTCGAAGTATCCGAGAAGTTGCTGATCTGGTAGCTGCCCGCGGCTGTCGGTTCGCCATTGGCCAGCAGCGTGCTGGAGGGGTCGTAGAGTTCCAGCAGAGTGGCCGACCCCTGCCCCAGCTCCCTGTAGACGAAACTGGCCGACTGTCCATCGGCCAGCGAGATTCGGTACCAGTCCTCCAACCGCGGAGCGGGCGTGATCTGGATGCCGATGTGGTCGTACGCGCGGCCGTCGGCCGGAAATGTCGTGTCGTCGAACTGCTGGAAGCGGATGCGGAATTCCGCGCCGAGCGCGATGCCGGCCGACTGCGTCGCCGCCACCAGGTCCACCGTCTCCGTGACCCACTGCCCTTCCGGGATATCCTTCGCGTCGACGATGCGATACCAGTTGACTCCATCCGCGCTGATCGACACGCCATCCCCGTCCGCTTCCTGCACGAAGCTCGCCGGCAGCGGGTCGAGATCGTCTTGGAACGACGTGTGGTCGAAGGTCAAGAC